>CAKMJY010000017.1 GCA_927433595.1 uncultured Acholeplasmatales bacterium | reverse complement strand
ATTGGCTACTGCAAATATTTAATTCCATTTGCAGTAGCCAATCAATTTTTCTCAGGTGGGATGTTTGATGTTTACTATAATGGTGAAAAATTGATTGGCTACTGCAAATATTTAATTCCATTTGCAGTAGCCAATCAATTTTTCTCAGGTGGGATGTTTGATGTTTACTATAATGGTGAAAAATTATATGGTGTGGATTCCTATCAATTGATGGATGACGCAACGGTTGTGTCACAAATTCAAACGAGCGCTGAAAATGGTCTAAATGCATCGGTTGCCTTAAGACGTTCAACATATAATCATTTAGCGTTTGTTATGGACTATTTTTATGGGTTAAAACCACTTAAAGAAGTCGGCACTTATTATGATATGTTACAAAACCATCAAGCGAAGATGTTTGCTGGTACTGATAATGATATGTATAGAGGCACCTTTGAGTTTGCTAATGCACTTGACGATCTACATACATCTTATTTAATGGAAGGTGTCAATGGACCAGCAGGTTCTAATGGTAACTCAAACCTAACATTAAATGATTTAGGTCCAAGGGTTGCCGCTTATTATGATTCTTATTTTGCAATCCAAAGCGCATGTGCCATGAAACCACTATATAAAGTAGTCGACGGTGGCAAAACAGCCTTTATTTATATCGATGGATTCGACACAGACACCCCAGCTGAATTTAAATCAAGTTTAGATACAATTACAGCATTAGGTACGGTTGAAAACATTGTGGTCGATTTATCTTGTAATGGTGGCGGTAACTTAGGTGCAACCATCCAAGTTATGGGTTATATGACTGAAGATCCAATGAATATTTATCAAAAGAATGCAACAGATAACGCAACTGCAGCATTCAGTTATTTTTCAGAAAATAATGCAGTGGATGTCAATTGGTATATCTTAACATCACCTGTGACATTCTCAGCAGCAAACTTAATGACGTCTATGGCTAAAGATGGCGGATTCGCAACCATCATTGGTCAAAACTCATCAGGTGGGGCTTCATCGATTGAAGTCATCTTGTTGCCAGATGGACAAGCATTGATCATCAGTAGTGTCGGTGTATTATCAGATAAAAACTTTAACTCCATTGAAATGGGTATTGAAGTTGATATCAAAGTAAGTCCAACCGATGAATCTGCAATCATCAACGCAATTAACGCAAACTAGAAATATTAATTATAAAGTGTCTACATTTTTGTAGGCACTTTTGCTTTGATAAGCGCTTAACATTGAAATCATAGTACCTTTCGTGTATACTTTTCATAGGTGATTAAATTGATAGATATCGATAAATATTTCACGCCTGACTTAAAAAAGGCGAGAAAAAGAACAAAAAATGAAACTGAGCATGGGTCATTCGAACTAGAACATAAGTTCGAAAAACTTGGCATCGGTAAAACATACAAAATTCAAACTTACGGTTGTCAAGGCAATGAAGCGGATAGTGAAACCATGGCTGGGATATTAAATAACATGGGTTATACGAAAACAGATGCTGAGACTGAAGCGGACATCATATTAATTAATACGTGCGCGATTAGAGAAAATGCAGAAAACCGTATTTGGGGAGAATTAGGTAGATTAAAACCGTTAAAACGTAAAAACCCTGATTTGATTTTAGGGCTTTGTGGCTGTATGGCACAAGAAGAAAAAGTCGTTAATCGTATTTTAGAGAAATATGAACATGTTGATTTGGTATTTGGTACACACAACATTCACTTGTTACCACAATATATTGAACAAGCCTATTTTAATAAAGAACGTGTCATTGAAGTGTTTTCTGAAGAAGGCAGCATCGTTGAAAATCTGCCAAAAGTCAGAGCACACCAATTTAAAGCATGGGTAAATATCATGTTTGGTTGTGACGAATTTTGTACATATTGTATCGTGCCTTATACACGTGGTAAAGAACGTTCGAGAAGACCAGATGAAATCATACAAGAAGTGAAAGAATTGGTAGAAGCAGGTTATCAAGAAGTCACATTACTAGGTCAAAATGTCAATGCGTATGGTAAAGACTTCAAAGATCTTGATTATACCTTAGGCGATCTATTAATGGATTTAGACAAACTTGGTATGCCAAGAATCCGTTTTACAACCTCACATCCACACGACATCGACGATAAGACCATTCTTGCGTTTAAGGTATGTCAATCGGTGATGCCTCATCTTCATTTACCAGTTCAATCTGGCAGTAACGCAGTATTAAAGAAAATGAACCGACATTACACGAAAGAACATTATCTGGATGTCATCGAAAAACTAAAACAAGCAAAACCAGATATTGCATTAACCACAGACATCATTGTGGCATTTCCAACCGAAACAGAAGCAGATTTTCTTGAAACACTGGACTTAGTGAATCGTGTAAACTTTGAGGGAGCTTATACGTTTATCTTCTCAAAAAGAGCAGGTACACCAGCAGCAACCTTTGAGGATAACATCCCTGAGGTAGAAAAGAAGGAACGCTTAAAACGTTTGAATAAAGTCGTAAACGATGGTTATTTAAGGGCGAGCACGAAATATGTCGGTAAGACCATTAAAGTATTAGTCGATGGTACATCAAAACATGACGACCGTATTTTAGCAGGTTACTCAGAGCACAATAAGCTAGTCAATTTTAAAGGTAGTAAAACCTTAATCGGGCAAATCGTGGATGTTAAAGTAACGATTGCTAGAACCTGGTTTTTAATTGGTGAAGCCGTTGAGTAAAGTAGCAGAATTACTAGCACTATTTGATGATTCAGAGCTCATCAAACGCTATCACAAATTTGAAGAAACCATCAATGGCGATAAGGTTTTATTGAAGAAATTGGCAGAGATGAAGGCACTACAAAGACAACTGGTGAATGCCAAAGCCATTAATAAGAAAAACGCCATCATCCAGTTTGAACAGGACTATGAAGTGATGCGCAGTGAGATTGAAAATAACCCTTTGGTCGAAACATATTTAGATTTACAAAACGAGTTAAATGATATTTTAATTGAGGTTAAAGAAATCATTGAAACTGAAATAAATAAGGAGCTAACTAAATATAATTTTGTAAGCGAGAAATAGTGGGATAACCCTATTTACTCGCTTTTTATATCGATTACAATACTTGCTATAATAGGGTGAATGAGGTATTATATAGATAAGTAAAGAGAATAAATGGAGGGATATTATGGCAATTCTAACAATGTTGAGTGAAATCAAAATGGGTGATAAGAAGTTAAAAGTTGAAACAGTTGTGCAAACACTGATTTATTATCCTGCAGAAAAAGTGGTTCGCTTCTTTGAGTCAATTGGACTTACCGCGCCACGTAAGCTTAGAATGAGTGCACTTCGTAAAGAACTGGATGGCTACGTCACATCTAGACAAATTGTCCAACAAACCCTTTCCGATGAAGTCAATTACCGTTTATCATGGTATGACAATTTCTCTGAGTCGCAGTTGGTTAATCTTTTACCGCAGTTCAAATCAGAAGAACTTGAAAAGAAAGCCCGCGAATCGCTATGGCTAGATTTATTATCTTACATGATAGAAAAGCGTGTACCAGATAAAGAATTGGTGTCTTTTGTTAATGAGACTAAAAACCATTTCGCCAATATCGGTCCAGTTTTAGAAGATTCTCAAACGTATCATGACAAATTAAATTCTATTTTCTTTGATGAACCAAATGAAATTGATGGTTTAACACCAGAAATATTTAGACCAGTTCTTTATAAGAGTTCGACGCTAGTTGAATTGCGCGAAATCGGGTTAAAGTTTGGTGTAGATGTACCAAGACGTTTGAAAAAGAACGAACTGGTCGATATCATCATCAGAGAATTAAAATCTCAAGATATTTACACGAAAGAACTTGAAGACAAGGTTAAACGGTTAGCGGTTATTCAATTGCAACGTTTTGCCATTGAACATAACATTAAAGCTTCAATCGAATTAAAGAAAGAAGAAATCATTGAATATATTCTTTCAAACGCAAAAGAAACGAAGGCACAGTACTATGTACCAACCAATCCAGGCGTTTATGAAGAAATCAAACCAACTGAACGCTTCTTTGTTGAAGACGTTCAAGCTGAACCAATCATTGAGGAGGAAGTAGAAGCACTACAACCAGAACCAATGGTAGATGAAACCGTTGTTGAGGCATATAAACCTGAAGTAGAACCTAAGGCAGAAGTTAAGCCTGAACCAAAACCTGAACCAAAACCAGAGCCACAAGTTCAACCTCAACCACAGCCACAACCTGTTTATTATCAATATCAACAACCACAAATGGTCAAAGAAAAAGAAACCGTCGTTGTTGAATCAATTACCAAGGAAGCACTTCAAGGATTAGTAGATGAAATCAAAGCTTTAAGAATGGATTTGAACCAATATCACCAACTGATGTTGGACAAAGCATATGAAAAAGCACAACGACCAATCATCAAACCAACCTTTATCAATGGGTTTGAAACCACATTAGACAAAAAACAATGGGATCAAGTCGAAAAACAAGAAACCAAGACCATTGAAGAAACAGACCAAGTGCCTGTAGAATTATCGGCTAGTCAACCTGAAAAAGTTGAATTAAGTGAAACCGAATCTAAAGGCAAGACGAAGAAAGTGAAGAAACAGAAGAGTAAGGCTAGAAGGATTTTGTTCTGGACTGTTTTCACCGTGATTACACTAGCAATCGTTTATGCATTGATTGGATTCTTAAGAGTTTATGGTATCATTACACTTGGTGAATATGGCAATGGTGATATTTTAGATAGAATCTTAGCACCAGGCTTTGAATTTGCAAGTATGGTTAAATCATTCATTGATAAAAACTACCTATTTAATTTTGATGCATTTATGAACTGGTTTAACAACATATTTTAACTTATAGAGAATTAGAAAGGTGATTGTATGGGCAAAAAAGACGTTACATACACCCCGATGATGCAACAATATCTAGACATTAAAAAGGACTACGCGGATGCGATAGTCTTTTTTAGATTAGGTGACTTTTACGAAATGTTCTTTGACGATGCCATTATCGCATCCAAAACATTAGAAATTGCACTGACAGGCAGAGATGCAGGGGTTGAAGAAAGAGTACCAATGTGTGGTGTACCACATCACGCCGTGATACCTTACGCACAAAGGTTAATCCAAAAAGGATTTAAAATCGCAATCGTTGAACAAGTTACAGAACCAGGGAATGGGTTAGTTAAACGTGAAGTCGTTAAACTCATTACACCAGGTATGATTATGGATGAAGGCATTTTAAATGCATCTACTTATAATTATATTGGTGCGGTGGTGCAAGATAGGTTCAGCTATTTTTTAGCATATGCAGACTTATCAACAGGTGACCTTAATCTATTAGTGGATTTAGATGAAACTGCGTTATTTAAGCATATATTGAGACTAGATTTAAAAGAAATTGTATTGAAATCAACAGAGAAAAAACTATTTCAACGCCTAGAACAAATGGTGTTAGTCTCGACTTCAGATGTCATTTTAGAGCACCAGTTGAATGACCAATTAACTGGCCCATCTAAAGAGGCATTAGGGCTCTTGTTATATTATTTAAAAGATACACAAAAGAATGACTTAGAACAGTTTAATCAATTAGAAGTCATCGAAAAAGATGCTTTCTTAAAGATCGATCATCACTCTCGATTGAGCTTAGAATTAACAGACACACAAAACCGCCATAAAGGGGCAACCTTAATCGATATTCTCGATCATTGTGTCACAGCACTTGGTTCGAGATTAGTCAGAAAATTCATGGATGAACCAAGTAAAGATATAGAAGTCATCACGAAAAGATACGATACAATCGATGCATTTCAATCGTCGTTGTTGTCTTTAAACACACTAAAAGAAAGTCTGAAAGGTGTGTATGATTTAAGACGTATTACCACTAGGATTGCAACCAAAAATGCCAACGCAAAAGACTTAGCTCAACTCAAACAAACCCTATCTAGAATACCGTTGATTAAGTCTGCATTAAGTAGTTTTAATCAACCTTTATTAGATCAATATCAAGAAGATATGCAAGATTTAAGTGAACTACATCTATTATTAGAACAAGCCATAGAAGACAATCCACCACTCACATTAAAAGAAGGTGGCATGATTAAAAGTGGTTATCATCAAGGTTTAGACGATTTAAAAAATGCCGCTTCACATGGTAAAACATGGATGCTAGAGTTTGAACAAAATGAAAAGTTTAGAACAGGTATAAAAAACTTAAAAATAGGCTATAACCGCGTATTTGGGTATTATATTGAAATCACTAAGGGCAATTTGGATTTAGTGAAAGATGAATTTGGTTACGAAAGAAGACAAACTTTAACAACCGCAGAACGCTTCATTACGAAAGAATTAAAAGAAAAAGAAGCCTTTATCCTATCAGCAGCAGAAAAACAAACACAACTAGAATATGAACTATTTATCGAATTGAGAGATAAGGTGTCTAGTTATACCAAAGACTTACAACAATTGTCTGATGACGTTGCTTATATAGATGCCATGTCCAATCTGGCAAAAGTATCTAAGGATAATCGATATGTTAGACCAACCATGACTACTAGCCGAGCAGTTGACATCACAAATGGCAGACACCCGGTTGTCGAAATTGCATTACAAGGCAATTTCGTCTCCAATCATGTTAAGCTAGATGAAGCTGGTATCTTACTGATTACTGGCCCAAATATGAGTGGTAAATCGACTTATATGAGAATGTTCGCACAACACGTTGTGATGGCACAAATGGGTTGTTTTGTTCCAGCTGATCAAGCTAGCATGCCGCTATTTGATGCGATATTCACCCGCATTGGGGCATCTGATGACTTAAGCCAAGGACAATCGACGTTTATGGTAGAAATGCTAGAAACCAATGAGGCCATTAAAGAAGCAACCAGTGATTCCTTATTAATCTTTGATGAGATTGGTAGAGGGACAGCTACCTATGATGGCATGGCACTTGCACAAGCCATCATTGAATATGTTCATGAAAAACTAAAATCGACGACGCTTTTCTCAACCCATTACCATGAATTAACGGTACTAGAACAGTCCTTAAAACGATTGAGAAACATCCATGTCATGGCAGCTGAAGAAAAAAGGAGTGTCGTCTTCTTACATAAAATCAAAGAAGGCCCAACTGATAAGTCTTACGGGATCAATGTGGCAGAACTTGCCAAGTTACCAAAACCATTGATCAGAAGAGCCGATGAAATCTTAAAACATTTAGAAGCGGACAAAAAGAAAACCGCCTTACTAAACTTATTCAACTTTGAAGAAACGGAAGATTTAACCTATATTTCTTCAAAAGAACTAGATACGATTGAAACGCTAAAATCAACTGATTTAAATACACTTAGCCCACTAGATGCGCTATTATTAATCAAGAAACTACAAGACGAATTAAAGTAAAGGAGTGATGTTCTTTGGCAAAAATCATAAAACTAGATGACCGTTTATCCAACATGATTGCTGCTGGAGAAGTTGTCACTAGACCAGCAAGTGCATTAAAAGAAGTACTTGAAAACGCAATCGATGCACAATCAACTAAAATTGAAGTCCATTTAAAAGACAATGGTTTACAAGAAATTAAAGTCGTTGACAATGGCATTGGCATGGAAAAAGCAGATATCCATCTTGCTTTTTTAAGACATGCCACATCTAAAATCAAAAACGAATATGACTTAGCCCATATAAAAAGTCTAGGGTTTAGAGGCGAAGCCATTCCAGCGATTGCATCTGTATCAAAGATGAAGATTGCATCCAAGACAACGGATTCAGACCCATATGAAGTGATTTATGAGGGTGGTAAATTAACCAAAGAAGGTTTTGCACCACTCAATATCGGGACAATTGTCACGATCAATGACTTGTTTTACAATGTGCCTGCAAGACTTAAATACATTAAGTCACCACAAGCTGAACTGGCACACATGCTTGAAGTGTGTGATGAAATGATGTTATCCAATCCGAATATTGCTTTTTTAGTAACTCACGACGATAAAATCGTTAGACAATCACATGGCGATTCAAACTACCAACACTTATTTAATGCGGTTTATGGCAACGATGTTGCAACCAATTTAGTCGATTACCATCAAACAAAGGATGACATCAAAATCAGTGCATATCTCATTAAACCAGTCGTCACAAGGTCAAAGAAAAATGACATCGTTATCCTTGTCAATGGTAGAACCATCAAAAACTACTTATTGATCAACAGTGTCATTGAAGGGTATCATACCCACTTAATGGTTGGCAGATATCCAATTGCACTCATTGATATTAAATTGGATGCCAGTTTAATCGATGTCAACGTTCATCCACAAAAGCGTGAAATCAAGTTTTCAAATGAGTATGTCATTGCTGGTTTAATCAGAGAAACGATTAGAAAAGCATTTGAATCAAAACCACAATCGATTCCAGATGTCTTAAAAAAAGAAGACAAATACATGAAAGTATCTGGGTTCGAATTGCTATTCAGTGAGATTGAAGAAGCACCAAGCTATCCAGCACCTGACAATCAAGTGCCACTAGAAAAATCAAAACGCAAATTACCAGATATGGATTATATTGGTGCATATGCTGGGACTTACTTATTATTTCAAAATCAAGATGGATTATTTTTAATCGACCAGCATGCTGCAGCTGAACGCATTCGGTATGAACGTATTTTTATTAGACTTGGCGATGTATCACAAACTACTCAACCACTCTTAACACCAATTCAAATGCAATTCAAACCAAGCGAAACAGAAACCATTCAAACCAATTTGCCATTGATCAAATCATATGGCTTAATATTAGAACCGTTTGGTGATTACACCTATTTGTTAAGAGAGAAACCAGCTTGGATAGAAGATAAAGATATCGATTATATGGTATATGGTTTTATCGATCAGCTACAAGACTATCAACAAATCGATGTGGCATTATTAAGAGATCAACTAGCCAAGGATATCAGTTGTAAAGGCGCTATTAAAGCCAATAAAGCATTATCCATGGATGAAATAAACCATCTATTTAAAGACTTACAAGCTTGTGATAACCCGTATTATTGCCCACATGGTAGACCAGTCATCATTTCTTTCTCGCTTTATGAAATCGAGAAAATGTTTAAGCGGATTGTATGAAAAAGGTAGTCGTTATATGCGGACCTACCGCAGTCGGAAAAACCGACTTATCAATATCACTTGCAAAAACGTTTCATGCCGAGGTCATCAGTGGGGATTCTGTTCAAGTATATAAAGGGATGGATATCGGTTCTGCAAAAATAACCGAATCTGAGAAAAAAGGCATTAAACACCATTTGATTGATATCATGTCACCAAATGAGCCATTTGATGTCGCAACCTTTCAACGCTTGGTCAGAGAAAAAATCGAATTAATTGATGTCCCATTTATTGTTGGTGGGACCGGGCTATATATCAAAGCGGCTTTATATGATTATGAATTTGATGCACCAAAACGAGACCTCGCTTTAGAATCTACCTTAGAACATTATAGCAATGAAACACTTTTTGACATGCTTAAGGAAAAAGATTTTGAGGCGACCAAATTGTTACACCCTAATAATAGAAGACGTGTATTGCGTGCACTTCAGATTGCAGATGACAAAAAGCGTTCCAGTTTAGATAAAAAAGATGTGCCACTTTATGATGCACTCATTCTATATTTAACGATGGATAGAGACAAACTTTATGAAAGAATTAATCAACGGGTCGATATCATAATGTCTTTAGGTTTTCTAGCAGAAGTTGAAACGTTAAGACAAGATGGCATCAAACCCAACATTTTGGGTTATCGAGAACTGAATGCCTACTTAGATCATTTGATGACTAAAGAAGATGCCATTTCATTGATCAAACAGAAAACAAGACACTTAGCTAAAAGACAAGAAACGTGGTTTAAACATCAAATGGATGCCAAAATCATCACAGTTGAAGATAAACAAAAAGCATATGATGACATGGCTTTTGCCATTAAATCATTTTTGGAGGACAAAAAATGAACATCTATTTAATCGGTATGCCTGGTTCAGGTAAAACGACCATAGGCAAGTTACTTGCCGACAAACTCTCAAAGACGTTTATTGACCTAGATCATAAAATAGAACGAGATGCTTTAATGTTTGTAGATGAACTATTCGAACAATATGGTGAAAAAATGTTTCGTGATTTAGAAACAAAAGCACTAGAAGAAGTCTCTACGTGTGATGACCTAGTGGTGTCAACCGGTGGTGGCATCGTCACACAAAATAGAAACAAGGCCTTGATGAAGGGTATCACCATCTATTTGGATACCGAAATCGACATCATTGAATCTAGAATTAAACACGATTTTCCAAGACCATTATTAAAAACCAAGACCTTACAAGCATTAAAAGATGAACGGATATTAAAGTATATATTCTTTGCCGATATCATCATTGCCAATGACCACGACACATCAAAAACGGTTGATGCGATTATGAAGGCACTAAAGGAGAAACAAATCATATGAAATGTTTAATCATCCACGGCCCAAATTTAAATATGTTAGGTAAACGTAATCAAACCCATTATGGGACATTAACGATGTTGGATATCAACCAACTGTTAACCGATACATACCCTGACATTGAGTTTGATTTTTACCAATCCAATCATGAAGGCAATTTAATCGATTTACTCCAAGGATCGGATGATTATGACTGTTTAGTGATTAACCCTGGTGGGTTCGCCCATACTTCGGTTGCGTTAAGAGACGCATTCGAATTAGTTTCAATCAAAAAAGCAGTTGTGCATTTATCTGACATCGAATCTAGAGAACCTTTTAGGCATTTAGATTACTTAAAACCATTAGCAGATGTCTATATTAAAGGTCAAAAAGCACAAAGTTATGTGCTTGCAGTCAAAGAATTAGTAGAAAAACATTTACAATAGTCTATTATATGATATAATTAAAAAGGTATTTTTTATGGAGGTAACAAATGATTAGTACAAGTGATTTTAAGACCGGCTTAACCATTAGCTTTAACGGTAACATATTCCAAATCATTGAATTCATGCATGTTAAACCAGGTAAAGGTGCAGCTTTCGTTCGTTCAAAATTGAGAAATTTACGTACGGGCTCAGTCATCGATTACACATTTAACGCCAGTGAAAAAGTAGATAAAGCACAAATTGACAAAACGAGAATGCAATACTTATATTCATCAGGTGACATGCACGTATTCATGAACTCAGAAACATACGAACAAATTGAGTTAACACAAGCTCAAATTGCTTATGAGTCTAAATTCATTTATGAAGGCATGGAAGTTGATGTGATGTTTTATAATGAAGTTGAAGTACTTGGTGTATTATTACCAGACAAAGTCACCCTTGAAGTGGTTGAGACTGTTCCAGGCGTGAAAGGCGATACAAAGACCAATGCGTTAAAAGATGCGATTGTTCAAACCGGTTTATTAGTAAAAGTTCCTATGTTCATTGAACAAGGCGAAAAGATCATTGTAAGTACCCAAGATGGGTCTTATGTATCAAGAGACAAATAAACACTAAAATTAAGGGTAAAAAACATCCCTTTTTTTTATGAATTTCGAATATTATGCTATAATAATAGTGGATTGCGAGGGGATTTTATGAGATTACAAAAAAGATTGGCAGAAGCTGGCGTTGCATCACGTCGTGGTTCAGTTGAAATCATCGAATCAGGCCGTGTGAAAGTCAACGGAGAACAAGTATTAGAACCAGGTTTCCCAACTACCCCAAAGGATCTAATCACTGTCGATGACAGATTGATTGAAAAAGAAGAACATGTTTATTATCTATTAAATAAACCAACCGGATATGTGACAACCGTTAAAGACGATTTAAAGCGTAAAACCGTAATGAGTTTATTTGATGAAATGGATAAGAAAAACCGTATTTTCCCAGTTGGTAGACTAGATTTCGATACCGCAGGTTTATTGTTATTTACAAACGATGGCGATTTAGCCTTTTATTTAACAAGACCTGAATTTGAAGTGAAGAAAACCTATTTAGCTAGGGTAGAAGGTATGTTAACTAAAGTAGCCATCAAAGCCTTAAAAACAGGGGTAGCGATTGAAAACTATGTGACAAGACCTGCACAAGTCAGAGTCGTTGAATACGATAAAAGAAACATGACCACTTTGGTTCAAATCATCATTCATGAAGGTAAAAACCAACAAGTCAGAAAGATGTTTGACACAGTCGGTTTCCCAGTTAAAAACTTAACTAGAATTGGTTATGCAGACTTAACTTTAGACGGTGTTGAACGCGGTAGTTATAGACCACTGAAAATCCATGAAGTTAAAAAACTTTTTGGTGAGATTAAAAAACGTTAATACATATAGAAATAAATACACTATAGTGATATAATTAAAGGGTGTGGAGGTTAATCATGCCGGGATTTAAAGTTGCGATTGATGGACCTGCAGGAAGCGGAAAATCAACCATCAGCAAGCGTGTTGCTGAACAATTAAATTTAACACATATCGATACCGGTGCGATGTATAGAGCCATTACATATTATGCACTTCAACAAGGAAGTGATTTAGATGATGAATCTAGTTACCAGTTCATGGAGCGCATCAAAGTGAGATATGATAAAGATCGAATCTACATTGATAATATCGATGTCACCGATCAAATCAGAACAGATTTAGTAACAAGAAATGTTTCAAAAGTGTCTTCTTTTCCGTATGTGAGAAAAATATTAGTACACATTCAAAAAGAAGCTGCAAAAGGCGTTGACGTCATTATGGACGGTAGAGATATCGGAACAGTTGTGATGCCAGATGCTGATTTAAAAATCTTTTTAACAGCAGCGGTTAAAGAACGCGCTAAGAGAAGACAAAAAGAAAAAGAAGTCTTGGGGATTCAACAAGATATCCAAGCACTAGAAACAGAAATCATCGAGCGAGATAGAAAAGATTCTACTAGAAAAGAATCACCACTAATTTGTGCAGATGATGCTATTGTGATTGATACGACACATTACAGTGTGGAAGATACAACAAACCGTATCATAGAAGAAATATTGAAAAAGGAGAAATACCATGGAAGAACTACAAATGAAGGACGTTAATCTAGTACAACTTAAGGTGAATGACAGAGTAGAAGGTGAAGTCTTCAAAGTCGAAGACAAACTGATCTATTTAACCCTTGAAAATCATGAGGAAGCGAGAATGTTCGTTGAATTTTATGACGGCGTTATCACCTCATTCATCGGGGCTGTTAAAGAAGGCGACAGAGTAAAAGCGGTCATCAAGAAGATTAATGATGAACCTAGTTTTATTTTGCTTTCAAGAATCCCACTACTTAAGGAAGAAAAGTTAGCAGAAATCGAATTAGCATATAAGGAAAACAAACCAATTGTTACTAAAGTTGCTAAAGTTGACGAAAAAGGCCTACATTTGAAATACCTTGGTTATGATATATTTTTACCATTTGGCCTATTAGACCGTGAATTAGTTGAAGCTAAAGATACACTAAAAGGTCAAAACCTAGAAGTTTACCTAATTGAAGTAAAAGCAGGTAAACGTCCACGTTTAATCGCTTCAAGAAAGCAAATCTTTGAAGAAAAACGTCAACAAGAATTAGAAGCAAGACAACAAGCAAGAAAAGAAGAAATCGACACCATTAAAACAGGTGATGTACTGACTGGTAAAGTTGAAAAACTAGACGACCATGCGGCTACAATCAGATTTAATCATGTTGCTGGTTTATTAAGAATCTCTCAAATTTCTCACCAACGCATTGAAAATATTCATGAAGTATTATCAGTTGGTCAAGAAATTGAAGTGAAGATCATCAAAAAAGAAGGTATGCGTTTAGATTTATCTAGAAAAGTACTATTACCTACTCCATTTGAAGTCTTCGCAGAAAACCATAAAAAAGGCTCAACCGTTTCTGGTGCAGTCGTTCAAAAATTACCATTTGGTCTTATTTTAGAGTTTGAAGATGGTGTCAGAGGATTATTACATGCAAGTGAATACTCATGGAATCCAAATGATAACTTCGCAAACTTTGTGAAGATTGGTGATCAAGTTGAATCTGCCATTTTAACAGTAGATACTAAGAAAAAGAAAATTAGCTTATCTAGAAAATCATTACTAGACAATCCTTGGAAGAATGTTTCATTCAAGAAAGGTGAAGACACACCTGTTAAAGTAACAGAAATCATCACCGATAAAGGTATGTTAGTCGATGCTAAAGGCGTTAGTGGCTTCATTCCCGTATCTGAATTATCCGTTGAACGTGTTCACAAGATTGAAGACTTATTCGCAGTTGGTGATGAACTAGTTGCCAGAGTCATCGAAGTTCAACCTAAAGAATGGCACTTAAAATTGTCAGTTAAACAAGTAACAGAAGAAAATATTAGAAGTGAATATGAACCTTACCTAAAAGAACAAGAAGAAGTGACAACAACACTTGGTGACTTGTTCGGTAGTGTTTTAAAAGATAGCAAGAAAAAATAAATCGAGGTGATGGTTAATGCCATTTAAAGTAGCTATTGTAGGACGTCCTAATGTCGGGAAATCCAGTCTATTTAATCGCTTAGTAGGCTCAAGATTATCGATTACAGACGACCAACCAGGTGTAACGCGTGACCGCATTTATGCCAAGACAGAGTGGTTAACCAAAAGTTTCGCAGTGATCGACACTGGGGGCATCGAAA
>CAKMJY010000016.1 GCA_927433595.1 uncultured Acholeplasmatales bacterium | reverse complement strand
ATGCGGCAGGCGACTGCGCAGCATATAAACACTTATTAAAAGACGAATTAACTTATGTGCCACTTGGCACACATGCCAATAAAGCAGGTCGTGTGGTTGCCAATAATATCGCAGGTATCCCTACTACTTTTAATGGCATAGTTGGGTCTAACATCATCAAGGTATTTGATTATGCGTTTGCGAAAACAGGGATTGGCATTGATGAAGCTAAAAAGCTTAACCTCGATTATGATTATGTGGATATCACCAGTAATCATAAGAGCGGTTATTATCCGGGTGTTGAAAAGATCTTCGTTAGGGTTGTATTTGAAAAAGGTACTGGCGTCTTAAAAGGTGCCTCACTAGTCGGCAAGAGCGAGATTGCCCCAAGAATCAACATCATGGCACTTGCCATAACAAAAAATCTAACCGCAGATGAATTCTCACAGTTAGATTTTGCTTATGCGCCGCCATTTTCAGCTTTATGGGATCCACTACAAGTTGCTACCAATCAGATTAAAGTCTGATTGGTAGTTTTTCTTTATAGATTGGATCTAATGGTTTAATTTGTTGATAAACCGCACCTAAGAACATAGCTCTATCGGCGATGGCACCTCCGATTAATATATTGGCGTTCATGGCCGCTTCAAATGTATCATGGTGATAAAGCAGATGCATAATCACGGGAATAGAAAACTTAATGGCACAAGCTCTACCTGCATATTGTTCAACGAAGGCTTCTGTATCAGTCATCGCTATTGCTTTTTCTAATACAACTTGGTATTTCACAGGTGCAAGTTCAACTGCTTTAATAATCGCTTCTTTTCTATTTGTTTTAATATGTTCAAATATATAATCAAACATCTTGAAGTAAAAGTAATAGCTTTTATCTTCTGAGTATAGTTTGGTTAACTCAAAGGCTTTATCGTTCGATAAGCCTAACTCTTTGGCAACGAAATATGGGACAAAACCAACCAAGTGGTCATCATTCAATTCAAACTGATTGATGCCTAGACTGAGTTCATTAGATAATATGCCAATCACATGCTTTTTAGCATAGGATTCCACATAGCCTTGATAAAGACCACCTGGTTTGAATTGCTTATATACCAGTTTTGAATAGTCATTTAATCCAAAGTCAAGATTGCTTTTCATGGCTTTATATAACCACTGCATCATCAAACCTTGAACTGTCACATCCCCCAATGTCATATTAGGGTACACGTAATAAGAAGGCTTCGCTTCATCAAAGTCTTTCTTAGACTGAATTTTAAATAATAGCGATTCTTTTTTAACTTGTTTTTTCAACCATTCATGATCATATATCCAGTGCACACCTAGGGTTGCTGCATTGGCCAATAAGGCTGGTGTTATAAAAGATTTCATGTTGAACACTCCTTTTTCTTTTAGTATAACACCTAATTTCTATATATAAGGTATGGACGACTTGCCTATATGCCAAAGCGTTATAATTAACCGTATAAATACTATGTGGTAAAATAACATCAATTAGAAAGGAAGTAACCATCATGAAAAAATTAGTTCTATTATTAACATTAGTCACATCTATATTTATATTAAGTGCTTGTAACACAAGTGGAGAAAGACCACTGCGTGTCGGCATGGATTTAAGGTATCCACCGTTTGAAACGGTCAATACCTCAAATGACCCAGAAGGCATTAGTGTCGATGTTGCCTTAGCTTTAGGTGAATTCTTAGGTAGAGAAGTTGAGATTGTTAATACCAACTTCGCTTCTTTAATTCCTGCACTCAATGCTGGTGATATTGATATCATCATCGCGTCTATGAGTATTACAGAAGAACGTAAACAATCGGTTGATTTTAGTAATCCTTACTTCTACTTCAAAATCATCTCATTGGTGAATAAGACATTCGCCACTGAAAATAGCATCACAGTAGATTCAACCGTTGAAGATTTACTTGCCATTACAGATGCTAGTTATGTTGGGATTGCCTCTCAAGTATCGGCAACCATTCCTGCTTCCTATGGTAAAACAGTCATTGAAGCGACCGATTTAAGTACAGCAGTTGAATCCGTTGCACAAGGTACTTCAGATATTTTATTAATGAGTGCGAACCCAGTTGTCGATGGTTATAAAGCCAATACAGAAACAACATTGGTTGTTTGGGATCCATTTGTGGCTTCTCCAATTGGTATGGCTGTTAAGAAAGGTAATGAAACCTTATTGGCGGATGCCAATCGGTTCATTGAAACCTTCGATGATGAAGGTGGTTTATATGATGTTTTAAGCGAAAAATGGGATGCTTTACTATTAGAAAAACTAGGCAGATACGGTCTTGAATTCTATACGAATGTATAAGTTTAAAACCGCTCTATCCTATTTTCTCGCCATCCTCACCATACTACTTTTTGTCTTATTCATCCTTTATAGACAAGACAGTAGCTTTTCGTTTGAACCATTTTATCCTTATTCAAATCTTATCTTAGAAGGTATCCTAAATACCATATTGGTTTCTTTGATAGCGTTGGTAGGTTCGATGATTTTAGGGTTTATTCTATATATCCTACAAATATCCAAAATCAAATATTTTAACGCGTTAGTCGATGTATTCACTGAAATCATTTATGGGACACCACTACTGGTATTAATCATCATCATGGCATTCTTAATCGGACCTGCATTCAATTCATATAGAAGAGATTTATTTGGTGTAATCGCGTTAGTGATCTATATGTCGCCATATATGAAAAATGTCTATAAATCGGCATTTTCGTCTATTTCAAAAGAACAGTTTTTGGCGATGGATTTGTTTTTATTTACACCTTATCAACGGTACCGTTATATCATCATTCCACAGGTCACTAGAATCTTAATGCCAACCTTAATGAATAACTTCTCAATGATCATTAAAGGTAGTGCGCTATTGAACCTACTCAGCTTCGCAGAGCTTTATTATGTGATTAATGTCGCACAGTCTAAAACGTTCGCGTTTGTTGAAGGGTATTTATTGATGTGGGCTTTATACTTAATGCTAACCATTCCTTTATCACAATTAACCAAATATGTTGAAAGGCGGTTTGCGTTATGAACATAAAACTCAATCATATTACACATACCTATGACATTGATGTCTTACATGACATTACTTTTGAGTTAGATGGGTATCATTCGGTAGCGATCATTGGTGTATCTGGGTCTGGTAAATCAACCTTAATTAGATTGATGTCTGGGTTAGAAAAACCAAGTACTGGTTTTGTTAACATCAATGACATGCCTGTTAGTAGGGAAGACTACAAAAGGCATGTGGGATTTGTCTTTCAAAATCACAACTTGTTTCCACATTTGACTTTAAAGAGAAATATCACTCTTATCTTAGAGAAAACCAGAGGTAAGACACCTGAAGAAGCCAATACAATTGCTGAACACTATTTATCGATGTTACATCTAGAGACGCAAATGAACAAACTACCTAAAAATGTCTCTGGTGGTCAAGCCCAACGTGCGTCGATCGCAAGAGCGCTGTCGATTGACCCTAATATCATCTTCTTAGATGAACCAACGGCATCCTTAGACCCGATTCTAACGCACGAAGTGTTAGAAGCGATTAAGAACTTAAAATCACTGGGTAAGTCATTTGTGTTTGTTACCCATGTACTAAGTTTTGTGAGGGACTTCGCCGATTATGTCATATTTATGCACGATGGCTTAATCCACGAACATGGTAAACCAACGATATTAGATCAACCAAAAACCCCTGAACTTAAAAACTTCATGGACAAGGTAAAGTAAACCCCTTAATGGCTGCCCATTAAGGGGTTTTGTTTAGACTGATTTGGTTTCATGCTTCTCATAGCGTTTGATGAGCCTTTCAATGAGGTATGCAACGACAATCAATAGGATTGTTATCGCATAAATGGTTGCGTAATCTAGATTGATTTTCGCATCATAGATTAACCTGCCAATACCACTTCTACTTTGGGTGATGAATTCTGCCATCACCAATACCTTGATGCCTAATCCAACTGCTTGAAGTAAGCCAATGATGATATAAGGTTTGATGAGTGGGTAATATAAATACTTGATACTCGTATTTGTTTTGTTATCTTCTAGCAAGTAGATATCAATATAGGTTTGATCAATGCCTTTTAAACCAGATAGAAAGACTTGGTAAAAGATTGGCACAATCATTAACATCGTAATGATGTATGGGGCAACCCTAAAGTGTACTAAAACATATAAGATGAGTATGACCGATACCAGTGGTACTGTTTTGAATAATACCATGTATGGATTCATGAATGTTTCAACTAATTTGTATTTATAACTTAAAAACGACAATATTAAAGATAGTAGAAAAGAGAAGCCCACAGAGACCATTAAACGCAAAAAAGTGGTTGTGATACTGAGTAAGGCTTCTTTTTCTACCAAAAGCCCAAATAACGATTTGGTTGTTTCTAAGATACTAGGCATTAATATCGGATGATCAATGATGAGGTAGACTAAATACCATATCAATAATAAAGATAATACCGATGAAGCCTGTGTCCATTTTTTCATAGGTTATCCTCTGTAAAAATCATCACTCGGTAATGTGCCAATTAGGTTTGGATTAAATGCATGTAATAAGTTAAAGTATGCAATGATGGTTTCTTTTTCATCGATACTTGATTTGAATTCAATGTTAGATCGGTTAAAGGCTTCTAAATATATCGATTCATCCACAGGGATATTCACACGTTTTAATAAATCCTTCGCATCGCTGCTATTTTGGATATTTGTGATGGATGCTTTAATATCAACCATCAAATTAGATACCATCTCATCTGATATATTTTGATGAACAAATACACCTGCTTGTGGGTAATTCTCTAAGCCTGTGATATCTTGAAATGCTGTTTGAATATCTAGTATGTTTAAATCCACATTTAAACTTAACATACTCAAACTAGGTTCAGCGATCAAATAGACTTTACTATCATCTAAGAGATATGCGGCAGGGATATCTGATACACCATCTAAATAGCTAATAGTTGGTGTAATCTCTTTTTCAGCCAAGATATATTTAAGCATTAAATCTGGTATTTGGTTTTGTCCAAAGGCGACGATTTCAATTTCATTTATCGAATCCAAATCGATGGGGTCTTTTGAGATTAAGTAATAATTACCCCACGTTAAAACGCCAATTAAAGCATAAGTCGGTTTAGCGTTAAAAAGCTTCGCACCGAGATTTACTGGTGCAATGATCACATCGTATCCGATGTCATTAAATGCAGCTACTAGCGGGTCTGCCCCTGAAACGGTCGTGACTTCATAAGGGCTATTTTCCTTTAAATAAGCAATCCCAAATTCAGGACTACCACTAGGGACTATGATGGTATAAGATGGTTTCTTACAACCGAATAAACTAACGAGGATAAGCGCGATGAGGAATATCGCGCTTACCCGCTTACTTAATATCATCATACGGTGCTCTTTTGTGATACGTCGTATGCAGTAAGTCATGTGATTTATGGCTATTTGGTTTGCCTAAGAATACATCATATAGCTCGCCAACAAATGGGTTTAAATGTGATTTTCTAAGTGGTTGTTTTTCATCAATCTTATAAAGCACACTTGCACGTAGGGCTCTTACGTCAAAGCGTTCTTGGTCAACGGCTTTTACGATTGGTTGACCACCACCATTGATACACCCACCTGTACAACCCATGAACTCAACAAAGTGATACTGTTTATCCGTAGATTTTAAGTATTCTAAAAACTGTCTGATCGCAACCCCACCATGGACGACTGCGACATTAATATCTTGACCGTTTAGTTTGTAGGTCGCTTCTTTGATATCTTTATTACCACGCATGTCGATAAAATCGATTGGCGTTTCTTTGCCTTCTAAGATTTCAGATACCGTTCTTAAGGCCGCTTCCATCACACCACCGGTTGCCCCGAAGATGACACCAGCACCGGTGTAACTGGATAACATCCCAAATGGTTTTGAATCTGGTAAGTTATTAAAATCGATGCCTCTTCTTTTAATGAGTCTAGCAAACTCTCTTGTCGTTAACACATAGTCAACGTCTCTATAGTTATCTCTACCCATATCAGGTCTTCTCGCTTCTGCTTTTTTCGCGATACAAGGCATGATGGAGATGGATACGATATCCTCAGGCTTATAATTCATTTTTTCAGCATAGTAGGTCTTGATTAAAGCACCTGCCATTTGTTGAGGTGACTTACATGAAGATAAGTTATCGAGAAACTCAGGGTAATAAAGTTCTAGTAGATTAATCCAACCTGGTGAACAAGAAGTGAACATTGGGAATTTTCCACCGTTTTCAAGTCGATGAATGAATTCAGTTCCTTCTTCTAGGATGGTTAAATCGGCTGTAAAGTTGGTGTCCATGATTTCATCGACACCAAGTGCTTTTAAGGCAGAAAAGATTTTACCTTCTACATTCGTTCCAATTGGATAACCAAATGATTCACCAAGGGCAGCTCTAACGGCAGGTGCGACTTGTACGACAATCTTTTTAGAGGGGTCTCTTAATACCCTTTCAACATTTTTGATATCGTCTTTCTCTCTTAATGCCCCTGTTGGACATGCCCCGATGCATTTCCCACAGTAGATACAACCACTATCGGCTAAGTCATGAAATAATGCAGGTCCAACATAGGTTTTATTGCCTCTATTATTAAAGTTAAGGACAGAAAGACCTGATTGTTTCTCACAGGCTGATACACATCTGCCACAAAGGATACATTTAGATGAATCAATAATCATTACGCCATTTTCATCTTGGTAGTAATAATCCCCTTCATAATGACCATAAAGATGTGAGAACTCATTATCAATCGAATACTTTCTTAATAAGTCTAAAAACTCACAGTTGTCTTCTCTGGAACACTTAAAGCATTCAAAGTTATGCTTATGCGCTAATAACTCAAGGTTCATACTGACGTTATCATATACTTCTTGGTCATCTGTGGTGATATGCATCCCTTCTGAAACCAACGTCTTACAAGCAGGTTTTAGATTGCCTTGACCGGCAATCTTAATGCTGCATAAACGGCAGTTGCCTTCTTCATGGATATCTTTATCCCAAGACGTTGTTTCTTAAAAGATATCCATGTAGAAGGCAACTGCCGTTTATGCAGCAGTAAGATTGCCGGTCAAGATCGGAA
>CAKMJY010000015.1 GCA_927433595.1 uncultured Acholeplasmatales bacterium | reverse complement strand
TTTTGAATGTTTGATCGTATGCTTTTGCCATATCATTTACCACCTTATCTTTTTATAGATATTGTAGTATTTGTCAAACATCATTGGAAGAACGGGTTATTTTAAACGCTCACGGCTTTTTTATTTGCAGAAAGGGAGATTTCTCACTTTCGCGAAGTAGGTTTTGAGGTAAAATAACAGGCTTTTGAGGTTTAATACCTTCTCAATGCCTAACCTTTTAACGATTACCCAACCATTTACACGATTACTTATGACCTTTATTGCCTAAGGAGTTGAATTCTCTCATGGCGGAAAATGACGAATTTTTCAGTGGTAAAAAAATGAAAGAGATGAATAATGTCAATAATTTCTTGAATTAGTGTATAACACATTTAACTATTAATAGTAAACGTCAGTGTAATATCCTAGATATTATAGGAAAACGTAACAGAAAATGTTATAATCTAATAAAAAACCGTTTGCGGGGTGGTGAAAAAATGTCAATAGTTCTTGATACTGAGGTTAAGTTTGAAGTTGTAAACAAGTTGAAAAGCTTAATTTTTTATCACTGAATAACACGAGGGGCAAAACATGAGTAAAGTACTTTTTTTAGGAAATGGGATTAATAGATTGACAAACGATTTTTCATGGGAAAATTTGATTTCTAATTTGCAGAGTTTGATTGGAGAACCATATGTTTTTTCAGATAATGTTCCATTCCCAATGCGTTTTGAATACCTTTATCTTACCGGCAATGAAAAGTATAAATACGATGAACAGTATTTGATTGATGAAGTAATTTCTGGTATTAAAAAACTCAATACCAATCCCGCACATGATTTTTTAGAGAATTATGAATGTACAGATATAATTACGACCAATTATGATTATCTTATAGAAACGGGCTTAGGTAAAAGAGGACAGGGATTTTCATATTATAAGACAGAATACGCTGACCAAGATGAAACTCTAGATGCAAAAAGTAAAAAACTGAATAAGAATAGAGAGAAAAGATATCGGTTGTATACGAAAAATGAGTGTTTTGGGACTAACGTTTGGCATATTCATGGTGAAATTAATTATCCTAAGACGATGGTACTTGGTTTTGAATACTATTTGGATGTTGTAGGCAAAATACAAGAACACATCAATAGTAGTAACAAAAAGGAAACGAAGAAATCATGGATAGACTTACTATTAAATGAAAATGTAGATTTTATCGGATACCAACTTGATTATTCTGAAAGCACGGTTTGGTATGTTTTAAACTATCGTGCACGCGAGATTGCTGAAGGAAAAATACCAAAGAACAAAATTTCATATCATGTATTATCTAAAAATATGGATAATAGCAGAAGAAGTATTTTAAATGCATATTATATTGATGTTATCGTGTATGATATGGATTCCTATGAATCAATGTATATTGCATTTTTTAGGAATAAAAAATGAATATCATTTTGATTTCATGAAAATGAATTAGACTCAAAATGTTATCCCAAAGGGGGAGAATTTAATGATTAAAGTATTTATTGGGCCAAATGGATATGGAAAAACTACCAAACTAGAAAATATCAAATCCAATCTAATAGCAACTGGTATTAGCGAAAGTGAAATATTATTTTTGGAGTCAGAAATTTTGTTACTCGATGAAGTAAAAGATACAAAAGACAACTCTAAAACTATGGAGTATATTTTAGCTGAACTTTTAGAAACAACTCCTGTCGTGACAACAAGAGCAAATTACGAGCAAGCTGTTGATACTGAAATAACAGCAAATATTGCAAGTGTAAATACCATAATTGATGGAATACTATTGATGAATGGTATGGTAAGAAGTGGAGATTTCATTTCATTATCAGCAGCAAAAACTCATAAAAATCTGGTCAAAATCAATCAAAATGATGTTAAAAAGAAAATGGGTAGTGGTCAAAGAATGCATTTGCTACTAGAACTTGTAAATAGGTCTTCAAAAAACTATATCTTTATCGATGAGCCAGAAAAGTATTCACACCCCTCAATGTTAAATAAGACAGCTAGTTTATTGAATAGCTTATCAATGACTAAGGATATCTATATTGCGACCCATTCGCCAAAGTTGCTATCTATGTTGGATTTGGATTTGGATAATATTAGTATTTTGAATGA
Source organism: uncultured Acholeplasmatales bacterium (assembly GCA_927433595.1). Lineage (GTDB taxonomy): Bacteria > Bacillota_I > Bacilli_A > Acholeplasmatales > UBA5453 > Paracholeplasma. Next base: position 4,138 of record CAKMJY010000015.1, on the reverse strand, counting down.
TACCACTTATACTGAAAAGCATATAGATTTTTCGGGTTCTGTCAGTGCTTTCGCAGCACATAGCACGTTATTAAGTGCCAATCCTGATCTAGCGAAATCATATAGTTATTTTAACCTTACTAATTTGAAAGATAATGTCAAGAGATTACATTATAGGGACTTTATGGAAGCTTTATTTGCAAAAAATGTTTATCTGGTCGAAGGCGTTAATGATGAACTATTTATCAAAAAAATGCTCCTTGATAATGGTAAGTATTTTGGAGACTATTACATTTTTCCAGTGTATGGTAAACATCACATGATGATTTTTGCACATATTTTGATAAATTTATCAATTAATGTAAAGCTTTTCTTTGATCAAGATAATGCAAATACTATAAACACATCTACTAATACAATTTTATCCAGGTTCAATCATAAAATGTTCTCACCAAACTTAGAGATCACTTTTGGTTATCCAATAGGATCCAAGTTTAACACTGTTGCGTTTATCAATTTATTAGACTCAATCACAATTCCAAGTACTTATGACATTTAGAATAATTTTCAAGTTTACTGCGGGAATGTTAATCAATTTACTCTTTTTGTAAAAAATTTTTAATATAGCATTTAATTTTATAAGTATTTATATTAAATGATGAAAGAGGTTATATTATTTATATCAACGGTAATCATTATCCGGACATTTTAATCAAAGCATCGAAGAGAGAATATCTCGAGGATATCCTAAATGGTAGAATCTATTTTAGTCATGCTGAACACTTTAGAAAAATCGAAACAGATAATTCAAAAGATTCAAGAGAGGGTAAAGTTGCGATTGATACAAGTTATCCCGTTGATTTAAATGATGAGGTTCTTAATCTTCTACATTTACTTGATCCTGAAGAACTCAATATGTCTTATATTTCTTCAGATAAAACTCCAATATTTTGTTGCTCATTACTTGAAAGTCATATGCTAGTTCCAAAAGGGGAAAATGCATATGACTTATCAAATGAATATCTTCAAGAAATGAGTTGTTGGGGTAGTAGCGTTCTAGTTTTCTCATTGGATGAGTTTTGTCGTAAAATATATCAAAAATGCAATTCAATGGAGATAATTCCACTTATGGATAAAGTGAAATATGACCAAGATAATAAAAAATTATCCTTCTCCGATTTCAAAAAAATGATGATTACCAATAAATATGACCCCTTTTTTCACAAAACCAAGAGATTCGTCAGCCAAAATGAATTTAGAGTTGTACTTGGTGGTAACAACATAGTTACTAGTTCTGATCATTTTATTCTTGAAATTGGACGACTTGAATCAGCGCAAATTTTTGATTTAAAGTCTTTAAGCGATTTGGGATTTAGAGTTATTAAGAATAGCCAAGAGTAATCTCTTGTTTGATGTCTGGAGGGATATGTGTTATGTTTACAATTAGAAAGTATATAATTGGGATTATATTGGGAACAATGATATTTAGTGGAATTGCTATTGTCGATGACCTGATAATCAAATTATCGATGGGAGTAGCAGCTTCACTCGCATTTAGCATCGTTGGGGCTTTGTATACTGCTGGAATTATTTCATCGAGAGCAGATGGTGGAAAAGCTAGATTATTCATTTTTATATTATTATTGGCTTTTTTCTTGTATGTGTTTACACAGATTGCTAAAGGAATTATTTGGTTGTTTTCTTTTCCAATGTGGATATATATTGTTTTGATATCTGTCGGAGCGATATATCTGATAGTGATAATGATTTTAAATAACAAGAGAGCTAAGAAGAGATACATAAAGGAATTAATAGTCCTTGAGTCACCTAACCTCCATGTGGTTGAAAAAGTCAGAGTCGAAGACAGCATATCTAGGGCAGAACCATTACCAAAAAGCATACGCGAACTGCTTCTTGAGGAGAAAGAAAACAAATATGTTATAGCGACTACAAACAATCCGTATAGTCCTGGATTACAATATGTCAAAGTGTATATGAATGCTCTTGAATATCCTAAAATCAAAGGATACATTAAGATGGATCGGGCAGCTGCATTTTGGGGAGATGTCTATTATGCAGATGATAAAAGATGGAAAAAATACAACTGAAGTTTCATCTGAATTTAATAGCCAATTGAAAGCTATCATTATTAATCTTTAGGCTATTGAAAGGACAACATTATGCTACGTAATGAATTTAAAGTCTTTTACGATTATTTATCACAAAATTTGAATAGCATTCAGTGTATGACCGAAGAGTCTGCTAAGTATTTAACTGATTTAATGAGCGGCTTGTATGGAACTCCAATAATTCTACCCTTTGATAGACCAGACATATTGATTTTATTTGATCAACGAACAATTATGATTGAACATTTTAGATACGATTCATCTGAGCATAAAAAGGGTGGAAGTTTGCTAAAAGAAGAATTAAGAAAAATAGACCAAACACATATCGAAAAAGGATTAAAAATATCTCCAATAAAACACGAGAGTTCTATGGATCATTTAAAAAATAATATATTAGACATCTCAAACAAACATATTGCGAAATATCATAATTATATAGATGAGGTACAAAAGAAAAAAGGAGTCAGCTTTGGAGATACTTATAGAGACATTATACAAAAAAATAAAGAGTTTGGTTTTGCAACACAAGATGACTCACTTGATTATAATATGTTCAAAAAAGCAGACGGTTCGATGGAATACATTACACCATTTCACTTGAAAGAATTTAGAGATTTTTTGCGACAACACCATGAGATTGAACATTTGTTTCACATGGTAAAATCACCAGCAGAAAAGAAGTTTATTTACTATTTTCATAACGTACCGAAAGAACTTACAATATTGGAAGAAATAATGAATTCTGCATCTCCTTCTAAAATTGAAGAAGCTGATGTATTTTATTGGAAAAATAATAAGTAATTTTTCACATAACACTGATATGATAAAGATTATCAGAGAATAAGAAATGCATGGTGTTGAAATATTTAACAACTGTAAATCGATAATATGTTCTACAAATATTAAAGCAAAAATTAAATATTTGAAGATAATTTTCTATATTGACATGTTACATCAATTGGATTACAATTATATAGACGTTATCTATTTGGAGGGGAAAATGACAATTGCTGAAATGAAATCTATAATCGCTGGTCTTGAGACGGAAATTGCTCAATCTGACGGTAAGCATCAAGATATGATTTATGAATGGTTAAATGTTTGGACTAAATACTTGAAATGGGAAGTTTCCTTCAACCCTATGGCTTTAGTGACTTATCGAAGGGGAGATATCGTTTTTGTTAATTTCGGTTATAATATTGGATCTGAATATGGTGGAATGCATTATGCAGTTGTAATCGAAAAAGACAATCCACGATCAAGTGGCAATGTAGTTGTTGTTCCATTAACATCCATTGACTCGGCAGATATAGCAACGATTCATGATTCAGAAATTGTACTAGGTAACGGAGTAATTCCATGTACAACTCAGATAAGTGTAGCGAAGGTTTTATCAGTCAGATCAATTAGTAAAATTAGGATTTACAAACCCAGAAAAGCAAATGATCAAGTATATAAACTAAATCCTGCTCAATTAGACTTAATAGATCAAAAAATTGCAGCATATCTAACTAAATAATTTTATTTGTTGACATGATGCACGTACTATGATAGAATGGATTGTAGTCAATTATACATAAATTATGTCCTATTCGGACGCGAAAAAAAAGAAATGCTCTTTACGAGCCGAAGGTCTATTCAATAGACCTTCTATTTTTTTGGTTTTTTATATTCAGTCATCATATTCTTACGGTTAGAAATTACCTAAAGTAGAGGTGAACTGGAGAAGTTAGAATGTAATTTGAGTGTAGATTGGTACTTAACAAACTTGGTTGTGACAACCTCAAAACCGTCACAAACTTGGTTATGACAAGACATCTAACCAGAATGGGTCTGATACACTAATCAGGCCTTTTTTGTGCTTAAATTTAGCCAAAACATCGGAAAAATGCCAATTATTAGTCAATTTTCAAGCTTTTTTAGCACAGTCGGGTCAATTTAAGGAGTTGAAACTAACAAGCAACTTGCAGCAAAAACATCAGGTTTTACACGATTTGAGTGAGGGGTGCTAAAAAATCTACACGATATGA
>CAKMJY010000014.1 GCA_927433595.1 uncultured Acholeplasmatales bacterium | reverse complement strand
CCAAAAAAGCTTGTCCAATTGTTGGGTTCTTTGCCTTTCTTTGGTGGTAAAGCCTGGTCAAAAAGTGAAGATGGCATGTATTATCTACACTTGTTTGCAGAAAATCAACCCGATTTAAACTTAAAAAATCCAAAGGTCATTGAAGCGTTTAAAGATATCATGCGTTTTTGGTTAGATAAAGGGATTAAAGGCTTTAGATGTGACGTCGTTAATGTCATTCATAAAGATTCACTTAAAGATGGTAAATGGCGATTGGTCCTTAAGGGCTTAGAACATTATCATTCAACCAAAGGTAACCATGACATCCTAAAGACGTTTAGAAAAGAGATCTTCAAGCCATACCAAGCCATCACGGTTGGTGAAACGGTGATGGTGAGTATTGAACAAGCTAAAGATTTGATGCATGAAGATAGACAAGAACTCGATATGGTATTCTCATTTGCCCATATGGAAACCGATCAAATCAATAACAAATGGTTCAAAACCAAATTTAAACCAAAGAAATTCATCAATGTATTAAAAGATTGGCAAGAAAACTTGCCTTGGAATACGTTATACTTTGAAAATCACGACCAACCGAGAAGTATCTCGCGATTTGGTAGTGAATACTATCATAAAGCATCCGGTAAAATGCTTGCAACCCTATTATTAACATTAAAAGGTACACCGTTTATTTATCAAGGTCAAGAAATCGGCATGTTAAATGTGGATTATAAATCGATTGAAGACTACCAGGATGTCGAAACCAAGAACATCTGGGCTTTATCCAAAAAACTAAAGTTCCCAAGATTTTATCGTTGGCGTATGATTAAAAAATCTAGCCGCGACAATGCTAGAAGTCCGATGCAATGGGATGCCAATCATGGATTTACAAAAGGCACACCGTGGTTAAAAATCAACCATAATGAAAAACAAATCAACGTTGAGGCTGAACTTAAGAATCCTGAATCGATTTTAAGTTACTATAAGCGTTTGATTAAAATCAGGAAAAATTCAGCCGCCCTTACCCATGGTGACTATAAAACAATCTACGCTAAAAGAGGCCTTTTTGCGTATGAAAGAAGTTATCAAGATGAAACTTATTTTATCCTAGTCAATATGACGAAACGATATAAACGTTATAAACACATACCAAGTGGTGACATTATCCTAGCTAACTATCCACCAATGGACTTGAAACATTTAAGACCATATGAAGCGTTGATAATTGAGGTCAAACATGAAAAGTAATCGTTTTGCGTATGGCATCGGGACCATTGGTCGCGATATGAGTTATACCCTATTAAGTATGTATTTGATGTTTTATTTAACCGAAGTCAGAGATTTCAGTGGTCGTATGATTTTAATATTAACGACGATCATCGTTATCATTCGAGTGTTTGATGCCTTTAACGACCCTTTTATGGGCGTTATCGTTGATAATACTAAATCAAGGTATGGTAAATTTAAACCTTGGATTGTGATTGGGGTAATCGGCTCTGGTATTACGGCATCCTTAATGTTTCATGACTTTATCATACCTGATTTATTGTATATCGTTTTATTTACCATCTTTTATATGTTGTGGGAAGTGTTCTACACGATGAATGACATCGCCTATTGGTCGATGTTGCCATCACTATCTCAAGATCAAAAAGAACGTGAAAAGATTGGTGGTTGGGCGAGAATATTCGCAAATATAGGCTTATTCACAGTTGTGGGTGGGATTGTCCCTATCACAGCTTACTTAAGTAGCCAACTTGGAAATATGCAACGCGCTTATTTCTTATATGCGATTATACTGGCTTTCATCATGATTGCATTTCAAATGGTAACGGTCTATTTTGTTAAAGAAACGGTTCACTACAAGAAACAGGCCGATACAAAACTAAGAGATATGTTTAAAATCATTGGTAAAAATGATCAACTGTTATGGGCAGGCATATCGATGACTTTGTTTATGACTGGCTATATGATCACAACCAGTTTTGGCTTACATTTCTTTAAATATGCTTATCAAAATGAAGCCATGTACTCATTCTTTGGTGTTGTCCTAGGGGTTTCTCAAGTGATTGCACTATTATTGTTTCCAGTATTTTCAAACCTGTTATCCAGAAATAGATTATATTTGATTGCAACCCTAATCGTGATATCAGGCTATATTTTATTCTTTTTCTCACCAATGAATATCATTTGGATTGGGTTAGCGGGTATCTTGATGTTTTTCGGTCAAGGGATATTGCAGCTGTTGATTTTGGTATTGCTAGCAGATACGGTCGAATATGGACAGTATAAGCTAGGACAACGAAATGAATCTGTGAGTTTCGCAGTACAACCCTTCGTGAACAAATTATCTGGTGCGCTATCACAAGGTGTGGTTGGTGTTACCTTGGTTGTGATTGGCATCACAGAAGCAACCAGTGTTGAAAGCGTCACACCACAGATGATCATTGGTATGAAAAGTGCTATGCTCATACTGCCATTGGTCCTAATTGTAATCAGTTATATCCTATATAATCGTTTTTACAGGATTGATGCCCAAAAATACAAAGAAATCATTGAGGCTTTATCGAAAAGAGATAACACGTAAAAGACGATTAAAAAAAGCTTTTCAAATGGTTAGCGTTTTCCCTTGTATTTAATAATTATGTAGTGTATAATGTACTTAGGTGAAAATATTTCACTAGAATTTTAAGTAAGGAGTACAGTTAATATGACAGGCAAAGTTAAATGGTTTGATGCAGAAAAGGGATATGGTTTTATCTCTTCATCAGAAGGCAAAGATGTATTTGTTCATTTCAGCGCTATTCAAGCTGATGGTTACAAAGCATTAGCAGAAGGCGACCAAGTTGAATTTGAAGTTAAAGACGGCGACCGCGGCCCACAAGCTAGCAAAGTTGTTAAATTATAATTTTAAATAACAAGGTATGACAAGCTAAAGGACTGTTAAATCAGTCCTTTTTCTTTATTCTTGTAATGTACCTAATTGCGCAATGACTCTTG
>CAKMJY010000013.1 GCA_927433595.1 uncultured Acholeplasmatales bacterium | reverse complement strand
TGGTGCTAAACCAACTGAAACCGTAAAAAGCTTATTCAAAAAATATTCAGTTTTAGACAAATAATACCAAAGGGGGGATTACTGAAATGGCTATTAATTATGATTTACTCGTTAAAAATATCGTTACGCCATTAGTGCTTCACCCTGAGGATGTACTTGTTAAAACACTTGCGGATGATGGGACAGACCTTGCTATCCAGGTTTTGGTAAATCAAGAAGATCTAGGCCGTGTCATTGGCAAGGGCGGTAAGATTGCCTCAGCCATTCGTACTATTGTTTATGCTGGTGCTTCTAAAGAAGGCAAGCACGTTAAAATTGACATTGATGCATTTTAAAGAAGAGATGATATCTCTTTTTTTATTGTTTGGTTCAATGTATAATGAAAGAGGTGATAAAGATGACATATGAAATAGGTAAAATAGCGAATACACACGGGATTCGTGGTGAAGTTAAAATAAAGACAGACACTGATTTTGATCGCTTTGTTAAGGGTAAAACGGTCTATACAACGACTGAGTCAGGTGAATTAAAATTTAAAATAAAAACCGTCAGAGCAGCCAAAGACCACTTGATCGTGAGTTTTGAAGGTTATGACCATATCAATCAAATCGAGCATTTAAAAGGGTCGATCCTTTATACAACTGAAAAGCCAAAACTCAATAAAGGCGAATATCATTTTAGTGATTTAATCGGTAAAAAAGTATTTAACCAACATGATAAGCAAGTAGGCACCGTCAAAGATGTATTAGAAGTCCCACAAGGCCATTTATTACAAGTAGACACAGGTGAAAAACTAGCGTTAATCCCTTTTGTAGACGCATTTGTGAAAACCATTGATGACGTGATAAAGATTGAAGAAATCGAGGGCTTATTGTGAGAATAGATATCATTACAATCTTCCCTGACATGTTAAAAAACACACTAGATGAGTCAATCATGCGTCGTGCAATCGGTTTGGGTCTAGTTGAAGTTAATATCATCGATTTAAGAGATTATAGTTTATCTAAACACAAGAAAGTCGATGACACACCTTATGGTGGTGGCGCAGGGATGTTATTACAGTTTCCACCACTTTATGAAGCCTTACAAGCAATTAAACAAGCAAACACCAAAGTGTTGATCACATCACCTAGGGGAAAAACATTCAATCAACAGATGGCTGAATCACTTTCACAACTTGAACATATCGTCATATTAGCCGGTCATTACGAAGGTTTTGATGAACGCATCTATCATTTTGTCGATGAAGAAGTATCGGTTGGAGACTTCGTTTTAACGGGTGGTGAGATACCAGCGTTACTGATCACGGATGCAGTCGTTAGATTACTGGATGACGTAATTAAGAAAGAATCTCACGAAAATGATTCATTCTCAAATGGCCTATTAGAACACCCACATTATACAAAACCAGCAACCTATCAAGGGTTTGATGTGCCTGAAGTACTTAAAAATGGTAATCATAAAGAGATTGACCAGTGGCGTCATTATGAAGCGTTAAAACAAACTTACATGAAACGTCCAGATTTATTAAAGGATTATCCACTAACCAAACAAGATCTAAAATGGCTTGAACAGATCAAAAAAGAATTAGGTGAAACAAAATGAAGAAACTATTAATCATGGCCTTATTGGTCCTAAGTTTAGCAGGGTGTGAGAAAACCTCACCTTTAATCAAAGACGCGGAAAATGAAACGTGGACAGATTTAAATGAAGTATCCCTAGCGATTAATCAAGCAGAAGATGCATTCTTTAAAGATTTCTATTTCGTAGATATTAGGGAAGAAAGTGCCTATCAAGCGACATTTGTTACTGGCTTCAGACACGTATTAAGAACAGAGTTCGATGACTATTTCAACGATGTCGAAAAATATGCCATGATTGTTATATTCTCAGGCAACAGTGAAACAGCGTCAGAAGCGTTCGGCTACCTAGATTCATTGGGGTTTTATAACATCAAAGTCATTGACGCAACATCAGAAGCATTATTCAGTCATTTCTCTAATCGTTTGATGTCAATCGATGAAAATGGTGAAACCTGTCCGATTGAACCACAACCGGGTTGTTAATTTTGAAATAAGCATCAAAAACACTTGATGCGTTTCTATATCTATGATATAATACAAAATGCCGTAATCGGTAAAGCACAGTGGTCCGCTAAAGAATCCTTTATGAACACTGGAAGAGTAGGAGTGAATAACATGGCAAGAGCTAAAGGTCAACAATTGATCCAAGAGCTTACGAGCGCATACATGAAGGAAGTACCAACTTTCTATCCTGGTGATACAGTAAAAGTGTATGTAAAAATTAAAGAAGGTAACCGCGAACGTATCCAATTATTTGAAGGATTGGTCATCAAACGTCAAGGTGGCGGTATTAGTGAAACCTTTACAGTTCGTAAGATATCTTATGGCGTCGGCGTCGAAAGAACGTTCCCAGTGAACAGTCCAGCGATCGATCGTCTAGAAGTTGCTCGTAGTGGTAAAGTTCGTAGAGCTAAACTTAACTACATCCGCACGCTTTCAACTAAAGCTGCACGTATCAAAGAAAAAAGAACAGTTTAATGAGTTGAAACCGATACGTTTGTATCGGTTTTTTCTTTGATTGATGCGGTAAAAATCACACAAAGAAATCGATTTATGAAAATTTTTCACAAATCAGTTGAAAGCCTTTACACTAAATGGTATAATTTTCTTGTTATAAGGAGTTGAGATTATGAGTACAAAAGTAACAATTTATGAAGTTGCATTAGCCGCAAGAGTATCATTGGCAACTGTATCACGTGTCTTAAACAATCCAGAGAAGGTTAAACCAGATACGAGAGAACGTGTCCTTAAAGTCATCAAAGAATTGGGTTATCGCCCAAATGCGATTGCTAGAGGTTTAGCAAGTAGAAAAACGACCACCGTCGGGGTTTTAATCTCTGATATCACAAGAGCGAGCGTTGCAGAAATGTTAGGTGGTATATCTGATATTGCGATGAAGTATAGTTATTCAATTAAACTATTCTCAGCTCATGAAAATATCAACATCTCTGATTTGTTAAATGACATCGTTGCTGAACAAGTCGATGGCGTCTTACTATTAAATGATGAATTAGACTTAAACCAAATGAAAACCATCAAAGAAACATTTGATGATAACGACATCCCATTCGTTTTAGCGAATGTGATTTATGATGATCAAACTGTGCCATCGGTATCCATCGATTATGCAAAAGCTGGTTATGAAATCACAAAACTAATGATTGAAAATGGCAGAAAAGACATTTATATGTTATCTACTGTTAGAAAATATTCTGTCAATGATCAAAAAGAATTGGGTTATACCAATGCGATGAACGAAGCCGGTTTACAACCAAAAGTATTTAGAACATCTGGGAACACATCTGTCAATAGACAACACTTCGCCAACTTCTTTAGTGATAAAGCAGTCGATGGTGCGATTGGTGTGAGAGACTCAATTGCTGTATCATTTATGAATATTTCAAGTGAAACCGGTAGAAGAGTACCAGAAATGGTCGCTGTTGCAGGTTTCCAAAACACAAAATATGGTATTTTATCTAGACCAACCTTAACCTCAATTGATATCCCAGTTTATGATATCGGTGCGGTTGCGATGCGTCTATTAACCAAATTAATGAACAAAGAAAAATTAGATTCACTTCAAGTCGTGTTGCCTCACTACATCGTCAGAAGAGAATCATTATAGGTCGTTGAAAAAAGAAGACTTAAGGTAATATCACTTGAATAAAGAGACTTCATGGTTGGTGAAAATGAAGCAGGTCATTACTGAATTACACTTTTGGAGACCAAAAACTTAACGAGGGCTATGGCAACATAGAACTAAGGTGGTACCGCGATTATTCGTCCTTAGAATATTTTTTAAGGACGTTTTTTTATTTTTTAACACAAGGAGAACAAGAAAATGACATTATACGAAGAATTAAAATGGCGTGGTTTTATTAAAGACGTCTCAAATGAAGAAAAAGCAATGGCACTTTTAAATGCAGGTAGCACCAGTTTTTACTGCGGCTTTGACCCAACAGGTTTGAGTTTAACCGTTGGTCACTTAGTCCAAATCGTTAGAATCATGTTACTAGCACAACACGGACACAAACCGGTTGTATTAGTCGGTGGGGCAACCGGCTTAATTGGTGACCCAAGACAAACCTCAGAAAGAAAACTGTTGACACTAGAAGAATCCTTAGCCAATGCTGAAAGGATTAAAACACAATTATCCCACTTCCAAAAAGATGCGGTATTTGTGAATAACTACGATTGGATTTCAAAGATTGATATGATTTCATTCTTAAGAGATTTCGGTAAAAGCTTTAACATTAACTATATGCTCGCAAAAGAAACGGTTCAAGCGAGATTAGAAACGGGTATTTCTTTTACAGAGTTTTCTTATATGTTAATTCAAGCCATTGACTGGTTACACTTATATCAACACCACGATTGCAAGATTCAATTTGGTGGGTCTGACCAATGGGGCAATATTACAACCGGTCTAGAATTGATTAGAAAGACTGTTGGTGATCAGCATAATGCGGTTGCCATGTCTTCACCATTACTATTAAAAGCAGATGGCACCAAATTTGGGAAAAGTGAGTCTGGCGCATTATGGCTAGATGAAGCATTAACCAGTCCATATGAGCTATACCAATATTTCTTAAATACATCTGATGATGATATTTTAACTTACCTAAAGATGCTAACGTTATTATCAAAAGATGACATTGAAGCCTTGATGGTAGAACAATCTAAAGCCCCTGAACTAAGGGTCGCACAAAAAAGACTCGCAGCTGAAGTAGTAGAATTGGTCCATGGTGCAGTCAAACTTCAAAATGCCTTAAACGTGACTGAATCACTATTTAGTGGTGAGTTTTCGAAACTGTCACTAGAAGAATTAGACATGGCAAAACGTGGATTAGAATCCATTGAAACTGGTGAGATCAACATTTTAGATGCACTGGTTGAAACAAAACTAGCCCAATCAAAACGTGAAGCCAGAGAATTTGTTAAAAATGGTGCAGTCATGGTGAATGAAACCAAGGTCACTGATTTTGAGTTTTTGATTACCAAACAGCAAGCATATTTCGATAAATATGTTATTATAAAAAGAGGAAAGAAGAAGTTTGCATTGGCTATCATCCTTTAGGAGGCACTATGGATATCATCCTTTATAATCCTTTGTCCAGAAATGGTAAAAGTAAAGAAACGGTTAACCAATTAAAAGAAAAGCTGGTATCACTTGGCAATGATGTGTCGGTTCAAAGTATTTTTGAAGTTGTCTCCATCAAATCATTCATCGAGTCCGTGAATATAGAGGATAGAGTCATCATCGTTGGTGGTGATGGTACCTTGCATCATTTGGTGAATTCAATTAGAGGGTATGATATCAAGCAACCACTTTATGTCTCAAAAGCGGGGACAGGCAATGATTTTATTAGAAGCCTAAACAACAAAGAAGATATCATTGATATTACCCCATACATCAAAGACTTACCAAAAGTCTTGGTCAACAACAAGGAATCACTATTCTTAAATGGGACCGGCATTGGTGTGGATGCTTATGTTTGTCACTTAGTCAATACCAGTCCAAAGAAGAAAACCGCATTCAACTACTTTAAAAATGCATTAAAAGCATTCTTAACCTATAAACCAAGTACAGCGGTTGTTACAGTAGATGGTGTATCAACAGCCTATAAGAAAGTTTGGTTCGTTTTAGCAGCCAACAGTATTTATATGGGTGGCGGGATGAAATTCTCACCTAAATCGGTTAGAGACGATGACCTATTAGAAATGCTCATCATTCACCGTATACCTAGATTATTATTATTCTTGATATTCCCAACCATCTATTTTGGTTGGCATGTCAAATTCAGACGTTATGTGAAAGTCGTCCAAGGAAAATCCTTTAAAGTCGAATATGGCAGAAGTGCCTATCTTCAAATGGATGGTGAATCGCTTGATGATGTAACAATCATGGAAATCACGAGATAAACTGGTCATTTTTGACCAGTTTTTTCATAAAAAAAGACTGGATGTCATCCAATCTCTTTGTCATTTGATTTATTTGATTCTACCTAATCCAAGGCGTTTATAGACCTTCATGATTTTTTTATAGGCGACTCTTTTCGCGGCATCTCTACCTTCATCTAAGACGGTATCTAGCTCAGGTGATGCAAGTAGTGCATGGTATCTTTCTTGTATCGGTCTTAGATACTCGGCTAGTTTTTCTGCTAAATCAGATTTAAAGGTTGCATAGTTTGAATTCTCATACATCTGTTCCAATTCAGGGATCTTTAACCCGCTAATGAGTGAGTAGATGGTTAGTAAGTTTGAAATGCCTGGTTTGTCTTTGACGTTATAACGAATCTTGGTATCGCTATCGGTAACTGCGGATTTAATCTTATTCTTGATTTGATTCAAATCATCTAATAAATAGACGACCGCTTTTTGATTATCATCACTCTTACTCATCTTTTTGGTAGGATCCGTTAAACTCATAATCTTGCCACCGACTTTAGGTGTAAAAGGTTCTGGGACAATAAAGGTATCGCCATGTTGTTGGTTAAAGCGTTCTGCTAGATTTCTGGTTAACTCAAGGTGTTGTTTTTGGTCCTCACCAACTGGTACGATATCGGCATCATATAATAAAATATCGGCTGCCATCAACGCTGGGTAGGTCAATAAGTTTGATCTAATACCCGCTTGTTGTTTCAGTTTCTTATCTTTATATTGTGTCATACGTTCCAGTTCAGGGACATAAACCGTAGATTCCATGATATAGCCCAACTGGTTATGTTCGATGACTTCACTTTGAATGAATAAGTGAACCTTCTTTGGGTCTAAGCCACACGCTAAGTAAAGCGCAGCTAAGCTTCTGATGTTTTTTCTTAAAGCGGTTTTATCTTGTGATACGGTAATCGCATGTAAGTCAGCAATAAAAATGAAGAATTCTGTCTCACTTAATTCCTCCTGTAAAGCAATAAATTGTTTGATTGCACCTAAGTAATTACCAAGGGTTAAATTACCAGATGGCTGAATGCCTGAAACTAATCTTTTCATGATGTGTCCTCCTAAAAAATAAAAAAGTCCTATAGATATATATCTAAGGACGAATAATCGCGGTACCACCTTAGTTCTATGTTGCCATAGCCCTCATTTAGTGTCTTTAAGCCGACTAGCTTATACTCCATAGGCCCATTCACTAAGTTTGGCATAAAAGGCTCACACTATCCCTTTCTCGCTTTAAAACCATTTAAATAGCTACTATTCTACTTCATCGTATATCGCTATTTTACTAGAAATAATCGATTTTGTCAAAGAAATGATGAAAACGTTTCATAAGATTGACAATATATTCTATTATGCTATAATGCATGTGATATCTCCGAATTACCAATACTAAGTGGGGGAACCAACTTTTGGGGTGAATCAATCATTGTAAGGATACTTAATGTCCTGAACCCGTCAGCTAACCTCATAGGAGTGATTAAGCGTATAAGTATTTATGCGTTTTTTTTGTATATCATCATTCTAGGAGGGATTTTATTGGATATTTACGTATTACTATTTAAGATGTCAATCGTGCTTGCCGTGGGTTTTATTGGCGCATTATTGGCAAGAAAGTTTAAGTTACCTAACGTATCAGGGTATTTGGTGTTAGGGTTAATTTTAGGCCCATCGATGGGTTTAATCTTTAAGGGTTATGAAGGGTTCATCACGATTGGTGAAAATGAATCATTATCCTTTATCAGTGAAATTGCACTCGCATTCATTGCCTTTTCTATCGGTAGTGAATTCGCCATAAAAACCATTAAAAAAATGGGGAAAGAAGTCATGATTTTGACGACTTTTGAAGTCATTGGCGCGGTATTAATTGTATTTTTAGCGATGCTTTTCTTACCTAAACCAGATAGCATCATGACAGGTTATAATCCGTTTGCGAATCCAAACATTGCCTTTGGTTTAATATTAGCGAGTATGTCAGCCGCTACTGCACCAGCAGCAACCATCATGGTCATTCGTCAATACCGTGCATATGGTCCTGTAACAAAGACCATTTTACCAATTACAGCTTTGGATGATATCTACGGGATCATTACGTTTGGATTTTTCATTTCAATTGCACAGATTTTAGTCCCACAAGGCGCAGATCAACCGGTTTGGTTGATGTTCTCTAAGCCATTTATTGAAGTATTTGGCTCGATTATTTTGGGGGGTATCATTGGGTATTCTTTATCTAAGCTAGCGAACAAATACGATAAAACCAGAGACGACATGCAAGTCTTGGCGTTGATTGCCGTGTTCTTTGCAATTGGATTAACCTCTATTATGAATCATTATTTACATGAATACGGGATTGCGTTCTCGCAACTACTAATGAACATCATGATTGGTTCAATGATTGCCAATATGGCAAAAACGCCAAATAAAACCTTCACTGCAATCAATGATTTCTCAACACCATTTTATATTATGTTCTTCACTTTAGCTGGTGCAAGTCTAGATTTACACATCTTAAAAGCAGACACATTGGTACTTTGGATGTCACTAGTCTATATTTTAGCTAGAGGAAGTGGTAAAATATTGGGTATAGTGACAGGTTCTTATGTTGCCAAATCGTCTATGACCATTAGAAAATACCTGGGGATTGCTTTATTACCTCAAGGTGGGGTATCGATTGGCTTGCTTGTCATTGTTTCTGCACAAATGAAGGGATTCTATCCAGTCATTTCAACCATTATCATGTTATCGATTTTAGTTTACGAAACATTCGGACCACTATTTGCTAAATACGCGATTTCAAAAGCAGGCGAAATCAATGGTCTTGATCGTCTAGAAGAATTGTCAGGCATTGAAGGCTTAGACACACAAGGAGGGCACTAATATGGAAGTACTATTTATTGTATTAAACGACTTATCATACCTAGATAAAATCTTAGAGAAATTTGTAGAACTTAAAGTTAGAGGGGCAACCATGTTAGATTCTACCGGTATGGCTAGAGCCATCATGGATAGTGAAGGGTTAAACTTCTTACTATCAGGCCCATTCTTACATTCACTAGACCAGGAACAAAAAATGTCAAAAACCATTTTCACAGTCATTCCAGAAGGCAAGAAGACAGAAGAAGTAGTCGATGCCGTTAGAAAGATTGTTGAAGACTCTAAAAAACAAGTCATTGGGTTTATGTTTACAGTACCTGTATCAGGTATTTATCCAATGAAACCAAAACGTATCGAACAGTAAAAAGAGGCCAACGCCTCTTTTTTTAAAGTTAAAACCAGTTCATTGCGAACTGGTTTTGTCATTATTATAATGATTATTCTGATTTTAAAACGTCTTCAAGTCTATCAATTAAATCAACAAAACGGCTGATGACTGCTTCAAATGTCGTTTTATCGGTTAAGTCTGCACCGGCAATTTTTGCGATATTAACTGGGTAATCTGACCCACCAGCTTTTAACATAGCCATATAGTTTTCCATCGCATTAGGCACGCCTTTTTTCACGTTGTCATACACTTTAAGTGATGCACTATAGGATGTTGCGTATTGATAAACATAGAATGGGGTATGGAATAAATGAGGAATATAAGCCCACACATATTGTTTACCGTCTTCTTCACGAATGTCGATATCGTAATAGTGTTTGTATAAATCCACCATGATCTTCGATAATGACGCTTCTGTAATCGGTGTTCCTGCTTCAACTAATTTATTCGCTTCATATTCATAAGTAGCGAATAAGGTTTGTCTAAAGAATGTTGCCATGATACCATCAATGGCATTTTCTAAGATAACAATTTTTTCTGCTTTTGAGGTTGCTTTCTTAAATAAGTAATCAGATAGCACATGTTCATTGAAGGTAGAGGCAATCTCAGCGACGAAAATGGTGTAATCAGCAACGGCCATCGGCTGTGCTTCATTTGAGAAAATCGTATGTGCGGAGTGTCCTGCTTCATGGGCAAGCGTAAAGACTGAATCTAAGGTTTCATCGTGATTTAACAAGATGAACGGATGCCAGCCATAAAACCCACTGGAGTATGCCCCTGTACGTTTACCATCTTTAGGTAATACATCGACATAGCCCTCATCTAAAGCAGCCTTTTCATTCTTAACGAATTCAGGTGCTAAGTCTTTGATGGATTCAAAGAACATACTTCTAGCTTCTTCATAGCTATATTTTTTATCGCTATTCGCTAATTTTAAGAAACGGTCATAGGTATGGTATGTATCTAGGCCAAGGTATTTTTGACGTAGTTTAATATAGCGTTTGATTGGTCCAACGTTTTGATAAGCAACGTCTTTTAAGTTATGGAATACAGATAAAGGAATATTATTGCCATCTAATCTAGATTCTAATGCTGAATTGTAGCCTCTAGATTTGTAGCTGGCTGCTAAGTTTTGTAACACCAAGTTGTATAAGTTTGCGAAAGCATTCTTATTGTCTTTGTAGCGTTTGAACACAGCCTCAAAGACGAGTTTTCTGTCACTAGCTTCTTTTAGGTTTGGTAATATAGAACGATAATTAGATGTGGTTACTTTTACTTGTTCACCGTTTGATAAGGTGACCAGTTCATCTGTTCTATCACCAACGGCTAGTGCGTTATACATGGCACTTGGGACACTGCCGATTGGTTGGTGTAATGCTAAGATTCTTTCATTTTCATCTGATAACACATGTTTTTGTTGGAAGAAGAGCTTTTCCATCACAAATTTGTATGGCTGTAATCTTTCATCACGTGTTAGAAATGACATAATCGTTTCTTTACCAACTGAAATGACTTCAGGTGAAAAGAAAGAAGTTGCTTGATTCATTTTTGCTAGTTTTAATAAAACAGTTTGATATTTTGAGCCTAATTCGTTGTCTTTTAAGTTTAAGTCAGCAGCCAAATGTGCATAAGCATAAACCTTATAAAGCACATGGATGATGTCTTCTTCTAATAAAAGATAATCTCTAAAGCCTTCAAATGTATTTAACTTACCTTTATATTGTGCAAATTGCGCAATTTTAGATTCGAATAGTTCTACATCTTTAGCCCATTCATCAAAATTAGGATAAAATACCGATAGATTCCATTGATTCATAGTATCAATTCCTTTCATAATTAGTTTATATTATATCGCAACCACCACATAATACAAAATATTTTCACGATAATAGAAAAAACACGATTCAGAATCATATTAAATTATGTGATGTTTACATTGAAACCGTTTTCGATTATTGCTATTTATATTAAAAACGTATATAATTAGAAAGCAATCAAGAGATTGATCACGAAAGTGCTACAGGCTAAAACCTGTGCCCAGAAAGGGGAAGACTATGATTACAATTTACACAACACCAAGTTGTTCTTCATGTCGAAAAGCGAAAAAGTGGTTAGAAGAACATCATTTACCGTACGAAGAGAAGAATTTATTCTCTAATAGAATTACAGCAAATGATATTTCGTTAATGCTTAAAAATGCGGAAAATGGATTTGAGGATATCATCTCAACTCGTTCAAAGATTTTTAAGGAACAAGACTTAGATGTAGATGCTATGTCAGTTAATCAACTGAAAGACTTTATCATCGATAACCCAAGCGTATTAAAACGCCCAATTATCATTGATGATCAAAAAATGCAAGTTGGTTATAATGATGAAGAAATCAGAGTCTTTATTCCAAGACGCTTAAGACAGCTTGTCATGTGTCAAGATTGTCCTGCTGGTGAAACATGTGATTACCAACAAGCAATCAAGAAATATTTTGAAGAAATCAAGCAAGAACAAAAAGCTTTATAGACATGCCGATTGGCATGTTTTTTTTCAAGTATAATTATGTTATTTTCATGTCATTTATTGACATCCCTTAACTACTATAGTAAAATTGATTTGAAGTAATTAAGAAGTTATAGGCAAACTTAGAGCAATCTAAGGACGCAAAGCTACAGGGTCTTACTAAGACAGCCAGTTACCGGTAACGTTTTTTCTGGTATGGCAACATTTAAATGAATGCCAGCACATGAAAATGCTGGCTTTTTATATGAATATATGTCAAGTTTACAAGGATGGCTTGTAAACATGCTTTGACACCAATAAAACCAATGACTAAAATGCTTTAGCTACGACAGATTTAAATCTGTTTAGTTAAATACGTTTTAGAGCACAGATTTATGTGTTTAGTTGCTTAAAGTACCATTGGGGAGCCCTCATAAACCCCTTTGGTACCAAATTATAACATAAGTGCCGCCAAGCAGTGTTCTAAAATGGACTGTGGTTTTATTGGGGTTAAAGCATGTAAAAAGTAAAACATTAAAAAAATAAACCTGCAAATTATGCAGGTTTTATTGTTTTTAGTGTCTCGTATAAACGTCGTTATATTGTCTATATACTCTGATAAATGTCGTGCATTTTGATAAGTCTTTTAATGTTTTAGCACCAACATAGGTACAAGTAGAGCGAATGCCACCTAAAATATCTTTGATGGTGTCATCGACATGACCTTTAAATGGGATTTTAACGGTTCTACCTTCACTACTTCTATAATCAGCGACTTCGCCTTTATGTTTGATCATGGCAGTAGAACTACTCATGCCATAGAATTCAACGAATTTCTTTTCTTTATAAATAGGCTCAAAGGATTTCATATCTTTTTGTAAGGTGTCGTGGAATTCAGTGATTACTTTACCGCCACCTTCTAAATGGCCTGCAAACATCCCGCCTAGCATCACGAAATCTGCACCAGCACCAAATGCTTTTGCAACATCACCTGGACATGTACAACCACCATCAGAAATGATGTGCGCACCTAAACCATGTGCTGCATCGGCGCATTCGATGATCGCAGATAATTGTGGATAACCAACCCCTGTTTGAATACGGGTTGTACAAACACTACCTGGTCCGATGCCGACTTTAACGATATCAACCCCACGCAAGATGAGTTCTTGAGTCATATCAGCCGTGACCACATTACCAGCAATGATGACTTGATTTGGATAAGCAGCTCTCACTTTAGACACGAACTGTCCAAAGGCTTCTGAGTAACCATTTGCAACATCGATACAAATAAACTTAATGGATGGGTTTTGTGCAATCGTACTCACTAGGTTATTATAATCATCTTGTGATGTCCCAGTGGATAAGGCAAAAAACTCAGGATTCAAATCGTTCATCACGTTTGAAATATGTGCTTCTGAATAACTCTTAACTAAGCAAGTGAATAATTGGCGTTCTTGTAGGGCTTTGGCCATATCAAGTGTACCAACACCATCCATGTTAGCAGCCATAATTGGAATACCAGTCCATGTTTGTTTTGAATGTTTGAACGTGTAAGTACGTTGTAAATCCACTTCCTTACGACTAGATAGCGTTGAACGCTTTGGTCTAATTAAAACATCTTGAAAATCTAACTTTTCATCAAATTCAATGCGCATAATGTCCTCCTATTAAATCCATATCTAGTATAATATAAAACCCAATAAAAGCCTATAAGTATTTTCTTTGAAACGTTTTCAGGCGAAAAAAAAGACCAAACGGTCTTATTTCTTCTTGGTATAAATTCTTTCACTTTTGCGAACAGAAGGTCTTAGTTCAATGTTGTGGTGTTTTAAAAACTCTTCAAAACATTTTTTACCCACTTCATAGTTGTCGACTTCATATTCTAATTCATAATCCGTAATCCCATAATAGACGCACTTGTCTAAGAAGAGTTCACCGTCTTTATAAGGTGTGGATACACGGTAGTTATCTAGTGACCCTAATAATTTAACATCTTTGTCAATATCGAAAAATGCTTTTGTGTTAAATCCGTTTGCAATCATCTCTAAAGCTTCTTGTTCATCTAGTAAAACGTGTTGTTCATACGCGCCTTGATCGCTATGAGATTTTGATGTAATCTTATAGAAATGTTCGCCTTTTTTACGAATTCTTAAAACGATTTTGTTTTTTCTAAAGTATAAATCTTCGGAATCAAAATAGAAGTTGGTTTGTTTAAAAATATTATTCTCTAACTCTAACAAGTTTAAAAGGTCATAATATTGTTTTTCTTCTAAAGGCGTCTTGAATTCGATTTCAATGTTAGTCTTCATTAAGCATCACCCGTATCTATTATCTATTATTTACCCAAAAATATCAAGAACTATGATATATTTAAATAGAGGAGTGGATGTTATGAGATATGCGGTATTGAATAAAAAAAATAAAGAATCGATTAGTTTAAGAGAAACGCTCATGGGCAAGATTGACGCTACCTATGATGAAATCGACCCTGAAGTCGTATTTTCCATCGGTGGCGATGGGACAGTTTTAAATGCCGTTTCAAAATATGCCCACATTCTAGATAGAATATTAATCGTTGCCATCCATACAGGCAATTTAGGATTTTATACTGAGTTTTTACCTAAAGGCCTAGATGATATCCTAGCACTTCTTAAAACAGACTATCAAATCAATGAATTTTCATTATTGAGTTATAAAGCTGGTACCTATGAAGGACTAGCGATGAATGAAGTGTTCGTCAGTGGTAAATTTAAAATGTTAGAAGCTGATGTTTATATTGATCAGACACTCGTCATGAACACCAGAGGCAATGGCATATGTATCTCAACACCAACCGGTTCAACTGCTTATAATTACGCTTTAGGTGGGGCCATCATCGACCATGATATCAAGGCTGTCCAATTAACACTAGCGGCACCATTTGACACCATAAAGCACCGTATGGCTTACCCAATCGTATTATCAGAGAAACATGAATTTATCATAAAACCTAAGAATTATGACTGTGAATTATCGGCAGACAGATTGCATATCAATTTACATAATGTCAGAGAAATTAGAGTCAAGATATCTACTAAAACAGCAAGGTTCTTAAAAAACGAACACAATGTTTTTGCTAAACGTATCAAAGATACATTTATCGGTCGAGATTAAAACGTTTACATCCTCATATTAAATGGTATTCAGTGTGAAATACCTTGAATTTTGAAGATTAAGTGATAAAATAACAATGGAAACAAAAACCAATTATATAAGGAGGGTTTTTTCATGGCTATTAAAGTAGCAATCAATGGATTTGGTCGTATCGGCCGTTTAGCATTCCGTTTAATGCACCAAAGCGACGCTTTTGAAGTCGTTGCATTAAATGACTTATCCAATGCAGATGAACTTGCATATCTATTAAAGTATGATACTGCACAAGGTAGATTTTCAGGTGAAGTATCAGTTGAAGGTGATTACCTAGTCGTTGACGGTAAGAAGTCACAAATTTTAGCAGTTAGAGATCCAAAAGAATTACCTTGGGGTGCCCTAGGTATTGACGTTGTACTAGAATGTACTGGTTTATTCTTAGATGAAGAAAAAGCGTCAGCACACTTAGTAGCAGGTGCTAAGAAAGTTGTACTTTCTGCGCCAGCAAGCTCAAAAGGTATCAAAACAATCGTTTATAACGTAAACCACAATGTCCTTGACGGTTCAGAAACCATCATTTCAGGTGCATCATGTACAACAAACTGCTTAGCACCAATGGTAGACGTATTAGACAAAGAATTTGGCGTTGAATGGGGATTCATGACAACAGTTCATGCTTACACAAACGACCAATCATTAATGGACCAACCTCACAAGAAGGGTTATATGACTCGCCGCGGTAGAGCTGCAGCAGCTTCAATCATTCCTTCAACAACAGGTGCCGCTAAAGCAGTAGGTAAAGTATTACCTCACTTAAACGGTAAATTAGACGGTACTGCATTACGTGTACCTACAATCACAGGTTCAATCGTAGACTTATCCGTAGAACTTAAGAAACATGTTACAGTAGAAGAAGTAAACGCTGTGTTCCAAAAAGCATCTAACGAAACTTTATTCTATACAGAAGACCCTATCGTATCAGCAGATATCGTCGGTTCAGGTTCTTCAGTATTTGATGCAAACACAACTCAAATTCTAACTGCAGGCGACAAACAAGTGGTTAAAGTTATGGCTTGGTATGACAATGAAATGACATACACAACCCAATTAATCAGAACCCTAAAATATTTCGCTTCATTAATCAAATAATTTAGACTAAATCAAAAGGCACTTTTTAAGAAAGGTGCCTTTTTTCATTTTCATTTATGGTTTAAAATGTTATAATTTGAGTAGAGTTTGAAAACGCTTTTATGATAAAGACAAAGTGAGGTATAAGGATGAATTATAAAGCACTACATAGTTGGATAGATGAGATGGCTTCTTTATGCAAACCAGACAACATCTATTTTTGTGATGGCTCAGAAGCTGAGTACCAAGACATGCTAAAAAAGCTGGTCAACGAGAAAAAAGCAGTTAAATTGAATCCAGAGAAAAGACCGAATAGCTATGCTTTTTTCTCAGATCCAAGTGACGTTGCCAGAGTTGAAAATAGAACCTTTATAGCATCTATGAAAGAATCGGATGCAGGGCCAACCAATAACTGGATTGACCCACTCATACTCAAACCTAAAATGACCAAACTATTTGATGGGTCAATGCGTGGTAGAACCATGTATGTCATCCCATTTGTGATGGGGCCAATTGGTGCTGATATTGCACAATATGGGATACAGTTAACCGATTCACCATATGTGGTTTGTAATATGAGATTAATGACAAGAATGGGTGAACATATCCTAGATATCATTGAAGGTGGAAAAGATTTCATCCCATGCCTACATAGTGTTGGGTATCCATTAGTCAATAGGCCTGACTTAGACTGGCCAAGTGCACCAATTGAAGAAAAATATATCGCCCATTTCCCAGAAGAAAGACTGATTTGGTCTTATGGGTCTGGGTATGGCGGAAACGCCTTATTGGGTAAGAAATGCTTAGCCTTAAGAATCGCTTCTAAGATTGGACAAGAAGAAGGTTTTCAAGCAGAACATATGCTCATCTTGAAACTGACCAATCCAGAAGGCATATCTAAGTTTATCTTAGGTGCGTTCCCAAGTGCCTGCGGGAAAACCAATTTATCGATGTTAATCCCAACTTTAAAGGGCTGGACAGTTGAAACCGTTGGCGATGATATCGCTTGGATATTCAAGAAAAAAGACGGTAAGTTTTACGCCATTAATCCAGAAAAAGGCTTCTTTGGGGTGGCGAAAGGTACCTCTTATGAAACCAACTATAACGCCATGAAGGCGATTGAAAAAAACACGATTTTTACAAATGTCGCTTTAACAGAAGACTTAGATGTTTATTGGGAAGGCATGAAAGATGCGCCTGATAAATTAATCAGTTGGAAAAAAGACATCTGGCATAAAGGCGATAAAGAACCTGCTGCGCATCCCAACTCAAGATTTACAGTCCCAATCGAACAAGCACCAAATTTAGCCAAAGAATATGACGATAAAGATGGGGTGTTAATCTCTGCTATCCTAGTCGGTGGTAGACGTGCAAATACCATACCACTTGTAATAGAAGCGTTTAGCTATAACCACGGCATCTTTATGGGCTCAATGATGGGTTCAGAAATCACTGCGGCTGCGATATCAGATTCAATCGGTAAAGTCAGACGAGACCCATTTGCGATGTTGCCATTCATTGGGTACCACATCAAAGATTACTTTAATCATTGGTTTAATATGAAAGGCCAAACAAGTGAGGCTCTCTTACCAAAAATCTATTATGTGAACTGGTTCAGAAAAGATGAACAAGGCAATTTCATTTGGCCAGGTTTTGGAGAAAACTCAAGGGTGTTAAAATGGATTTTCGAACGATGTGAACATAAGGCAAAAGGCATTGAAACACCAATTGGGATTATGCCAGATAAACAGGATTTAGATTTAACCGGCTTAAATATCACAGATAAAGACTTAGATACTTTATTCGAAGTGGATAAAAAAGCTTGGTTGGATGAATTATTGGATTTAGAAGATTACTACAAATCATTAGGAGACATTCCTAAAGCATTATATGAAGAACTCTATCAAGAAAGAGAAAGGCTAAACAAACTAGGTGAATGATGTGTTTACACTATCCAAAACAAAACGAGAAAAAGGCTTAGAAGTTGTACAAAAAGACATCGATAATACGCTATTGGACCATGAAGTCCTAATTGAAGTATTATCGGCATCTTTATGCGGAACAGACGTCCATATTTATAATTGGGACGCTTGGGCGGCTAATAGAATGAACCCACCACTCACCGTTGGCCATGAATTCTCAGGTAGAGTGACTAAAGTAGGTAAAGGTGTAGACCGTGTTAAAGTAGGCGACATCGTGTCATCAGAAACACACATCGTTTGTGGGCAATGTGAGTTCTGCCGTACAGGTAGAGGCCATATTTGTCAAAACACGAAGATCATTGGTGTTGATACCGATGGGTGTTTCGCAGAGATGATTAAGATGCCTGAGGCAAACCTAATCATTGATAAAAGTGGCACAGACCCAAAATACCTATCCGTTTTAGAACCACTCGGTAATGCCGTTCATACGATGTTACACTTTGACATCATTGGTAAAACAGTTGCCGTCATTGGTTGTGGACCAATCGGATTAATGGGGGTAAATGTGGCTAAAATCGTCGGTGCGAAGAAAATCATCGCGATCGAAGTCAACCCATTTAGAATGAAATTAGCCAAAGAAATCGGTGCTGATGTTGTGATTAATCCAAAAGAAGAGGACGTCATTAAACGTGTCTTAGAAGAAACAAACGGATTAGGTGTAGATGTCGTGACTGAGTTCTCAGGACACAAAACCGCCATCGAACAATCATTTAAATACATTAAAAAAGGTGGCCATATGGCACTGCTTGGGATTACCCCTGATAAGATTGAAGTCGATCTATCCAACGACATTGTCTTTAAAGGGATAACCATTTATGGGGTTACAGGCAGAAAGATGTATGAAAACTGGAATCAAGTATCGGCATTCATTGAAGCCAAACGCATCCAGTTTGATAAGATTGTGACACACGTCATCAAAATGGAAAACTTTGAAGAAGCATTTAAAATTATGGCATCCGGTAATTCGGGGAAAGTGGTCATGATTCCTTAAGGAGGATTTATGGATTTTTTAGAAAGTAAGGTACAACAACTAAAAACAGATGGTGTTTACCGCGAACTACCTGTTAGCGAAACACCATGTGAGGCAATCATTACACTAAATGGTAAAAGGGTCATTAACCTTTCCTCAAATAACTATTTAGGGTTCGCTAATCATCCACGATTAAAAGAAAAAGCCATTGAAGCCATCAACCACTATGGGGTTGGGGCTGGTGCGGTAAGAACGATTGTTGGTAATATGGATATCCATGAAAAATTAGATCGAAAGATTGCACAGTTCAAAAAAGAAGAAGCGGCACTGGTCTTCCAAAGTGGGTTCATGTGTAACGTCGGTGTCATTCAAGCGGTCACGGATAAAGGGGATTTGATCATATCTGATGCCTTAAACCACGCATCAATCATCGATGGCGTGAAGTTATCCAAAGCCGATAAAGCAATCTATAAACACAGCGATATGGCAGATCTAGAACGCATCTTAAAAGAAAAAAGACACTTATATCATCAAGTATTGATCATCACAGATGGGGTATTCTCAATGGATGGCGATATCGCGAAGTTACCTGAGATTGTCAGATTAGCGAAACAATATAAAGCCTTAACCTATGTGGATGATGCCCATGGGTCAGGTGTATTGGGTGAATCTGGTAGAGGCACCGTAGACCACTTCCATTTACATGGTCAAGTAGACTTTATCATTGGGACACTGTCAAAAGCGATTGGTGTCGTCGGTGGGTATGTGGCTGGTAGTCTTGCTATGAAACAGTATTTGTTACATCGCGGAAGACCCTTATTATTTTCAACCTCACTGATGCCATCTGCAGCAGCTGCCATCATCGAAGCATTTACCATGCTAGAAGAAAGTACCAGTTATACCGAAAAGCTATGGGATAACTCACGATATCTAAAAGCTAAGTTAAAAGAAAAAGGCTTTGACATTGGTCATTCAGAAACCCCAATCACCCCAGTGATGATTGGTGATGAATCAAAAACCATGGCATTCTCAAAAGCCTTACTTCAACATGGTGTGTATGTATCAGGCATTGTCTTCCCTACTGTCCCAAAAGGATATGGTAGAATAAGAATCATGGTATCTGCTTTGCATGAGAAAAAGGATTTAGACCAAGCGGTTGATATTCTTTATCATACGGCAAAATCGATGCAGATATTATAGGAGGACCTATGTTCATATTGGTAGAGACAAAAGAAAATATTAAAAAGATTGCGAAGATGTCAAAAACGATTTGGCATGAAGCGTATCAAGCGATTTTAGATGAAAAACAAATCGATTATATGCTCGATAAGTATCTATCCAAAGAGGCAATCAAAGACCAAATCAATGCAGGCTACCAGTATTTCATTATCAAGGATGACAAACCATGTGGGTTTGCGTCCATTAGAGTCGATGATAAGGTATTCTTAAGCAAGATATATGTCCTTAAGGATTATCGTAAAAAAGGCCTTTTAAGGGCTTTTATCGATAAACTAAAGGATTATAACAAACCTATCTATCTAACGGTTAATAAGTATAACAAAGACGCGATTAAAGCCTATGAGTCACTCGGGTTTGTCATCAAGGATAGCATCGTTACAGAAATTGGACAATCTTATGTGATGGATGATTACGTGATGGAGTTTTCACATGACATTTAAGGATTTTTATGAGGTTGAATCAAAGAAACCATACTTTAAAGACTTAAAGGCATTTATCACACAAGCACGAATGACTAAAACCATCTTTCCAGAGAAAAAAGACCTATTTAAGGCATTTGATTTAACCCCTTTTGAAGCGGTTAAAGTTGTCATTTTAGGTCAAGACCCATATCATAATCTCAATCAAGCGAACGGTTTAGCCTTCTCTGTTCAAAAAGGCATTGCTTTACCGCCTTCTTTGATCAATATATATAAAGAGATTGAATCCTCGTTTTATATTTCCATGCCAAGACATGGTGACCTAACCGATTGGGCAAAACAAGGGGTATTACTGTTAAATACCATTTTAACGGTTGAAGCCCATCAACCGCTATCCCATCAAAACAAAGGCTGGGAAGTATTTACACTTGAGGTGATTAAACACTTAAACTTATTAGATCAACCGATTTGTTTTATGCTCTTTGGCAGTAATGCTAAGAAGTACAGACATTACTTAACCAATCCAAATCATATGATTTTAGAGACCGTTCATCCTTCACCGCTTTCAGCCTATAAAGGATTTATTGGCTCAAATGTATTTAAGAAGTGTAATGATTACTTAATAAGTTTAGATGTTAGTCCAATCGATTGGCAATTAAAATAACTTGTGATACAATAACCTTAACAGAGTAATAAGGAAGCGTTAAGTGACTAACCATGGGATGTCGGGTTGGTACGAACACTAGTGATAGTGGCGGTTTTCTTATGCGTCCGCTGTAAGGTTTTTTTTATAGTGGATCTCTCAATATAGGAGGTCTTTTATTTTGACGAAGCAATTAAGGTTTTTAAGTTTAGCAGGGATATTGACGGCATTGTCAATTGCCCTAGATGTGTTAGTTAAACAAGTCATTCCAGCAGCTGATTTTGGGTTACCCTACTATGCCATCCCACTCATTATTGGTGGTATCGTATTAGGTCCAATCTACGGCGCTTTAATGGGTTTAGTCAGCGATAATGTTGGGTTTATCCTCTTTGTCAGAGGTGGCTATAATCCACTCTTTAGTTTAAGTGCCATTATATGGGGGTTCTTACCCGGATTACTACTCAATAAGAAAAGTAGTCATTTGAGAATAGGTATTGTATTAACCATTACCCATATCTTAGCATCACTGTTAAATACGTTTGCGTTATTCATGGTGGTAAACCTAGATTATGCAATCGGTAGCTTATCCTTAAGATTACCTATGATACCAGTGAATATCGCAATCTTAAGTATTGTCACAGTAATCTTAAACAAACGACTAATGCCAGTTTACGAAGATTTTTTGTTAGAGAAATAAACCAAAGATGCCTAATCCCAAGGCATCTTTTTTATAAGTGATTCAAAATTTAAATAAATTCAAAAAAATTCAATATCTATTTATTTTTATATTATTTAGGCGTATAATAGTCTTGTGGAGGTGTTTTTATGTTGGAAATTAAAAACGTCAGTAAGTCTTATGGCAATAAACTTGCCAATAATCAAATTACATTAACCATTGAACCAGGCGACCTATATGGGTTTGTTGGGCATAATGGTGCAGGCAAAACGACTCTTTTGAAGTCGATTGCAGGTATCATTAATTTCGAAAAAGGCGATATTTTAGTACTTGGTAAGTCCATCAAAGATGAACCGCTTGAAGTTAAAAAACTCATTGCCTATATTCCAGATAATCCAGATATCTATGAGTCATTAACAGGCATTGAGTATTTGAACTTTATAGGCGATGTCTTTAAAGTATCCAGTCTTGAAAGAAAAGACTTGATTGAACAATATGCCAACATGTTTGAGTTAACATCCGTATTATCACACCCAATCTCATCTTATTCACATGGGATGAAACAAAAGCTAGTGATTATATCTGCTCTCATTCATAAACCAAAAGTATTATTATTAGACGAGCCATTTGTAGGTCTTGACCCTAAAGCTAGTTTCTTATTAAAAGAAACGTTTAAAGGGTTATGTGAACAAGGTTCTAGTATTTTCTTTTCAACGCACGTCTTAGAAGTCGTTGAAAAGCT
Organism: uncultured Acholeplasmatales bacterium; assembly: GCA_927433595.1. Lineage (GTDB taxonomy): Bacteria > Bacillota_I > Bacilli_A > Acholeplasmatales > UBA5453 > Paracholeplasma. The sequence continues at coordinate 11,893 of CAKMJY010000013.1, read as the reverse complement.
ATGTAATAAGGTAGCCATCATCAAACAAGGGAAGATAGTTGCTCAAGGTTTAACCCAGGATGTCATCAAAGACCAATCGTTAGAACACTTATTTATGGAAATCGCGAGTGAAGTCTAATGTATCTACATCTTGTAAAAGTCTTTTTTAAAGAGTCATTTTCATTAAAACGATTATTTGGGTTTAATCTAAAAGAAAACAAACTAAAGACGGTTTTAATTGGATTTGCTATCCTTTATGCTTTGGTGGCATTCTTAGGTGGATTTGGATTTCTATTCTTTGATTTGGCTAAACTATTATCCGAACAAAACCAACTAGAAGTCGTCTTATCCTTTTTAGCCACTTATACATTAGGTTTATCTGTCATGATGGCCTTATTTAGATCAAGTGGGTATATCTTTCATTATAAGGATTATGACATATTAGCACCGTTACCGATTAAAGATCAAACGGTTTTATTGGCGAAATTAACGGTAATGATCTTAATGATTTATATCACATCCATTATCTTCATCGCACCGATTGCATTTGGGTATTTCTATTTTGGTGATATCACATTTTTCACCGTGATATACTTTATCCTTGGGTTCTTATTGGCACCACTAGTGCCAATTGTGGTATTATCCTTTGTTTCATTATTGATCACAACCATAACGTCTAAATTACCAGGGGCTAAGATTTTTAATATCATCTTCATGTTTGCCTTTTTCTTAGGGATATTTGCCTTAACGTTTTCAGTCAATGAAACAGAAGTGAATCCGTTAACAGGCCAAATCAATATGGTCAAAGGCTTAGCGACTTATTATCCAATGATTGAAATGTTTATCAATAGCGTTCATCATCAAGATCATGTCGCATTCTTACTATATGCAGGGATATCCATAGGGGTATTTATGCTATATGTATTACTGATTACAAACCTAGTAAAGAAAACAAATCAGTCGAAGAGAACAGCTTATTTCAACCGTAATAAGGCTGTGACATTCCAATCATCTCATGTGATTATGACACTGGTAAAAAAAGAGTTTAAAACTTATTTTTCAGTCCCAATATACGTCTTAAACACGGGTTTAGGGGTTGTGATCATCATTGCGATATCTGTTGCAAGTCTGTTCTTTAAACAAGACATAGAAGCATTCTTAATAGAAACAACCGCCTTAAACGTCCCATTATTACCATTGATATTAATTGTTTTTGGGTTTTCAATTGTGATGACTTATACATCCGCTGTGAGTTTATCGTTAGAAGGCAAACACTTTTCACTGTTAAAGAGTTTGCCAATTGATCCACATGACATTATGTTGTCAAAAGTATTATTCAATATGTTATTGGTTATCCCGGCATCGATCCTAGGGATTACCTTGATCAGTTTCGCATTAGCCTTAACACCGGTTGAGATTTTCTTGTTACTACTATTAGTGACAGGGCTATCTACATTATCATCATTGATGGGTTCATTTATTAATCTAACGGTACCAAAGTTTGAATTTTCAAACGAAGTAGAAGTCATCAAACAAAGCATTGCCTCATTGCTAGCTGTATTTGGTGGTTTTGCCTTATTGGTCACATTTGGGTTCCTTTATTCACTACTCGATAAGGTATTATCATCGAATATGAGTCTATTCATAATTGGCATATTATTGTATGCCATATCAATTGGGTTATACGTCTTACTAAAACCAACCTCAAGAAAGCAATTTCTCAAATTTTAAAGAAAAAAGATGACTTCGGTCATCTTTTACTTTGTCGATTCTCTTTCAATTAATTTAACGTCTAATACGCTATGGAAATCTGTAATAGGTTCATCGTTTAAAAGTTTTACCAAGGATTCTAAAGCAAGCTCACCCATACGTCTAATTGGTTGTTCAATGGTTGTGATGGTTGGTGATACTAAAGTCGTATAGACGATATTATCAAATCCGACAATCTGAACATCCTTAGGGACTTGTTTGCCCATTCTTTGTAGGATGGTTTGAGCATGGATAGCTAAGAAGTCTGAGGTTGCGAATACACCGTCAATCTCAGGATGGTCTTGGATGATTTTCGTAATTGCATCAATATCTGGGTTGATTAAGTCACCATCATAAGAAATATATGGAATGTTATTTTGAACTAAAACTTGTCTAAAGCCTAATGACCGTTCTGAAACGGTTAAAAGGAATGAAGGTCCTCTTAGTTCTAATATATACCTTGCACCACCTGAAATTAATCTTTGTGCAGCAATGATGCCGCCTAAGATATTGTTAGATGTAATGGAAGGGATATTTTCAGATAAAATATGGTCGACCGTGACAATCGGTAAATCAGATTTGATTAATTGTTCGACATTGTGCGCATTTGAAGCCACAATGATGCCATCAATGTTATACTGGGAATAGATGTGAATATAATCTTTTTCACGTTTCGCATTATCTTGTGTATTAGATAACATGATTTTATAGCCAAGTTTCATCGCCGCATTTTCAATGCCCTCGATGAGTTCTGCGTAAAATTGGGTGTCGAAATGCGGCACCAATACGCCAATCAGTTTAGAGTGTTTGTTAAATAGGCTTCGAGCTAATTCATTTGGAATATAGTTCAAGTCTTTGATGGCATTTTCAACGAGCGCTCTAGTTTCTTCGTTGACATAGCCTTTTTGATTAATAACGCGTGATACGGTTGCAACACTAACATTTGCTTTTTTTGCGACATCTTTTATGGTTGCCATAGATAATCACCTCGTAAATATTATATAATAATAATAGTTTTTAAGAAAGAACAATAGAATATAGGTTTAGACACTTGAAATCTAATCTATATAACGAGAAAATGGTTGGGATAAGTAAAAACAACAAAACCCACATTATAAATACAACAAAACCCACATTATAAAAACAACAAAACCCACATTGGTTAAAAGAATTATAATGATTTTATGCGGTTGACTCTGTATTAAAAGAGAGCTATTAGTTAGTAACTATCTTTTGAGATGATTGTAGCCTAAATTGACAACTTTTATATGAAAGGATTTACTCAACTTGATTGAGTATTACGTGGATATATGATTAATATTATTGGTGCTGGTTTAGCAGGCAGTGAAGCTGCTTATTATCTAGCAAACAAAGGACATAAAGTAAGATTATTTGAAATGAGACCGAAGAAAATGACACCTGCCCACCAAACAGGCGGGTTTGCAGAATTGGTCTGTTCCAATTCGTTAAGGTCAAATGACCCACTTAATGCAGTTGGGATGCTTAAAAGAGAGATGATCGAAATTGGGTCACTCATTTTAGAGGCAGCTTTATCAAAAGAAGTCCCAGCTGGTTCAAGCTTAGCGGTAGACCGTATTGGATTTAGTGAGTATGTGACGAATAAAATTACGAGTCACCCCAATATTGAAGTGGTATACGATGAAGTAACCGACATTGATACAGAAGCCTATACCATTATTGCCTCAGGCCCACTCACAAGTGATACCTTATCAGGTAAAATTCAACAACTATTTGATGCGAAACGACTACATTTCTTTGATGCGGTTGCGCCAATCATTGACGCAAGCACCATCAATTATGATATTGCTTATTTTAAATCTCGATACGATAAAGGTGACTCAGATTATATCAACTGTCCGATGACAAAAGAACAATATGATACGTTTTATGATGCATTAATGTCGGCAGAGCGTGCAGGCTTAAAAGACTTTGAAGTCAATGTCTTTGAAGGCTGTATGCCAGTTGAGATTATGGCTTCGCGTGGCAGAGAAACGTTATTGTTTGGCCCACTTAAACCAGTTGGATTAGAACATGAAGGCAATAAACCTTATGCGGTTGTTCAACTGAGACAAGATGACGCCGCTAAAAGCTTATTTAATATCGTTGGTTTCCAAACCAATCTAAAATGGGGCGAACAAAAAAGAGTGATTCAATTGATTCCAGGCTTAGAACATGCTGAGATCATCAGATATGGTGTCATGCACATGAATACCTATTTGGAATCACCAGATATCTTAAATGCTTGTTATCAATCTAAGCAATATCCAAATCTGTTTGTTGCTGGCCAAATCTCAGGGGTTGAGGGATATGTAGAGTCTGCCGCATCCGGTTTATCTGCTGCATTCCATTTGGATAGACTCATTAATGGCCTTGAATTAACCCCATTCCCAACCGATACGATGATTGGTGCGATGGCCAGATACATTTCAACAAAAAATAAAAGCTTTAATCCAATCAATGCCAACTTAGGCATTTTACCAGAATTACCAAAACATAAGAAAATTGACAGGAAACGTCTATATAAAGAAAGATCCGAACAATCACTAAAAACGTATCTGGGGTAGTTTATGACAAACGAAGCCGCCTTACAACAATTTAAGGACTACATTGAAAACGAAAAACAATATTCAGCATTAACGGTTAGAAGCTATCTAACCGATATTACTGACTTTCTTTCCTTTGTCCAAAATGAAGGCTTCGGTGATAACCTATTAGACATTAAAAGAGAACGTATATTTGGGCACTACTTTAACCACTTAAGTGGTAAAAAATATGCCAATAAATCGATTGCGAGAAAATTATCGGCTTTAAAAGCATTTTATAAGTACCACTATAGAGTTGGTCATATTGATATCAATATCACTTTAGCTCTAAAAGCACCTAAGGTAGAAAAAAGACTACCTAAGGTGGTATCGGATAAAGAAATCGATTTGATATATCAATCGATTGATACGAAAAAACCGTTAGGCATTAGAAACTACCTAATTTTTGATTTACTCTATTCAACAGGCATTCGTGCCAGTGAGTTATGTAATATTGACATTCAATCGGTTGAACTAGGGTCAAAGAGATTACTAATTCACGGTAAAGGCTCAAAAGATCGCTATGTGATCCTCCACGATAAATTGGTCGATCAACTGAGAAGTTATATCACTTATACGAGACCAATACTCCTTGCTAAAGGCGATACATTATCCTCTAAATTACTATTCATTAACTATAAAGGTGGTAATCTAACCCCACGTGGGTTAAGGGTCATCTTAAATCAGTTATTCAATGATGCCGGTGAATATATAAAAATCTCACCACACATGTTAAGGCATTCGTTTGCCAGCACATTATTAAATCATGGAGCAGACTTAAGAGTGGTTCAAGAACTTTTAGGTCATGAACATCTAAAGACCACACAAATCTACACCCATCTCACCACAGAAAAAGTGAGACAACTTTATAAAGAAAGTCACCCTAGAGCGAAAAAATGAACAAAATTGCAGATATCATCCTAGATGAAAGAACAAAAGACTTACCCATTACCCAAGAAAGAATGACGGCAAGAGCCATCATTCTCGATGGGTTTAATATCTTAATGGCTTACTCAAGAAAGTTTGATGACTATATGACACCTGGTGGTGGCATCGATGATGAAGACTTTGAAGTCGCTTTGGATAGAGAACTGAGAGAAGAAATGGGTTTGTCCATCAAAGAGATAAAGCCTATTGGTTATATAGAAGAGTTAAGACTCAATGAAAATGGGTCTGTACTCTACCAAAAAAGCCATTACTTTTTTGCCAGTATCGATCAACAAGTACCTAAACAATTAGAAGATTATGAACAAGCCTTTGGATTAGAACCAGCTTGGGTAAACATAAAAGAGGTCATCCAACATAACGATAAAATCATTGAAAATAGAATCATCAATGGCATAAGAGGTGTGCACCCGTTTTCGACATTAAGACGAGAAAACGAAGTCCTAAAATACATTTTAAGGGAGTATCTACATGAGAAAATTTGAAAAAATCACAGCCTATCAACAAGAATCATTTGATTTACCGAAAAGAAGCACATCGCATTCAGCTGGGTACGATCTAGCTTCTGTTGAAGAAGTTTTAATCCAACCTGGTGAAATCAAAAAAGTACCAACTGGATTAAAAGTATCGATGCAGGATAACGAAGTGATGTTGGTGTTCCCAAGAAGCAGTCTAGGGTTAAAAAAACAACTCATGCTTGCTAATAATGTTGGGGTCATTGACCAAGACTATTACAATAGTCCAGGCAATGAAGGTCACATTATGATCCCTATATATAACTTTGGTAACAACCCACAAACAATCGAGAAATACGAACGTATTGCTCAAGGTATTTTCATCACGTATTTGAAGACCGATGACGATGAAACGGTCGATGAAAAGCGTATAAGCGGGTTTGGTAGTACCGATAAGTAATATTTATTTGGCTTAACCAAGGCATTTTAACACTAATTGTAATAATTTTGTATAATTCTGTTGTCAGATTGGTTTTTTTAACCTATAATGAAAGTATACTAAATGAGGTATTAGGTGTGCCTAGCACATAACAGGGAAGAAAGTAAAAGCTTTCGCTGCCCCAGCAACCGTAAGATGGACAATTCACGAGTATACCACTGCAACATAGCGGGAAGGTGTGAAAAGGATGAAGTCGAGCCGGTAGACCTACCTATACTGATATAAGTACCGCCTGGGTGATGCGTGTATGACAAATATTTTTTTTTAAAGATATTTATCTATACCCTTATACCAGGTATAGATTTTTTTTATTTAATTGACTGTAGGCTGGAGGAGAAAACAATGTCAAAAGTATTAAAACGTTTGAGTGTCTTATTATTGACGCTAATGGTTGTCGTTGGTCTAATGGGTTGCCAACCAACACCTGAAAAGGGTGATGAAATATCCGTAACAGTGGAACTGTATGATGGTACATTACTTTATGAAGGCACATTCGAAATTGCCTTAAACTCAAGTGCAGAAGCACTGTTGGTTGAATATTTTGAACCAACCTTTGAAACATATTCATTCGGTAAGATGTTAACCGCGTTAAGTTATCAAACACATACCCTAACCCCAGAAGGACAAGAATACATTTCATTTTATGTCAATGGTGAGTCTTCTATGGTTGGTGTGAGTGATTACTTAGTTCAGGCGGATGACGTATTAGCGTTTAAATTAGAAAGCTGGTCTTAGATTGAAAAAAAGTATTTTTGACCTATCTATCATTGCCATATTTACGGGCATCATATTTAGTGTCGAACAAGTATTAGCCTTTATCCCAAATATTCAATTAACCGTATTTTTGATGATCCTGTATACTAGAGTATTAGGCTTTAAAAAGACGCTTTTTATTGCGGTCTTACATACGTTAATGGATAATATCTATAATGGGACACTGATGGTTCATATGGTGATACCTATGATGATGGGCTGGAGTTTAATACCAATACTTTTATCGACTATTTTCAAGAAGTTTGAATCGGCAATATCACTTGCCTCATTTGCATTCTTATTTGGCTTTATATATGGCATCATTTTTATACCGTTTGCAAGCTATACATTTGGTTATCCAATATGGCTTTATTTCTTAAATGACTTACCATTTGAATTTATGATGGCAATCTCTGGGGCATTGTCGGTTGGGGTGCTTTATCAACCCATCTACATCATATTAAACAAAGAATTGAGTTACTATCAATTATTAGGAGATAAACGTTATTCAAGTATATAAGTATCTAAAGGTAAAACGCGATTAAGCGTTTTATTTTTATATATAATGGGTGTTTTGTGGTAAAATATAACAAAAATGGAGGGCTTTATATGAAAAAAATCACACATGAACGATTCTTAGAATATAAGTTCATTTCACAACTTAAATCCAATGAATCAGGGCGTCTTGCGGCCTTTTTAGCAAGCAAACCTAATTTAGAAAAAAACAAGTATGACTATGAGTTATTCTATACAGATGGTTTGATGAAAAAACGTGCTTTAAAATTAAAAGACACATCTTCTTTTATATTTGAAACAGATGATACTATTTTAATGCCTTATACCAAAACTAAACAAGAAGAAAAAGATAAAAAAGACTTTAAATCCATCTATTATAGATATACATTTTCAACCGAAAAGTTAGAGAAGGCGTATCAGTTTAATGCACCATTTTCGATTGTTAAAGTCCTGGGGGATAAACTCTTACTTCAAGGGTCTTTTACACCACAAACCAGCAAGCTATATCAGCTTGAAGATGGCGAACGAAAAGACTTAATTAAAGACATGAAAAAATCAAGTCTTTATGAAGATATTACAGACTTACCATTTTATTTTAACGGTGCAGGTTTTACAGCAAATGAAAGAGACCACTTGTTCATTTATTCAACTGTGGATGGGTCCATTAAACCTTTGGTATCGGGTAACTTTACAGTCGATGGTTTCTTAGTAAGTCGAGATAAAACAACGCTTTATTACTTTGGATTTGAGTTTGAAAATGCACGTTCGTTATCCTCAGATTTATATGCATATGATTTAATAAATGGGGTTACAACCACACTCTATAATGGCAAAGCTTTCGAAATCTCTGATTTATATGAATTAGACGATTTACTACTAATAGCAGCAACCGATATGAAGACTTTCGGGCTTAATCAAAACCCTAGTTTTTATACACTAAAAGACAATGATTTTGAATTGTTTTATGAGATGTTTGATTCAATTGGTAATGCCTTAGGTAGTGATGTTAGATTGGGTGGGAATCAAAGTGGTTTTTCTAAAGATGCCCTTTATTTCTTAACAACCACAGATGACCATATCACCTTAAATAAATTAACGAAAAATCGCGTATTAGAGCCTTTATACAAAATGGATGGATCAATCGATGGGTTTACATTCGTGAATGATAAATTGTTGTTAGCAGGGCTTTATAGACAAAAGCTTCAAGAACTTTATGTACTGGATTTAAATAGGTTCAAACTGATGCCTTTTACCTCATTCAATCGTAAGGCAATGGCTAATTATTACGTGGCTAAACCGAAGACCATTGAACTAGATAAAAAGACACATACCGTTAAAGGCTTTGTCTTATTACCTGAGGATTTTGACAAATCTAAAACCTACCCGGCAATTTTAGATATTCATGGTGGACCAAAAACCATTTATGGCAAGGTTTATTACCATGAAATGCAAGTATGGGCTAACATGGGTTATGTGGTGTTTTTTTGTAACCCAAGAGGTTCAGATGGCAAAGGGGATGCATTTGCCGATATCAGAGGTAAATATGGCACCATCGATTATGAAGACATCATGGACTTTACCGATTTGGTGTTAAAGAGATTCCCACAAATCGATCAAAAACAAGTGTTTGTAACAGGTGGGTCATATGGTGGGTTTATGACAAACTGGATTGTATCCCATACAGACCGTTTTAAAGCAGCTGCCACACAAAGAAGTATATCCAACTGGATTTCATTTTACGGTACATCTGACATTGGTTTTTACTTTGCTAAAGACCAAACAGATGGTCACCCATTACTTGATACAGACAAACTATGGGCACAATCCCCACTGAAATACGCGATGAACGTTAAAACACCATTATTATTCATCCATTCAGATGAAGATTATCGCTGTCCAATCGAACAAGCGATGCAGTTTTATAGTGTCTTAAAAACCAATCAAGTGGACACAAAACTCGTTTGGTTTAAAGGTGAAAACCACGATTTATCTAGAGGTGGAAAACCACAAGCAAGGCTCAAACGTTTGAATGAAATCACAAACTGGTTTGAAAAGTATCAAGATTAATCTTAAAAAAACATCAGTTCAGGTTAAAAATGGTTGTAATCCCATATAAAATATGATATAGTTAATAAGGCATTAAAATACACATGCTTGAACAGTCATTTACCAGGTGCCCTAAAGGGTGGTTGAAATGATGTATGTCAGGCAGAGGAAAAAAAATAACAAATGGAGGAAAGAAAAATGTCAGTCGTTTCAATGAAACAATTACTTGAATCAGGCGTACACTTCGGTCATGCGACTAGAAGATGGAACCCTAAAATGTCACGTTACATCTACACAGCACGTAACGGCATTTACATCATCGACCTTAAGAAGACCGCTGAGTCTATCGAAAAGGCATACCAAGCACTATTTGCAATCGCGTCAAATGGTGGTAAAGTACTATTCGTAGGTACTAAAAAACAAGCTCAAGAAGCTGTAAAAGAGGAAGCCGCTAGAACTGGTCACTATTATGTTGATCAAAGATGGTTAGGTGGTACTTTAACAAACTTCAAGACCATCCGTCGTAGAATCAAACGTCTAAAAGACTTATACGAAATGGAAACTGCAGGTACATTTGAAGTGTTACCTAAAAAAGAAGTTATCGGTCTTAAGAAGGAAAGAGAAAGATTAGAAAAATTCTTAGGTGGTATTAAAGACATGCAAAAAGTGCCTGAGGCAATTTTCGTTGTTGACCCACGTAAAGAAAGAAATGCAATCTTAGAAGCACGCATCTTAAATATCCCAGTATTCGGTATCGTTGATACAAACTGTGATCCAGATGACGTTGACTATGTAATTCCAGCAAATGATGACGCTATTAGAGCGGTTAAATTAATCACTTGGGTTATGGGTAACGCTGTTATCGAAGCTCAAGGTGGTGTTGTTGAAAAGTTTGAAGATTCTGAAGAAGTCAACATGCAAGAAGCTTCAAGAAATGTTGAAAACAAAGAACGTCCAAGACGTCCTAAAAAAGAATACAACAACAATAACTCAGATAGAAAACCTTATGTAAGAAGAGACCAACAAGCACCAGCTGCAGGTTCTTCTGACTTAGCTGCTAAAAAAACAAGTGAATTACGTGATCTTGCAAAAGAAAAGAATGTTCCTGGATATGAAACCATGAAGAAAGCGGATTTACTAGAAGCTTTAAAGTAAAAGGTAAATTTTAGGGATGTTAATTCATCCCTTTTATTTCATAAAAATGATAGAAAATAGTATATAATATAATTGACATTAGGAGGATACAAACATGGCAGTTACTGCACAACAAGTAAAAGAATTAAGAGAAGCTACTGGCGCGGGTATGCTTGATTGCAAAAAAGCATTAGAACAAACCAATGGCGATATGGAAGCAGCAGTTACCTATTTAAGAGAAAAAGGGATTGCAAAAGCAGCTAAAAAAGCGGATAGAATTGCAGCAGAAGGTCTATGTAACTTTGTCGTAGACGGTGATGTAGCAGTTTTATATGAATTAAACTCAGAAACAGACTTCGTTGCAAAAAACGACAAGTTCTTAAGTTTATTAGATAAAGTTGGTCAAACCATCTTATTAAGTGGTGCAACTTCAACTGAAGAAGCCCTAGCAGCAACCGTTGATGGTAAAACTGTTGAAGTTTTATTATCAGAAGCAACTGCAACCATCGGTGAAAAAATCACATTAAGACGTGTCACTAGAGTCACTAAACAAGCAAGCCAATTATTTGGTGCTTATAGACATATGGGTGGTAGAATCGTATCATTAGCATTATTAAATGGTGGCGATGACGCTGTAGCAAAAGACATTGCCATGCATGTCGCTGCACAAAAACCTTTATACCTAGACCAAACACAAATCTCAGCTGACTTCATTGCGAAAGAAAAAGACATTTTACTTCACCAAGCAATTGAAGAAAACTCAAAAGAAGCTAAACCAAAACCACAAAACATCTTAGAAAAGATGGTTGAAGGCCGCTTAAACAAGCAATTAAAAGAAATTTGCTTACTAAACCAACCATTCGTTAAAAATCCAGACGAAACCGTTGAACAATACGTTAAGAATTCAAAATCTGAAGTCGTATCATTCATCCGTCTAGAAATTGGCGAAGGTATTGAGAAGAAAGAAACTGACTTCGCTAAAGAAGTTATGGAACAAGTTAGAGCGTAATTCAACTAAATTAATTAAAAAAAATCTATCAGTCGAGGTGGTATTCATGAGCTATAAACGCGTATTACTGAAAATGAGTGGTGAAGCTTTAAAAGGACACACAGAACATGGGATTGACCCACAAACTGTGATGAAATTAGCCAAAGAAATCAAAGACGTCAAAGACTTAGGTATCGATATCGGTATCGTTGTTGGTGGCGGTAAT
>CAKMJY010000012.1 GCA_927433595.1 uncultured Acholeplasmatales bacterium | reverse complement strand
ACACCCTGGTGCTACCGCCAAGTGTATACGTCCCGTTTTACCATGCCCTTTCGTTGAGAAACAAGGATGGCCAAGATTTAGGTTTGGGCTGTTCATATTACCTCGTGTACATTCTTTAAAGCAAAAGAATTTGAAACGCTTGTACCATTTATCATCATCAATGTCGTAGTTGCAATCGGATTTGGTTTAACCATTTGGGGATTCATTTACCAAGCAGGTAAAATCGAAGTTGCGGTTAACTATGAACTTAGAAAACAATCATTTGAAACCTTACAACGTTTATCGTTCTCATATTTCGATAAAACACCACAAGGTTGGGTAATGGCCAGAATGACATCTGACTCAAGAAAACTTGCAAACATCATTTCATGGGGGTTAGTTGACTTCTTATGGAGTGCGATGATCATGTTAGTGATTCTCATTATCATGTTTGCGATGAACTGGCAGTTGGCATTAATTGTTACCGTCGCCATTCCATTTATGGCTGTCATTGCAATCTATTTTAGAAGAAAAATATTATTAGGCTATCGTGAATCACGCAAGATCAACTCACAAGTAACCGCATCTTATAATGAATCATTCATGGGTGCGAAAACAACCAAGAGTCTTGCCATTGAGTCTGAAAACTCACGTGAGTTTAAAGAAAAAACATATGGCTTAAGAAGAGCAAGTATGAAAGCAGTCCTATTTTCAGCGGTATTCTCACCAATTATGTTGATGATTTCTTATATCGTCATTGGTGTCATTTCCTATGAAGGTGGCAGAAGCGTTTTAGGGGTTGGCCTAACGGCGGTTATCTCAGTTGGTACGCTTTATGCATTTATCGAATATGCGATCAGATTTTTTGAACCAATCATGCAGATTGCAAGAATCTTAGCGCAATTCCAACAAGCACAAGCTTCTGCAGAACGTGTCGTACAATTGATTGAAACCAAACCAGAAATCCACGATACAGATGAAGTCATCGCAGCTTATGGCGATTTATTGGCACCTAAGAAAGAAAACTGGGAACCGATTGTTGGTGATGTCACATTTAAAGATGTCACATTCCAATATGTTGACAATGAAGTAATTTTAGAAAACTTTAATTTAACCGTAAAAGCGGGAACCTCAGTTGCATTAGTCGGGCATACTGGTAGTGGTAAAACCACCATCATCAACCTATTATCTAGATTTTATGAACCAACCAAAGGTGAAATCCTAATCGATAACAAAAACTACAAAGCAAGAAGCTTACACTGGTTACACAAACGTTTAGGTTATGTCTTACAAACACCACATCTATTTTCAGGTACTGTGATGGAAAACATCCGTTATGGTAACTTAGATGCAACCGATGAACAAGTGATATCTGCTGCTAAAGCAATTGGTGCAGATGATTTCATCAAAGAAATGGAACATCAATACCAAAGCGAAGTTGGTGAAGGCGGGAATAAATTATCGATTGGTCAAAAACAATTGATATCATTTGCGAGAGCCATCTTAGCAGACCCTAGAATCTTAATTCTAGATGAAGCGACTTCATCGATCGACTCCGAATCCGAAAAGGTAATTCAGGATGCGACCGATACGCTATTAAAGGACAGAACATCCTTTATTGTTGCGCACCGCTTATCTACCATCGTGAAGAGTGATTTAATTGTTTACTTGTCCAATGGTAAAATCGTTGAACAAGGTTCACACAAAGAACTGCTTGCGAAACGTGGCGCATACTTCGAATTATACAAACGCCAATTCTTAACGGAACGCGAAGAAAAGCTTGCAGACGTCATATAACATTAACAGCCGATCACAAATCGGCTGTTTTTTTAAAGTAAATATGCGTTAAGTTTGGTATCTATCTATTGGGTGATATCATGAAAAAACTATGGATTATGATTTTATTAATGCCGTTAATATCAGTGAAAATATATGCGAATAATCAAGTGTTTGTTTGGCATAACACAACTGTAGAAGTCCCACTCCATGCGAATATAGAGGACTATTTAGACATGCCTTATGCCACACTAACAGAAGGGTTAAGAGACGATAATCTCTATTATATTAAAAATGGCATCAATTACACGTTTATTTCCGTGATTAATACGAGTATCTTAAAAGAATATAGACTCGATTATAAAGTGACGTCACCAAAATATAACAAATCATCAGTTCAATCCATCACATTTAGAATCATTGATACAGAACCGCCCATCTTAACCAAAGGCATCATGATTGAAGTTCCAGTAAAAACCACTGTGATTGATTACTTAAAATATATCGATTACAAGGATAATTACGATGCTAAAAGTGATATATCAGTTACAGTTGACTACCAAGGCATTAATTTGAACCAAATTGGTTTATATAAACTGCATATCATTTTAATGGATAAATCCTTAAACGAATCAAGATACGTATTACTACTTCACGTTAAAGATTACCAATGTCCTGTCATTGTCGAAAAAGAGAACCCCATCATCAATATCGGTGATACATTGGATTTGAATCAGTTTTATGTCATTACCGATAACTATGATCAATCACCAAATGTGTCATTGACAGATAACGAGGTTAACTATCAAGCCATTGGCAGTTATCCGATTAGAATTGATGTTTATGACCAATCAGGGAATCATACTTACCATGAAACCTTTCTTCAAATCCAAGATTTATTAGAGCCAACGCTTGCTTTAAAGACGAATCAACTGGTTATCAGTTTAAATGAAACGGTTCAATTATCGGATTTAATCATCAAAGCCAGTGATAACTATGATTCAATTTCTGTTTCAGATGTGTTGATAGATACCGATTTAAACACCAACCAAGTCGGTCACTATGAAGCCATTTATGAACTAACAGATTCGTCTAATAATAAGACTTCATACCGTATGTCTATCATCGTGAGAGACTTAATACCACCAACCTTTGATATCGCACCAATTAAACAAGATAGTTATGCAGCGATTGATTTAAATGCAAATATTAAGGTGACTGATAATTCGAATCTACCAGTCAAATGGACTTTAGTTGAGACCAATTTGAGTGAAGAACCTGGTGAGTATCAAGCCCTGTATTTGGCGATTGATGCATTTGGGAATCACAGCTATCACTTAAGAAGCATTACCATTCTTGAAAATAAACCAGATCAAAATCCGTCCCTCATGCGAATTGCCTATGTCATCATCGGTGGAAGTGTGTTATCGATTGCTGCCTTTGGTATCTATTATGTTAAACTGAAGAAATCATGACTTTAGTCAATTTCCATAAAGCATCAATATATATCTATGATATACTATCAATTAGGATGTGATTAGATGGCAGGCTTTCTATATTTTCAAAGTGAATATAGTCTATTAAAATCGATGATCAAGCTTGAAGACATGGCAGATATGTCATTAAAAGCCGGTTATGACAAGATTTATCTATCTGATGACAACAACTTATATGCCGCATATAAGTTTTTTAAACACGTCAAAACACCCATTAAAAAAGTCATTGGGATGAAGATTGATTTAGTGCACATGCAAAAGAAAACATGCCTACTTGCCTATGCTAAAAACGATTTGGGCTATCAAAACCTCATCATCCTTTCTAGTCTAGTTAACTTATCCAAAGAACGCATCATCGACTTTAAAGATTTGATTAAATATCAAGAATCCCTCATATTTGTGACACCAGGGTTTGAATCGGATATTGATCAAGCCTTATTAAAATCAGAGTTCGATTTAGCACTAGCATTAACGCTTGACTACAAACAAGCATTAAGCGATTTTTATATAGGATTAAGCCTACAAACCCTTAAACAAGAAATGGTGGTTGCCCCACTTATCAATAGATTAGCCAACAGCCAAGGCATTCATATATTACCAGTTCATAAAACGAATTACTTGAAACACCAACAGGAAGCGTTTGATGCTTTAATCAAAATTGACGATCCAAACAAAGCACGATTTGACGATGGCGATTATAGTTTTAAAACGTATGATGAACTAAAACAACTATTTTCTGAGTATCCTTTTGTGTTTGATAACCTAAATAAAGCATTTTCTAAAGTGGATTTTAACTTAAATCATAAAACATTTG
Source organism: uncultured Acholeplasmatales bacterium (assembly GCA_927433595.1). Lineage (GTDB taxonomy): Bacteria > Bacillota_I > Bacilli_A > Acholeplasmatales > UBA5453 > Paracholeplasma. The sequence goes on along the minus strand of CAKMJY010000012.1, from coordinate 47,919 downwards.
AATTGCCAAAAGTCTTAGACGATAAAACCGTGATATCAGACCTTTATCTAAAAGATTTATGTCTAGTGGGTTTACGAAAACGATATAAACAAGGCAAATGGGCAAATCCTGATATATACAAAGAAAGACTGGATTTTGAACTTAAAACCATCCATAACATGGGGTATGACGATTACTTCTTAGTGGTTTGGGATTTTGTCAAATATGCCAAACAACATGGCATCATGGTTGGGCCAGGTAGAGGGTCAGCGGCAGGATCATTGGTATCTTATTGCTTAGGCATTACAGATGTTGACCCGATCAAATACGATTTATTATTTGAACGGTTTTTAAACCCGGAACGCATTAGTATGCCAGATATCGATCTAGATTTTCCGGATAATAGAAGAGATGAAGTCATAAAGTATGTAGCAGAAAAATATGGTAAAAAACGCGTATTGTCGATTACCACTTTTTCAACCTTACAAGTGAAAAGTTCGATTAGAGATATTTGCCGTACACAAAATTTATCGATGAATGATACAAACCGAATTGTCAAACTCGCAACTAGTGCGACCTCAATACTAGATCCAAGCACTCAAAAAATACTCGATTTAGCCAAACAAATCGAAGGGCTACCAAGACAAACTGGGACACATGCGGCAGGTATCATTTTATCCAATGAAGACTTATCGAGGATCATCCCATTCCAAACAGGGGCATCTGATTTATATCAAAGCCAATTTGAAGCCAGTGATTTAGAATCATTGGGGTTATTAAAAATCGACTTTTTAGGGATCCGTAATCTAAGCATCATCACCGATGTGTTAAAACTACTAAAAGACACTAAGTCAATCGATATCGATATCTTGAATATCCCATTTGATGATTCAAAAACATATGATTTATTGAGTAGAGCGGACACCCAAGGCGTATTTCAATTGGAATCGGTTGGGATGAGACGTGTACTAACGAAACTCAAACCGAATACGTTTGAAGATGTCGTTGCCTTACTCGCACTATTTAGACCAGGTCCAATGGACAACATCGATGTCTACATTGAAAGAAGAAACGGCAAACCGTTTTCTTACATTGACCCCGCATTAAAGTCCATTTTAAAACCAACGTATGGCATCATCATTTACCAGGAACAGATTATGAAAATAGCCAATGAATTTGCCAATTATACGTTGGCTGAGGCAGATTTATTAAGACGTGGTGTCTCTAAGAAAAACCACGACATACTTGAAAATGAACGCATTAAGTTTGTGAAAAAGTCTGTTTTAAATGGTAAAACAGAAGCACTTGCGAATAAGATATATGACTACATAGTCAAGTTCGCAGACTATGGATTTAACCGGAGTCACTCCGTTGCATATGCGATTGTTGCCTATCAAATGGCTTATTTAAAAGCCAATTATTTTGATGCGTTTATGACGACATTACTATCGAGTGTGACCTCAAGTGTTGAGGCCATTACAAACTATATTGATCAATTAAAAAAAGCATCGATTCAGGTTTTACCACCGGATGTGAATCAAACGGATTTTGAGTTTAAACTCACCGATAAAGGCGTCATATATCCTTTGATAGCTATTAAGAATGTAGGCTCACAAACGGTTCAAAAAGTCAAAGAGGCACGTGAGGTGCAACCATTTAAAGACTACGATGATTTTAAAGCGAGACTAAAAGGTGAATTAAAAGAACCAGTCATGAACGCACTGATATTTAGTGGGGCATTGGACGGGTTTAAATTAAATAGAAAAACACTGTTTGAAAAAAGAAACGTCCAAGTGGATGCATATGAACTGTTTGTCTCTGACATTGTGTCAAAAACATTTGATGAATATGACTTAGGTACACTGATTGAAAAAGAAAAAGAAGTACTTGGCTTTAACTTGCAAATGTCACCGTTTATGCAATATGAAACCTATATCAAAGACCATCAAATAGATAAACTCCAGGCACTCTCTACCCATAGTCATCAAACCATTGGTTACATCAAAAAGATCAATGAAATCATCACCAAAACCAAACAAGAAATGGCATTTCTAGAAGTGACAGACGGATCTGTCACATTAGAAATGACGATGTTTTCAAATACTTATCAGACGTACAAAGGTAAAATCGAACTGAATAAAGTCTATAAAATACAAGTTAGACCAAATGACTATGGCGGCTTGAAATTCATCATTGAAAGGTTAGAACATATCAAATGAGACATCAACTCAACTCAAATAACTATATTGACATTCACTTAAAAGATAATGTCTTAAGGCCATTGGTGTTGATTGCACCAGGTGGTGGTTATCAAAGAACCTCACCAAGAGAAGCGATGCCGATTGCAGAACAATTCTTACATCATGGGTATCATACGGCTATCATTTATTACCGCGAAACATGGTTAATGCATGAAGCGGCTATTCTGGAATTAGCAGGGTTCTATCAATACTTAATCGAAAACAAGGGCCTACCAATTAAGCATAGAGATATTATTCTTGTTGGTTTTTCAAGTGGTGGCCACTATATGGCTAAACTAGGGGTAACTTATCAACAATATGGATTAAAAAAACCATTAGCCATGATTTTATCTTATCCAGTTATCACGGGTAAAAAAGCATTTGCTCATCATGACTCTATCCAAAGATTATATGGCAATAAAAGTGCTGAAAGCAGAAAGGATTTTTCGCTTGAACTAAAAGTATCTCAAGCAACACCACCAACCTTCTTATGGCATACAGTGGATGACCAAGCCGTACCGGTTGAAAATAGCGAACTTTTCTATCAAGCCTTGAAAAAGCATAAAGTAATCGTGGACTTACACCTATATCACAAAGGCGTTCACGGGATTTCTTTAGGGACAAAAGCAGTCATTAAGGAACAAACGGATGATCCAATCCACTATGATTTAGAAAATAAACACAATCAATCGTGGTTTTCATTGGTCATCTCATTCTTAAATCAAATCCAAATGTAGAAAAAAAACGGCAAATTTTAATTGCCGTTTTGTCTTTTTATAGAGTTGGTGTGTCTCTTATGATGATATAAACTAAATACGCGATATAGCTCATTAATAAGATTAAACCATTTAATCTACCAACATGTCGTTTAAAGTATGCGACTACCAATACAAAGGATGTAATACAGAGTAAGATCACAACATCAATGATGGCGGATGCATTTAAGCTGACTGGATTGATGAATGCTGTCATACCTAAAATGAATAATATATTAAAGATATTAGAACCCACGATATTACCAATGGCAATATCTGATTCTTTTTTAAATGCGGCAACTACACTCGTTACCAGTTCAGGTAAGGATGTGCCGACACTGACAATCGTTAGACCGACTAGCCATTCTGACATCCCAAGTTCAATGGCGATATCTCTTGCAGAATTTGTGACCAATATACCACCAAAAACAATGCCTGCCATCCCGATTAAGGTTAGAATAATGGCCTTTTTGATGCTCATATCTGGGGCTTTAATTTCTTTTGCTTCAGCTAATTGATGTGGATCAAGGTTACGCATGTTTTTTGCATCTTTTAAGATTAAATACATAAAACCTGCCAACATGAATAGTAAGACAACACCTTCAAAACGATTTAGTAAATTCGTTGTTTGACTAAATAAGAAAAAGAATGGAATCAATACGAGTACAGCCAACACGTTGATTGGTAAGTCTCTTTTAACCAAATCTAGGTGCACCACTTGTGGGATTACCAAAGCTGATACCCCTAAAATCAATGCTGTATTAAAGATGTTAGACCCAACAATATTGCCAAAAGACACATCATCTACACCAGCTAATGCGGATGAAATACTCACCGCTGCCTCTGGTAGAGACGTACCGAATGCGACCACTGTTAAACCAATGATTAAGGAAGACACCCTAAACACTCTCGCGATATTAGACGCACCATCCACAAAGAAGTCGGCACCTTTAACGAGTAACAAAAATCCGATAATTAATAATAATACTGATAACCATAGGGTCATATAAAAAATCCTCCCTTACATCATTCCATAACCATTATAATGGTTTTTTGTCATCTGTCAAATGATGTAGGGAGAATTTAGTTAATTTAAATCTCTCATGATGATGTAAGCCATATAGCCTAGATATGCCAAAAACATACACAAACCTTCAATTCGGCTAATCTTACGACTGGATAATGCAAATAAGTATGTAGTAACAGATATGATTAATAAGAAAACTACATCAAATAGCGCGGATACGTTGATATTTACGGGCGATATGGATGCACTAAAACCGAGGACGAATAACACGTTAAATATATTAGAACCTACGACATTCCCAATCGCAATATCTGATTCTTTTTTAAATGCGGCAACGACACTTGTTACCAATTCCGGTAATGAAGTCCCAATGGATACAATTGTTAAGCCAACCAACCATTCAGACATCCCTAACTTTAAGGCAATGTCTCTCGCAGCGTTTGTGACCAAAACACCGCCTGCAACAATCCCAATTAAACCGAGCAACGTAATGATTAGTGCTTTATTAATCGGATACTTGAGTTTGATGTCTTCAACCTCTAATAACTCAACTTGCTTACTATTTTTAAAGACTGCATATAAGAATAGGGCGAATAAGACCAATAAGAAAATACCCTCTAATCTAGTAACTACATGATCGATGCCAATAAAATAATAAAATGGTATTAGTATCACTGCTGATAGAATCGAAAATAAGAAGTCTCTCGATAGTAAATCACCATGAACTACTTGTGACACAATTACTGCAGATAACCCCAAGATGAATAAAATATTAAAGATATTAGAACCTACGATGTTACCGAGTGATACATCATCGACACCGGCAATGGACGCCGATATACTAACTGCTGCCTCTGGTAACGAGGTACCAAATGCAACCACAGTTAAACCGATGACTAAACTGGATACTTTAAAAAACTTCGCGATCGATGATGCCCCATCAACAAACAAATCGGCGCCTTTTACGAGTAAAACAAATCCAAATACTAACAACAAAAACGGTATGATAAAATCCATATAATATCTCCTTATATACAAGTTAAATTATAATGATTTTTGTACATTTAACAAGTGGATTCATTCGCTTATCAATAAAAAAAACACTTCCTTTGACAGAAGTGTTTTGATTTATTGAGTTAATTGGTTATTTCTTTTCAACAAATACTTTTTTAAGTTGAGCAAATCTTGGAAGACCATCAACTAGCGGTGCTTTGTCGTCTCCTTGGATTAATGGTAATGCATAATCCACATAATCTTGAGTTAAACCTTGACCGTTAGGTAAAATCCATTCAGCTGGCACTTTCTTTTCAGTGTTAGCTGCTTTAGATAATGATACTAATTTGTATTTAATCTTATATGGGTTTGAAGATACTCTTTCAAAACCAACCATTTTATCTGTTGTACCACGTACTGCGGCTCTAACGGCTTTAACACCAGCCATGTAAGCTTCTTTAACGTCTACTTTAGACGCTAAGTGTGCAGCACTTCTTTGTAGTAATGAGAATTCGATTGAACGTACTTTGACGTTTAATCTTTCTTTGATTTGTTCTGCTAAGATAGAAGCAGTACCACCTAATTGCGCATGACCGAATGAGTCAGTAGATAGGCTTGAGTAATGTTCAGGTACATATTTACCATCTGCATCTTTAATGCCTTCAGATACAACGATGATGGCTTTGCCTTTTCTAGCAACAACTTTTTCAACGTCTGTATAGAATTGGTCATAATCAAATACAACTTCTGGTAGATAGATTAAGTCTGGTCCTTGACCTTTAGCAACTGCAAGTTGTGCAGCAGCTGTTAACCAACCAGCATTTCTACCCATGACTTCAACAACAGTGACCATTGGTGTGTTATAAACAGTCGCATCATGGTAAAGTTCCATTAATGTAGTAGCAACATACTTAGCAGCTGAACCATAGCCTGGGCAGTGGTCAGTGCCTGTTAAGTCGTTATCGATGGTTTTAGGTACACCCATGACATTACAATCCCAACCAGCACTCTTGAAGTATTTGCTGATCTTATTGCATGTATCCATTGAGTCGTTACCACCGTTATAGAAGAAATAACGGATGTTGTATTTTTTAAATACTTCAAGTAATCTTTCATAATCACTTGGGTCTTTCTTTAATGGTTTTAATTTATAACGGACTGAACCGATTGCAGATGATGGGGTATTCTTTAATAATTCTAATTCTTTGATGTCTTCTTTTGACATGTCATAGAATTGTTCATCTAAGATCCCTTTGATACCATGAGCTGCACCATAAACAGCTGTAATGTTTTCTTGTTTTAAAGCTTCTAAAAATACGCCGGCAGCACTTGCGTTAATGACGCTAGTAGGTCCACCTGATTGGCCTAAAATTGCGGCCCCTTTTAAGTTTTTCATATATATATGCATCCTTTCATTCGTGTTTCGTTAACATTTTATCATAATAGGGTAGAAAATACTGTAAGAAAACGATTTCTAGTTTAAGTTTGTAAAAAAGCAGTAAAAACATCCCATAAAAATGATATAATAATGGCGATTTGGGGTGGTATATTGAAAATAGCAGTATTAACTTCTGGTGGCGATGCCCCAGGTATGAACCCTGCAATCCGTGCAGTCGTTAGAGCAGGTCTCAATAGTGGACACGAAGTTTATGGCGTCATGGATGGCTATCAAGGGTTGGTTAATGGTAATTTTGAAAAAATGACCAGAAAGAGCGTTTCAGAAATCCTTCAAAAAGGTGGCACAATTTTAGGTACCGCAAGGTTACCTGAATTTAAAGAATTAAGTGTCAGGGAACAAGCTGTTTCGAATATGAAAAAGCTCGGCATTGATTGTTTGGTGGCAATTGGTGGGGATGGGACTTATAGAGGTGCACAAGCCTTAACCGAAATGGGGTTTCCAGTCATTGGGATTCCTGGGACCATCGATAATGATTTAGCTGGAACCGATTATACGATTGGTTTTCATACAGCGCTCAATACAATCGTCGATGCCATCGATAAACTCAGAGACACCGCATCTTCACATCAACGTTGTTCACTGGTTGAAACCATGGGTAGAGATTGTGGCGATTTAGCAGTCATGGCTGGATTAAGCTGTGGGGCTGAATTCATCATCACGAAAGACCATCCACTGGATAAACCAACCTTGATTGAAAAACTAAAAGTACACAAGAGTGAAGGCAGAAGAAATGCCATCATCGTGATTACAGAAAACATTACAAACGTACATGATTTAGCAGAAGAAATAACCGAAAAGAGTGGATTTGCATGCCGCGCAACTGTCTTAGGTTATGTCCAAAGAGGTGGTTCACCAACCGCACAGGACAGAATCCTAGCTGGCAGAATGGGTGCATATGCCATTGACTTAATCAATAGAGGTATCACTGGGGTTGCCATCGGCGAAATGAATTCAAAGATGATTTACTTACCATTTAAAGAAGTACTTTCTATGAACAATGAATCAACAGAAGAACTATACCAATTGGTTAGCAAACTTCAATAAATTCTAACATTATCGTCTAGGTGATCATATGAAACAATATTCAAACACAATATTGAATATTAAAGCTTTAAAAGAGCTGTCGTGTTTAAGTTTGGGGACTTTAAAAGGTGCTATTTTTTAGCATCTTTTTTTGATTTTTATTTTAGAAAAAGGGGATTATTATATGAATGAAATGACCATGAATATTTTAATGGTACTAGGTGGATTGGGGTTATTCCTTTATGGTATCGATTTAATGGGTGAAGGGTTAAAACGTTCAGCTGGCAATAAAATGCGCATGTTGATTGAAAAGACAACCAATACACCACTAAAAGCCATTTTGATGGGGTTTTTGATTACCGTTTTACTTCAAACCTCTTCTGGTACAACGGTTTTAGTAATCGGATTAGTTAGCGCTGGATTGATGACATTAAAACAGGCAGTAGGTATGGTTTTTGGGGCAAACATCGGGACCACGATGACTTCCATTTTAATCGGTTTACCAATTGCCGATTATGCGCTATTGATGATTTTCATCGCAGTCGTGATGTTATTCTTCTTTAAACGTAAGTTGATTAGAAACCTTGGGACAACTTTATTGGGCTTCGGGTTAATATTCTTTGGACTAGAAGTCATGGGTGATGGGTTAAAAACCATTGTCGCAAATGATATGGTCCAAGATTTATTCTTCTTATTTTCAGACACATCCAATGGGGCTTTCTGGTTATTTGGTGTATCGTTTGGGACATTATTTACGGCATTCGTTCAGAGTTCATCGGCCGCAATCGGGATCATTCAAAAACTGTATCACTTGAATGCTGAAAGTGGTGTCGTGACATTCTCACTCATTGGTGCATTACCATTGATTTTAGGTGCCAATATCGGGACAACCATTACAAGCGTTATCGCAGCTATTAATGGGTCACTAGAAGCCAAACGTTTCTCATCCATCCACATCATGTTTAATGTGTTTGGGACGGTTGTATTCTTAATCTTCTTATGGCCTTACTACCATCTAGTTGCATGGGTAGAATTAACATTCTTAGAACCATTCTCTATGTCAACCTTGGCATTTGCGCATATGTTTATGAACATCGTCACATCGATTTTATTATTCTATTTCATGGACCACATGATTAGGATTTCGAAATGGCTAATTAAGGATAAACCATACACAGATGAACTACAAGTCATCTTCAATGAATCCTTACTTCAAGAAACACCGTCATTAGCCCTTTATTATGTTAAAAAAGGCATCAATAGAATGGGTGATTTATCCAAACAATATTTCTTATTAACGAAGCGCTATAGCTTCCAAAATACAGCAGATGTGGAAGAAAAAGCAGATAAGCTTGAACGCACATTAGACGATTATGATAAACGTCTACATGACTATATGATTACCTTAGTTAGAAACAATGAGTTATCTGAAAAAGACTCTAAACGATTATCCAGAGACTTAGATACGATTAGAGACTTTGAGCGTATCGGAGACCACCTAACCAATTTAGTCGGATTCTTCAAAAATCGTTATGATGAGAACCAAACCTTAACAGATGCAGCAGTGGAAGATTTGAGCCATTTCTATAAAGTATTGGAAGAAATGTTTGATGTGACATTGGCATCATTTATCTATAACGATGTTGAGAAAGCTAAGTTAGCCATTGAGTATGAAGACTTAACCGATAAACTTCAAGAAAAATTCAGATTTAACTATGTTGAACGTTTAAAAGAAGGCTTATTTACGTTTACATCTAATACAAACTATGTCGAAATCTTATCTAACATGGAACGCATTGGCGATCACTTGAAAAATATCGCAGAAAATATTATCAACCCACTACGTGTCTCAAGACTCGATACAGAAGATAATAGCCTAAATTAAGCACGAATGTCGTGCTTTTTTTCTAACTATTATGTATAATAGTCCATAAAAGGAAGTGATGATGTTGTCTAAATTTAAACTTGTAGCCCCATACAAACCAATGGGTGACCAAATCGAAGCGATTGAGACTTTATCCAATAACTTTGAAAAAGGGTTAAAACAACAAGTATTAAGAGGTGCTACAGGGACTGGTAAAACATTTACCATCAGTAACATCATTGAAAAAATGGGTAAGAAAACGTTAGTCTTAGCACACAATAAAACCTTAGCGGGACAACTCTATAGTGAGTTAAAATCATTTTTCCCAGAAAATAGAGTCGAATATTTTATTTCTTATTATGATTATTATCAACCAGAGGCATATGTCGTGACCTCGGATACCTATATTGAAAAAGATGCCTCTATTAACGATGAAATCGATGAAATGAGGCATAGCGCCACTGCGTCCTTGCTAGAACGGGACGATGTCATCGTCGTCGCATCCGTATCCTGTATTTATGGGATTGGTGACCCAGATGATTATAAAAACTCCATCGTGTTTGCCAGAGTTGGCGATACAATGAAGCGTAATCAACTACTCAATAAGTTAGTGGAACTAACCTATCAACGCAATGATATTGATTTTCATAGAGGTACTTTTAGAGTCAGAGGCGATTCTGTAGAAATCATTCCCTCAAACCAACGAGAAAATGGGATTCGAATAGAATTCTTTGGTGATGAAATAGACCGAATCAGACGGTTTGACGTCCTAACAGGGACAGCCATTGAATCACTAGATTATGTCACCATATTCCCGGCAACCCACTTCATGACGAATAAAGAAAAACTGAAAGAATCCATTAGACGGATTAAAAATGAACTTCAAGAACGCATTTTGTATTTTAAAGATGACGAAAAACCACTAGAAGCGGAACGCATTCAAATGCGTACCAAATATGATATTGAAATGCTTGAAGAAATTGGTGTGTGTCCTGGGGTTGAAAACTACTCTAGACATTTAGCATTAAAAGAAGAAGGCGAAACACCAGCAACCCTAATTGATTTCTTTAATAGAGATTTCTTGCTTATCATCGATGAGTCCCACGTGACGGTATCACAGGTTAGAGGGATGTATAACGGGGATAGATCAAGAAAAACAACCTTGGTAGATTATGGATTTAGACTACCAAGTGCACTAGATAACAGACCACTCAAATTCGATGAATTTGAACAAAAGCTCGATAATGTCATCTATCTATCGGCAACACCAGGGGATTATGAGTTATCGAAAGGATTCCCAATCATTGAGCAAATCATCAGACCTACTTATCTAATTGACCCTGAAATTGAGGTCAGAAAATCGTTTGGACAAATCGACGACTTATACGCCGAAATCATCAAACGTATCACCAATAATGAACGTGTGTTGGTCACAACCCTCACGATCAAGATGAGTGAAGATTTAACCGCTTATTTCAAGAAACTAGGCTTAAAAGTCGCTTATCTCCACTCAGAGATTAAGTCATTGGAACGTATCGTGATACTCAGAGATTTAAGAATTGGTAAATACGATGTCTTAATCGGGATTAACCTATTAAGAGAAGGTCTAGATTTACCTGAAGTATCCTTAGTTGCCATCTTAGATGCCGATAAACAAGGCTTCTTAAGAAGTGAAAGAAGTTTAATTCAAACCATCGGTAGAGCAGCTAGAAACCTAAATGGTCATGTCATCATGTATGCAGACCACATCAGTGACGCCATGGAAAAAGCAATCAATGAAACCAACAGACGTCGTCAAATTCAGTTAGAATTTAACGAAAAATGGGGCGTTACACCAGTCACCATTAAAAAAGATATTCGTGATGACATCAAGATGAAACAAGACATTGAAGATGACACACCTAAGAAGAAATATACGAAGAAAGATATAGATAGAGAAATCCTAAGATTAGAACGCGACATGAAACAAGCCGCTAAGAACTTAGATTTCGAATTAGCAACAGAACTAAGAGACCAACTCTTTGAACTGAAAGCGGAAAGAGGACACTAACATGAATTGGAATTTAAATGATTTATACAAAGGCTTTGACGATACATATCAAAAAGACTTAGACACATTCGCCCAAAAACTAGATGCATATAAAGCATTGGTTAAGAATGACGATCATTTATCAGATTTAGCCTTACTAGAAGCATACTTAAGATTTCAAGAAGAAACTGAAACCTTGGTTCATAACTTATATGCCTTCGCATCCTTAACCTCAGCAACGGATGTGACTAACCAAGAAGCGCTGTCTTACATGGCGAAACTTCAAAAACTATTCTCTTCGGTTACAAAAGAAAATGTGTTAATGACTAGATTTATCAAAGATTTAGATTTAAAAGCACTAGCCAAAGAGAGTGCACTGGTTAACCAATATTTATATGTTTTAACCCTTGAACAAAAATCAGCATCCCATTTATTGAGTGAAGCTGAAGAAGTGCTTTATTCGAAGATGCGTCAAATCGCATCTAGCCAATGGCAACAACTTCAAGGTGTATTAACCGCGAACTTAAACGTTCAAATGGGCGATCAAACCATCACTTTAAGCGAAGTTAGAAACTTAGCCTATGATAATAGTCAACAAGTTAGAAAACAAGCGTATGAAGCTGAACTTAAAAGCTATGAACCAATCGCCGATGCAGTATCAATGAGTTTATCAAACATCAAGCGCGAAGTCGTCGAGATGAATCAATTAAGAGGGTATGAAAGTGCACTTGAAAAGACGTTAGAGTCTTCTCATATGGAAAAAAAGACCTTAGATGCGATGATTGAAGCGATGATGTCTTATAGACCACATTTCGCAAACTACCTAAAAGAAAAAGCAGCTTATTTAGGTCATGAAAATGGTTTGCCATTTTATGACTTATTCGCCCCAATCGGTAAGTTAAGTAAGTCCTATACATTCGAAGAAGCTCAAACAACCGTGTTAGATGCCTTCTATGGTTTTTCTAGCCGCTTAGGGGACTTTGCGAAGCGTGCTTTTGATAACCATTGGATCGATGCCTTCCCTAAAAAAGGTAAACGTGGTGGGGCTTTCTGTTCAAATCAACCTCAAATTAAGCAATCCAGATTCTTATTGAACTTCACTGGTTCTTTATCAGATGTATCGACATTGGCACATGAACTTGGCCATGGTTATCATGGTGATGTGATTTCAAATGAAGCACCACTCAACTGGAGTTATCCAATGCCTTTGGCAGAAACGGCATCCATCTTCTGTGAAACCATCGTCATGAACAAATTATATGCAGGGTTAAATACAGATGAAGAAAGATTAAGCGTCTTAGAAATATCCCTTCAAGGCGACACGCAAGTCATCATTGATATTTTGTCTCGCTATATGTTTGAAAACAAACTATTTGAACATGCAGGTATGCCAATCTCAAAAGACCAGATGAAATCATTTATGCTAGATGCACAAAAACAAGCCTATCAAGATGGATTAGATGAAAACAATCTTCACCCATATATGTGGTTAAATAAAGGTCATTATTATAGTGCAGGCTTAAATTACTATAACTTCCCATATGCCTTTGGATTATTATTCGGTAAAGGTTTATATGCCCTTTATGAACAAAACCCTGAAGCATTCTTAAAGAACTATGACAACTTACTAGCCTTAACAGGTAAAGCAAGCGTTGAAGATGCGGCTAAATCAATGGGCATTGATGTCACAGATAAAGCATTCTGGATGACCTCGCTTGAAGCGGTTAAGAAAGATATTGATAAAGTCATCGACTTAATGCATAAAACCAAATAATTTTGAAGTATTTAATCAAATTATGCCTTTTTATATAACTAGATTATCGCACATACGTGTGCTATAATTGATTTATAAGAAAAGACATCACGTGTTATTTAATAAAGGAGATTTTTATGGAAAATCAAGAAGAAAAAGGACTTAGCCTAATTGAGCTCGTTAACTTATTACTTAAAAACTGGCTATTCATTGGGATTTCAACCGTCTTAATCGCAGCCGTAGCTTTTATCTACGCGTTTAGAATTGCGACCCCAATGTATGAATCAAGATCAGATGTCATTGTCCAAGTAGAATCATCTGGTGAACTCGGATTTGACTATAATACAGCACTTCGTTTGGTCCCATCAATCGCAGAGTTTATGAAAAAAGATATCGTCTTAGATGACGTGATTGAAACACTTAATCTGGATATGTCTACATCAGAATTGAGAAATGGGTTAACCATTACCTCTTCTAACACAACGTTCTTCGTTTATGTTACCTATCAAAATGAAGACCCTGAGTTGGCTAAAGATGTTGCAAATCAAATCATTGCCTCAGCAAGAGACATTGCAGAAAACAACCCAACCTTTTCATCATTTGCTGGTAAAATCAGTGATCCAACCACGGTTGCGAAAACCGGCACATACGCCTCACCAAATAAACCACTGTTTGTGATCATTGGTGTGCTATTAGGTGGTATCTTAGGTGTTGGTATTGTATTAGTCAAAGAATTAACCAATAACACCTATAGAACCAAAGAAGAAATCGAAGCGGATTTTGATATTCAAGTATTAGGTGTCATCCCAAGCTTTGAAGTGAAGGAGGACTTATAATATGAAATTATTTACCAAAAAAACAGCAGACAATTATGGGTTCCTAATTGCCAAAGAAGCACCAAATTCCTATGTCACAGAATCACTTCAAAAACTCATTGTCAATTTAGAATATGCCAATATTGATCAAAAATATAAAGTCATTCAATTTACATCCAGCATGCAAGCTGAAGGTAAAACAACCTTAATCTCGAATGTTGCATACTTACTAGCCCAAAGAGGGAAAAAAGTATTAATGGTTGACCTAGATTTAAGAAGACCAAAGATTAATCGCATATTCTCTGTCATCAATAAATTAGGGTTAACCGATTATTTATTAGGAAAGATTGAAAAGAAAGATCTAATTCAACACTCTGAAGATAAAGTTGACTTTATCATCAGTGGTGAAAAGACCACATCCGTCGTTCAAGTCTTACAATCTCAAAAACTTCAAGACTTATTCAATGAATTAAAACAAGAATACGATTATATCTTATTAGATACCCCACCAGTCATTGTTGTATCTGATGCCCTATTAGTCAATAAAGTAGCAGATGGCATCATTTTCGTCGTTGCTCATGGGCAAGGTAGAAAATCGATGGTCAAAGAAGCGATTACAAGTTTAACGAGAAACAATGTGCCAATCATCGGTATCGCCATGACACAAGACCGTGTCAATAAAGGCAACCGCTACGGTTACACTTATAAGTACTATGATTGATATCCATACCCATATTCTACCAGGCGTAGATGATGGGGCTAAGGATATGGATATGGCACTCTTGATGTTAAGACAACAAGTTCTCATTGGTGTGACAGATGTCATCTTAACCCCGCACTTCAAAAGACATAATATCGAGAAAACGAATTACATCGAAGAGACTTTTTCAAGGCTAAAACAAGCGGTGACTGAAGAAAACTTACCAATTAACTTATACTTAGGCAAAGAAGTTTACTTTAAAGATCAATTATTAGACTTAAAAGATACCTTGGCGTTTGACCACACGACTTATACGTTAGTAGAGTTTTCAACCACACACGAACAATCGATTGAAGAAACCGTCTTCAATTTAAAGGTGTTAAAATTAAAACCAATCGTTGCCCATATTGAACGCTATCCTTATTTGAAAAAATCTGACTATCATTCTATTA
This sequence comes from uncultured Acholeplasmatales bacterium, assembly GCA_927433595.1. Lineage (GTDB taxonomy): Bacteria > Bacillota_I > Bacilli_A > Acholeplasmatales > UBA5453 > Paracholeplasma. Next base: position 32,830 of record CAKMJY010000012.1, on the reverse strand, counting down.
AAAGAACCGGTGGTCAAATTCAAATCAACGCAGCCTCGCTTTATGGACTTGAAGGGTTTAGAAGAAGAAAATTAATACACTATCTACTAAAAGAATCATTAGTCGATTATGTGGCATCCGATTGTCATAACTTAACAGACCGTAAACCAAACTTAAAAAAAGCATATCAAAAAGTCTTAAAGAAGTATGGCAAAGTCTATGCTGATCAAATCTTCTATGAGAACCAAAAGAAGATCCTAGATTCAATTAAAGCATAAGCCAGCACCCTGCTGGCTTTATCTATTTTAAGGAGAAAAATATGAAATATGCAAATGCTTTTACAGACACCTTCCATTTAGGTGATGACATCTTAACGATTGCATCCAGTGCGAAAAGTAGAAAAAAAGAACATCCGGAAGCGATAGATGCGACCATCGGTGCGCTTTTGGATGAACAAGGCAAACTACTCGCATTTGAATCGATTGAAACACTAAGATGTAACCTAGATTCACAAAAACTGCGTGCATACCCACCAGTCGATGGTGGTAAAGACTTTCAAAATGCCGTCAGAAACTGGGTTTTCAAAGATAAAAGAGCAGCATTAGAATCGCATTTTCATATGACCTCACTCGCTACCCCTGGTGCGAGTGGCGCATTATCCAATATACTATCTAATTATACGAATGAAGACGATATCGTATTAATCCCTGATATCCATTGGAGCAATTATCAAGCCATCATTGGTCAGACTAAAGCGACCTATGATACCTACCCATTATTTGAGGGTGACCACTTCAATCTTTCGGGTTTTAAAGAAAAGGCACTTGATGTATTAAACAAGACAGGCAAGTTAGTTGTTTTATTAAATGACCCCTCACAAAATCCGACTGGTTATTCATTATCTAAAACTGAGCTACAATCGATCATTGCATACCTAGACTTACAAGCAAAATCCCATCCAGTTATCTTGATCTATGATATTGCTTATCTCGATTATGCAGATACGGATTACAGTTTAACCAGAAACCGTTTTGAACACTTCTTAGCAATAGAATCTGACTTACTGGTTGCCGTTTGTTTTAGCGCATCAAAAACGTTTGGTGTATACGGCTTAAGAGGTGGCGCACTCATTGGTTTTAGTAGAAACGGTGTACTCATTGAAGAGTTCTCACGCATAAGCCTTTATAAAGCAAGAAGCACTTGGAGCTGTCCACCAACCACACCTATTCATATCATGACTGCACTCGATCAAGATGACACTCTAAGAATGACTTTCATAGAAGAATTAAAAGCAGTCAGAAGTTTATTACAAGCACGTGCACATGCATTTTTAGTAGAAGCGAATGAGGTTGGATTAAAGATGTACCCTTACAAAGAAGGGTTCTTTATTACCATTCCTTGTCAACACCCACAAAAGACATATCAATCTTTAATGACAAAAGATATCTTTGTGATTCCATTATCGAATGCCATTAGAGTAGCGGTTGCGGCGATATCATTAAAAGAAATCAAAGGGTTACCAGAAATAATAAAAGCACATCTACAATAGTATTGTTTTCAAGGAGCGTTTATGTCTAGGAAAAAGCATGATCTAATCAATTCGGAAGTTTTTAAGCGTTACAAAAAGAGTATAAATTTTGATGCTGCCATAGTTTTTGTACCCGGATTTATATTAATAGTGATTTTAGGTTCAATTCTAGAAACGAGAGAGAATCTTAGAGGGATAGCTATTTTCACTGTAATTGCGTCATTAGGTCTATTTTTCTTCACTCAAGATTTTCTATTTCAGTCTAGTCTAGGCAAACGTTTTTACAAGATTAAAATCGTCACCCCTATAACCTCGAAGAAACTTTTACTATATAATTTAGTAATAAGACGATTATTGGAATCAAAACATCCAATATTGATTCGTGATATCCAAGCTTATTACGCTCATATTGATCAATTCACTCAGACGAAAATAGTTGATGATTCAAAGAAAAAAGCGATTTGATCACACATCCATTTTGATCAAATGAACGACCATATTTAAGCACAATCCATTTGGGTTGTGCTTTTTTTGCATGAAAAAACGCATAAAGTGCTCAAATAAACACTTTATGCGCCTTGTTACATTTGATTTTGATATGTGATTTTACCATCAATGATGACCATGATCGGTTCATAATCTTCATTCAGTAATACTAAGTCAGCATCTTTACCAACTTCAACAGAACCTTTTACTTTGGATACACCTAAGAGTCTAGCAGGATTATAAGATGCCATCCAGGTAATCTCAACTAAGGAAATATTCAACCAAGCCATGATATTTTTGATGGTTAAGTTCATATTTTGATAGCCTTTATCATGCATCGCAGTTAAAATTAATCCAAATGGTCCTTTACTTCTATAAATGAGCTCAAGGGCTTCTTTAGACACGCTACTCAAATCATCGTTGATGGTTTGAAAGACCTCATCATAAAGTAAGGTTGCTCCTAGACTACCCAGTGGATTTAAAGACATGGGTGTTTGAAGCGTTTTATAACTAGAAACACTTAAGCCGTTTGACGTTGCTTCTACAAACTGACCATATGATTTAAAGTGTGTACTCAAGGTTGGGATGATGTGCTTGGCTTTTAAGTACTTTATGAGATCAACTGATTTTTGTTCCCTCAAGTTAAGTGATATCATTCTGATATATGTTTTCGTCATATCTTCATACGTTCTAAACCCTGCGATAGATGGTGTGACATCATCATTTAAATAGGGTCCATCTAAGTGCAACCCTAAAATATTAGCGGCTAGTTCGCTTTTTCTTTTTTGGTAGTAATCTATGGCAAGCATCTTTTTATCTAACTCACCTTGGGTATCTACTAAGGCAAGCATAGACGTGACACCCGTTTGTTGGATATTTTCTACAATTTGTTCACACACTTGAATGTTGGCTTGGTTAAATGCGTTATGTTGAAACCCACCGACATATAAATCAATTAAACCAGGCATTAAGTAGGTTAAACCACCAAAACTTAAACCGTCTTCATAAGGTTTATCCGAAATTTCTTTAATGAGATTATCCTCTATCCAAATGCTCTTTTCTTTAACACCATCTAGTGTGATGACAGATACATTATTCATTTTTATCATAAGAAAACCTACTTTCTAAAGATATTTTATCATAAGATATCGTAAAATAGCCTTTAAACACTAGGCAAGTTTATCTATAAATAGAATCAATCATGATATAATTAGACTATCAAAGTAATTGGAGGATTTTATGAAAATTAGATTAATTGGCTTAGGTAAGATGGGATTTAATCTTGCCTTAAATATGAAAGATAACAAATTCGATGTGTTAGCATTTGATTTAAATGATACACAAAAACAACTCGCAAAAAAAGAAGGCATTCAAGTGGTGGATACCCTTGAAGCGCTACTGGAAGGAAAAGACCAAAAAGTGGTCTTTTTAATGGTCCCAGCAGGACCAATCACGGAAAGTGTCATCACACAAGTCAAACCATTCTTACAACTTGGTGATATCATCATTGATGCCGGTAACTCAAACTTTAATGATTCATTAAGACGCTATCAAACCTTAAAAGCAGATGGCATTGATTTTGTCGACTGCGGCACATCAGGTGGGACTTATGGCGCAAGACACGGTGCTTGTTTGATGGTAGGTGGCGAGCCTGACGTCATTAAACAAGTCAACCATTTATTTGAAAGCATCGCCATTGAAGGTGGCTACATTCATGTCGGTGGACCAGCATCAGGTCACTACGTCAAAATGGTTCATAACGGCATTGAATACGGGATGATGCAAGCCATTGGTGAAGGGTATGAACTGTTAAGCAAAAGCGGTTACGATATCGATTATGAAGGCTTATCTGCTGTATGGAATCACGGGTCTATCATCGAATCCGCTTTGATTGGGTATATTCAAAATGCCTTTTCTAAAGATGCTAAATTAGATGAGATCAGTGGTAGAGTCGATGATTCTGGTGAAGGTATGTGGATGATCGAAGAAGCCTTAAAGAAAAAAGTATCATTACCAACCATTACTGCAAGTTTATTCACACGCTTTAAATCAAAAGACGATGAGAAGTTTGCTGAAAAAGTGGTTGCCGCAATGAGAAAGGAATTTGGCGGTCACGCTACTTATAAAAAATGAGAAATATCATCACGATTTTTGGGTCAACAGGTGACCTTACGATTAGAAAACTACTACCTGCCATCAAGCGTTTATTAGAAGAAAAACTATTAGAAAAAGATACACTGGTCCTCGCAATCGGTAGAAGAAACTATCAGACAGTAGAGTACTTAGACTTTGTGAAGAAAAACTCACCCCATAAATTCGATGTCGATTTTATCGCACCGAATTTAGAGTACTTTAAACTAGATATTGATGCGTTAAGTGACTATCAAAGATTAAATGAAAAAATTCAGTCATACGGTGAAACTAGACGTGTATTTTACTTAGCCGTTGGACCAGATTTACTGACCAGTATTGCCTCAAACATCGGTTTATCCAACTTAGTAACAAAAGGCGATTTAAATGCCTCTATCACATTTGAAAAACCATTTGGACAAGACTTAATATCTGCTAGAGAAATTAATGGTCTATTATGGCAGTATTTCGATGAAAAGCAGTTATATCGAATCGATCATTATCTAGGGAAAGAAATGATTCAAAATATCTTAACTGTCCGTTTTGCCAATAAAATATTTGAAGGTTCATGGCACAATCACGCCATTAAAAATGTCAAAATTATCGCTAAAGAGACAGACACCATTTTATCCAGAGCTGGGTATTATGATACCTCAGGTGCACTCAAAGACATGGTTCAAAGTCACTTACTTCAAATGCTTGCCTTGGTCGCCATGGAAGTCCCATTAAGCTATCAAAGTGAAGACTTAAAGAATGAAAAGGTCAAGGTATTCGATAAACTCAGATACGACCGTAAATCCTTAGTCATTGGTCAATATGAAGGGTATTTAAATGAACCCAATATTGATCAAGACTCAAAAACAGAAACATTTGTCTTCTTAAAAGCCTTTGTGGATACACCTAGATTTAAAGGCGTCCCATTTTACTTAATGACCGGTAAAGCATTAGAAGAAAAAGAATCGGTCATCATCATTGAGTTTGAAGAAACCCCTGAACAACACAAATGGGATTTACCACTTAAAACCAATAAACTATATATTAAAATTGCCCCACTCGATGGCATTAGTTTGACGTTAAACTCAAAAGTCCCAGGCTTAAGAAACGACGTTGAACAAGTAGATTTAGAATACTGTATCGCATGTAATGCAGTGGGCAACATGCCAGAAGCCTATGAAAAACTCATCTTAGATATGACTGAACACCATAAATCCTTATTCACGAGATGGGATGAAATTGAGCTATCTTGGCAATTCATTGATAAAATCAAACAAGACATCAAAGATAAACAAATCCCGTTAACCATCTATAAAAAACCAAGTGATTTATACGATTTAATTACCGAAAAAGAGGAGGCATTTTAATGAAGATTTATGATATCTCAATGGAAATCAGTGAACAAATGCCTGTCTATAAAGACTTAGAAAGTAAAAAACCTCGATTCATCAATGTGTCTAATCATACTGAAAATGAACACTATGAAACAGATATCCACATGAACGTCCATTCTGGGACACATGTCGATTTTAACTTACACATGTTAAAGGATGGCGCGACCTCATCTGAAGCTGTCATCAGCAATTATATTAGTGAAGCTAGAGTCCTAGATTTAAGCTATGTACTAGAACGCATTGAAAAAGAGAATTTAGTCCATTTAGGTATTAAGAAAAATGAGTTCATTCTCCTTAAAACCAGAAATTCACAAGAAGATAAATTTAACCCTGAATTCGTGTTTTTAGCTGAATCAGCTGCCATCTATTTAAGTGAAATTGGCATTAAAGGCGTTGGTATTGATGCCCTTGGGGTTGAGCGTAGCCAAAAAGGCCATCCAACCCATAAGCATTTAATGGCCAAAAATATCATCATTTTAGAAGGCTTAAGGTTAAAAGATATTGGTGTGGGGTCTTATACCCTCATTGCCTTACCGCTTAAACTCAAAGGATTAGATGCCTCACCCGTCAGAGCAGTTTTGATTGGGCAATCATCAACATAATCACATATATCAAAGAAGGAAACAAGCTTTATTTGTTTCCTTTTTGTTTCAACGTAAATAGATGTTATAATGTTCATGAGGTATTAAACATGAAAAAATTACTATTAACTCTATCAATATTGTTCTTAACATTCGGCATAACGGCTTGTGAGACAGTCGAAAATGTGTTTTCTGACTTTGTAGAAAGTATCCCTGGTGAGATTACTGAAGACCTAGTTTTAGAAACGTCTTTGAACCAACAAGTGGTTACTTACCATTACCAAGGCGAATTATTAGAAGGGATATTGCCTTATCCGTATTTCAATAAAGATACGGTGATTACCCTACAAGTATCTTATAAAGATTTAACCGTCGATAAAACCATCTTGATTAAAAAGTCACCAATCATCCATGATTTATATATCACCACACTAGATGGCAATGATATTACATCGAAAGAGGATTATGTTGCAGGGTTTGTGAGCGTAGAAGGGTCAGAACCTTTTAATCTTTCAAATCAGTCGATGCAAATCAGAGGTCGAGGTAATTCCTCATGGGAATACCCAAAGAAACCTTATAAAATCAAGTTTGATTCAAGAACATCACTATTGGGTATGGCAAAGGCGAAAGACTATGTGTTACTTGCCGAATACAACGATAAATCTTTAATTCGTAATTATATGGCACACTTTATGACAGGCTTTTTAGACACTGGACATCAGTTAGAAACACGGTTTGTGAACCTCTATTTGAACGGGTCATATCGTGGCGTCTATTTACTAACTGAACAAATCGAAGTCGACAAAAATAGACTCAATATCGATGAATCAGACTTAGCGTCAGGCGGGTTTTTGATTGAACTTGAAACCGAAGATAGAATGTGGAAAGAAGGCATCGAGAATTATAACTGGTTTACCGTAGATAACCGATACTTCTTAGTGAAAAGCCCTGATGTCGAGGATTATCCTGAAGCAATTGTGACATCAAAAATAACCTATATGAAAACCTATTTAAATGACTTCTTGGCATCGATTGAAACAGATACCTATGATACCTATATTGATACAGATAATTTCATCGATTACTTCATCCTAGCAGAGTTCTTTAAACAAGTGGATATTGGCTATTCAAGTGTCTTCGCATTTAAAGACCTTGATCAAAAGCTCATGATGGGACCATCATGGGATTTTGATATCTCAAGTGGTAATGGGGATTATTATGACTATACGTATCAAAACTACTGGGTTGACTATAACCCATGGTTTTATAAACTCATACAAAAAGACTCATTTGAAGCTCGTTTTATCGCACGTTTTAACGACATAATGAACAATCACTTCGATGCGTTTATTGCAGAAATTGATTATGTATCTGGTCAACTATACCCACACGCGATAAGAAACTTCGAGAAGTGGGATATCCTAGGCATCTATGTTTGGCCAAACCCACAAGAAATGGTAGAAGCGAATACATATTCCAAACAAATCAGCTATTTAAAGACGTATTTAACGATGCGTAAAGATTGGCTACAGAATGAACTGAATGATCAAGGTTATTATTTAGATTAATCATAGAAACAGTAAAGATTTGAGTGCGCTCAAATCTTTTTCATTTTAAAGGTGATGAAAACGTTTTATATTGTATAATATAAGCATGAGGGAGGCTCTTATGAAATATGTAGATTTATCTAAATTTGGCAGACAAGAAGATCCCTTTTTCTTTGCCTTAGAAACAGAATTACTCAAAGATTTAGAAGAAGACTTATTTTTTATATGGCATGTTTATGGCGCAGTTATCATTGGCAAACACCAATTAATCGGTAGTGAAGTCAACCAAGAGTTCTTAAATAGCGAACACATTAAGGTGTTTAGACGATTATCTGGTGGTGGTGCAGTCTACTCAGATGAGGGCTGTATCAAGTTTAGTTTCTTATCAAAAAACTATGACAAAACAACCATTTTTAATAACGCATTAAATAAAATCAAATCTGTTTTTACAGCGCTTGGTTTAGAGGTTGAAATATCAGGTAGAAACGACATGCTATACCAAAGTAAGAAGTTTTCTGGCAATGCATTTTACAGAAATAACTACGGGTCGGTCTTACACGGTACCATCCTTTATGACACAGACTTTGAAAAACTCGTTAAATCGATTACCCCTTCAAATGAAAAATTGATTTCCAAAGGGATTGAGTCGGTCAGAAGTAGGGTCATTAACTTAAAACCTTACTTATCCATAACACAAGAACAACTAGAAAAAACATTAGAGGAACGCTTGTGTGATGGCGTTTATCATTTGAGTGCATCTCAAGAAGCACGTATCTTGAAGCAACAAGCTATATATCACGATAAAGCGTTCATTGAAGGCTTTAATCCACCATATGCATATGAAAACAAAAAACGGTTTGAAGGCGGTACCTTAGGGCTTAAACTCGATGTCAAAAAAGGTTTAATCGAAGATGTCGTCATCTATGGTGATTTCTTCTTAAATCAAGAATTGGATATCTTTAAAACGCGTTTACTAAAACAACCGTTTGAAGGTTTAAACTTACAATCACTATTTCAAGATATCAATGTTAGTGACTATATATTGGGCATTACAAATGAAGACTTTTACAGTCTAGTGGAGGTTAATGATGGATTTAAAGAAAACATGTCTACACGATAGACACTTAAAGCTCAATGCCAAGATGACTGAGTTTGGTGGGTTTGACATGCCGGTTAGTTATAAAGGCATCTTAGATGAACACAAAGCCGTTAGAGAGGCATCTGGTTTATTCGATTGTTCACACATGGGTGAGATTTTACTGAAGGGCAATGATTCGATTATGTTCTTAAATTATGTGTCCACCAATGATTTTAGCAACCTACCTAATTTAAGCTTACAGTACACCTTAATCTTAGAAAAATCAGGTGGAGTAGTCGATGATTTGATGGTCTATAAAATCTCAGATACGGAATGGTTATTGGTTGTAAACGCATCTAATACAGAAAAAGATTATAAGTGGTTGGTTGGGTTAAAAGATGCCTTCCATATCACGTTAGAAAACGTCTCAGGCTTCTATGGGCAGCTTGCATTACAAGGGCCAAAAGCCGTCGACGTTTTAAATCAAATCATACCTGGTGTTGACCAACTTAAGTTCATGATGTTCAATTATTTTACCTTTAGTGGCGAACAAATCATCATCTCAAGAAGTGGCTACACCGGTGAAGATGGTTTTGAAATATATGCATCAAACCCAGTCACTGTAAAATTGTTTGATGTCTTAAAAGACTTATCAGAACCATGTGGCTTAGGCGCGAGAGATACTCTAAGATTTGAAGCAGGGTTACCACTTTACGGTCATGAAATCAACGGGTTTATTACCCCATTAGAAGCTGGTTTAGGGTATTTCTGTAAACTCGAGAAAGACTTCGTAGGCCGTGATGTTTTATTAGCTCAAAAAGAACAGGGTTTAGAACGTCGTTTAATCGGCCTTGAACTCTTAGAAAGAAATATTGCCAGAGACGGGTATATCGTTTATCAAGGGGAACAAATGGTTGGATATATCACAACCGGTTATATGATTCCTAACACCAATAAAGCACTAGCAAACGCGATGATAGATTCAAAATTAAAGATTGGCACGGAAGTCACCGTTGAAATCAGAAATAAACGTGTCAAAGCAGTGATCAGAAACCGCAAGTTTATGGAAAAGAAATACATAAAAGGAGATAAATAAGATGAAGGATTATAAGTTTACACCAACCCATGAATGGGTATTAGTTAGTGGGCATCACGCAACCATCGGGATCACCGATTATGCACAAAAGAGCCTTGGTTCAGTCGTGTTTGTTGACCTACCAAGTGTTGGTGACTCAATTAGCCAACAAGACGTATTTGGAGCCGTTGAATCAGTGAAAGCTGCATCTGATTTGATGATGCCAATCTCAGGTAAAGTCCTTGAAGTCAATGACGCATTGACCAACCAACCAGAACTGTTGAATGAAGACCCAGTTAAACACTACTTGATCAAAATTGAAGTCAAAGATTTAAGTGAATTGGATAGCTTACTAGATTTTGATAGCTACCAAAAGACACTTCACTAGGTATCTCTATGTTTAAATACTTTCCACACACCGAAAAAGACATAAAAGAGATGTTAGATAAAATAGGTGTTTCTAGTGTGGACGCGCTTTTTAGTGATATTCCAGATAAACTAAAAAGACCGGACTACAATGTCCCAAACGCCTATTCAGAGTTAGCATTAAGAGCGCACTTTAGCGACCTTGAAAAAAAGAATCAAGCCTTAACCATTTTTAGAGGTCATGGGGCATATGATCACTATACACCTTCTATTATTCCACCCTTGGTCTCAAGAGAAGAATTCTTAACCGCTTATACACCTTATCAACCGGAGATTGCCCAAGGGACACTTCAATATATTTTTGAGTTCCAAAGCATGATCACCGATTTAACTGGCATGGATGTATCCAATGCCTCCATGTATGATGGGGCTACCTCAGCAGCTGAGGCGATGTTTATGGCGGTTGCACAAACTAAAAAACAACGCTTTTTAGTCGCGGATAACGTATTTGATCATGTCAAATCTGTGATTGAAACGTATGCAAAATATCGACAAATCGACATTGTAACAGTTCAGTCTCATAAGGGTTTAGTAGATAGAACCGATTTAAAAAACAAACTTGAAGGCGCATCTGGGTTTATTGGACAAGTACCAAATAAATATGGGTTGATCGAAAACCTATCTGATGTATCTAGTATCCTTAAAGAAAATGGCCTTATTTCTGTGATTTACGCGGACCCACAAACACTTGCGGTCGTTGAATCCCCAAGAAAAATGGGTGCGGATATTGCCGTAGGTGATTGTCAAAGCTTAGGCGTGCCATTATCATTTGGTGGTGCATACGTCGGGTATTTAGCAACAACAGATAAACTGATTAGAAAGATGCCAGGCCGTATATGTGGCGTGACCAAAGACGTCGATGGCAAAAGAGGGTTTGTCTTAACCTTACAGGCAAGAGAACAACACATCAGAAGAGAAAAAGCCAATTCTAATATTTGTTCAAACCAATCCTTAATGGCTTTATGGGTAACCATCTATATGAGTATCATGGGTAAAAACGGCTTAAAACAAGTCAATGATCTATGTTATGCCAATAGCCATTACCTGGCAGAAAAACTGTTAGAAACAGACCTTTTTGAAAAAGCATTTGATGGGTTCTATATCAAGGAATTCACATTAAAAACCGACTTAGATGTAGAAAAATTGGAAACTTACTTAGCGAAAAAAGGCTACTTGTTTGGCCATCATTTAGGCAACGGTTATGTCGCGTTTGCCGTAACTGAAAAGCGCACACAGCCTGAAATTGATCAGTTTGTATCACTGATTAGGGGGTTCAAAAAATGACACCATACGACAAATTAATATTTGAACTCTCGACAAAAGATCGAGTCGGGTATTCATTACCAAATCCGTTTGGAGACTATGACTTATCCAAAGATATCCCACAATCCTTAAAAAGAACTGAAGAGACTTACCTGCCAGAAGTGGCTGAACTTGATGTCGTTAGACACTATTCAAATGTCTCAAGAAAGAACTTTGGGATTGAAACAGGGTTTTATCCACTTGGGTCTTGTACGATGAAGTATAACCCAAAAATCAATGAAGAAATGGCTGCATTACCTAACTTAAGAGGCGTTCACCCTTTACAACCGGTCAATACCGTCCAAGGCTCACTTCATATATACTATGAGACGGCTAGGATGTTATCTGAATTATCAGGGTTACACCAGTTTTCACTTAACCCATTTGCAGGTGCACAAGGGGAATTAGCCGGATTAATGATTATGAAGGCGTATCATCTAAAAAAAGGCAATACCCATAAAACCAAGGTCATTGTCCCTGATTCAGCACACGGTACCAACCCAGCATCCGCAACGGTAGCTGGATTTGATATCATCGAAGTGAAGTCTAATCAAGATGGTACAGTCAACATCAAAGCCTTAAAAGCGGCTATAACAGATGAAGTCGCAGGCATCATGCTCACCAATCCAAATACGCTTGGCATATTTGAAAAAGACATCTTAAAGATTAGCCGTTTGATTCATCAAGTAGACGGCTTACTCTATTATGATGGCGCAAACCTCAATGCGCTACTTGGCTACGCTAGACCTGGTGACATGGGTTTTGACATCATCCATATCAACTTACATAAAACCTTCTCAACCCCACATGGTGGTGGTGGACCAGGGTCTGGTCCAGTTGGCGTATGTAAGAAACTTAGAAGCTTCTTGCCAGCCCCAACCGTGATTAAGAAAAGAAATCAATACGACTTTAAGTATGAACAAGATGCCATTGGCAGGGTCTCATCCTTTTATGGTAACTTCTCAGTTGTTACAAAAGCCTATAGCTTTATGTTAACTTTAGGTAAAGAAAACTTATCAAAAGTAGGTGGGTTATCTGTTCTAAATGCGAATTACATTAAAGCATCGCTAGAAGATGAATACTTTTTACCAATTAAAGGATTATGTAAACATGAAGTGGTATTTGATGGCTTAAAAGATAAGTCAACTGGTGTAACCACATTGGATGTTGCAAAACGCATGCTAGATTTTGGGGTTCACCCACCAACGATTTATTTCCCACTCGTATTCCATCAATCATTGATGATTGAACCGGTTGAAAATGAATCGAAAGAAACACTAGACCATTTCATTGGTATTCTTAAACAAATTGCCTATGAAGCGAAAACTGACCCAGAAAAGGTCAAACATGCGCCATATACAACCGTCGTTAGAAGACTAGATGAAGTGCTAGCAGCACGTCAACCAAAAGTGAAATATAAAGATTTAATATAAAATGAAACAGACGCTGATGATGACATTTAGTCTTCAATCTGCGTCTTTTTTTGAAGTGATTCAATATTAATTGTTTAATGATAGTCATATCGTATATAATAAACATGGAAGTAGGCGATATCATGAAACTGTTATTCAGTGGTTTACTGTTGTTTTTAAATATGTTTACCTTAATGCCCCTTGAAATGGCACGACCTGATCCTTATGGCTTGGTGGTATACATCAACAACTGTACCGCAGATGAATCTGCTTTTAGTGGGTTTGATATGCCAGGACATATCGATTTGCTGGTGGAAAAATCATCCTATTTGGGAGAGATCAATGATCAAATCAATGAACGATTCAAGACTGTTTATCCCAATTATGCAGATTATGATTTTTTAGATGATGGTACTTTTGTAAGTTACTTTGCTTACGCGACTTCACCAAGTGTCTATACGAAATATGATTCAGACAATCAGTATGGTGCGTGTTATTACACGTTTGCCAGATTTGAAACCCATAAACTTGGTAACATTAAACTTGTCTACTTTGACGATGCTGGTGCTGTTTTATTTGAATCAGATGTCATAGAAGTGACACAGCCAAACCGATATCAAAAAGGGTATACAACCTTGACGTTTGACTATGGCACGTTGACCCTAGAAAACGATATTCGTGTGGTACTCGATACATGGATCATGGTCTTGGTTTTAGTGATATTCATTGTATCAGTATTCTATATGGTGTTTATCATCAGTATCCGCTTTATACTCTCACATCTACTGCATATTCATATCAAATTAACGCTTAAGACATTTTTATTAACGTGTTTGGTTGTGCTTGGTTATAGCGTGATGTTTCTACTCAGTTATCACTTAATCATGATGAGGACAGGTATTAAATCACTAGATATATATTATCTTTTAATGGGCGGGTATGCCTTGTTTGACCTATTGATCACACTATATATACTAAAACCAAGCAAGATTGTTGCCTATATCCTTTTAATGGCATGTCTATCAGCTCCACTCATATATCTATTTAGTAAAACGGTAGAAAACTTATCTATATAAAAAAATAATCGGACGATAAATGGCATAACTTACCTAATGGTAGTGCCGCTTATCGTCCGATTTATTTGTTATTCTGCGTGTTCAAATAGTTTGATTAGGGTTGGATAAATACCAATCCCGTCTCTGGTTTGTAAGCCACTGTTAATGACAGGATTGAGTAAGGCCTCATCAATGCCTTTATTGGCCATTTCTAAACCATATCTTAGTGTCGCATTATTAAGTGCGATAGAAGATGTCTTAGGCACGGAACCTGGCATATTGGCAACCCCATAAAATAATACATCTTTGACCTTATAAATTGGGTCATCGTGATAAGTCACTTTAGAGTAATTAGAAATACCACCTTGGTCAATCGCAACATCCACAATGATTGAACCTGGCTTCATTTGATCTAGGTATTCATCTTTAATCAGCTTCGGTGCGGCATCACCAGGGATCAATACTGCCCCAATGACAACATCACTTTCAATGATGGATTTTCTTAAGTTTTCTTGGTTAGAATAAAGGGTCTTAATCTTATTGTGGTACAAGTCTTCTAAGAAAGCCAAGCGTTTGGTATCTAAGTCCAAAACCGTGATATCCGCTTCTAAACCCACTGCCATACGGCATGCGTTTTGACCGACAATCCCAGCCCCAATGATGGTCACTTTCGCTCTTGGTGTGCCTGGTAAACCAGACATCAAAATCCCAGAACCACCAAAGAATGCTTCGCTATATTTAGCCGCTTCTAAAACAGACAAACGGCCTGCGACCATGCTCATCGGTTCTAAACAAGGCAACTGATTTTGATAGCTCATGGTCTCATAAGCAATCGAAATCACTTTCTTTTCTTTTAAAGCTCTATATAAAGGTTCATTAGATGCTAAGTGTAAGTAAGTATAAAGGATCAAGTTCTCTTTAAATAAGGCATATTCGCTTTCTAGCGGTTCTTTTACCTTAATGATCATATCACTTTTTTGCCAAACTTCTTTGGCATTATCCTTTAAGATACAACCCATGGCTTCATAATCACTGTCTTTAAAACCAGACCCAATGCCTGCACCTTTTTCAATCCATACTTGATGACCGTATCTTAAGTATTCAGATGCTGCATTAGGGGTTAAACCAACTCTAAACTCATATTTTTTAATTTCTTTGACACATCCAATAATCATAGTTTCACCTCTCACACCTATTTTAACATAAGGGTTATATTTATAAACAAAAAAGATGAAAACGTTTTTAAGAATATGTTATGATGGTAGTGGAGGTTACTATGAACATATATAAAAAATCAATTTGTTATTCAGGGTATCGTGAAAACCAAAGCCCAGGATTAAAGATTTACCCAAGTGAAAGAGAAATACTAGAGGATTTAACCATATTGATAAAAGATGGTTATGAACAAATCAGACTATATGACCCAAGTGAACATGCAAAGCGTACACTCAAAGTCATTAAAGACAATCAATTACCAATCAAAGTCATGTTAGGCATGGATTTAGATGGGGAAGTCATCAACTATAATGTTGGTTGGGGTGAACCACTTAAAACGAAAGACATCATTCAAAACAAGAAAAACAATCAAAAACAGTTAGATGCACTAATCGAACTTTCAAACGCATATCCTGATATCATCAATTATGTGTCAGCTGGTAATGAAAATACATCCAGTTGGAATCCTAAAATGGTATCTGTCACAGAAATGGCAAAGTACATAAAGATCTTAAAGAAAAACGTCAAACAACCAGTGACATTTTGTGAAGGCGCATATTTCTGGAACACAGAAGCCTTACCGCTAGTGGAAGAAGTAGACTTTTTGAGCATCCATATTTACCCTTTTTGGCAACGAAAACCAATTGAAGAGGCCTTACAATATACGATTGAGTTTTTTGAAGCAACCAAAGAAAACATCCCTTCTAAACTAATCGTGATCACAGAAGCCGGTTGGCCAACTAAATCGAATCTAGAAGATACGTATACGAATAATGAGGTTCACAAAGCTTATATTGAAGGCTTAGACGAATGGGCAAAAAAAGAAAATGTCCTCATCTATTACTTTGAAGCATTTGATGAGCCTTGGAAAGGTTCAGGGTCTAATGCGGAACCAGAAAAGCACTGGGGCCTTTATGATGTCAACAGAAATAAAAAGTAAATAATAGCGTTTTCTCTAAATTTTTAATCATTTTTGAAAAAAGCCGAAAAATCGCGCTATAAAGCATTGACAACTAAGAAAGACTGCGTTTTAATATAGGTGTGTAGAACCGATATTAAAAAGTAGTCTTTTTAATTTAAAAAAAACATTTGAAGGGTTGGCAACTATGTTTAAAAGTCCTTATTTACAAAGAGTGTTTGACGATGTGATGAAGAAAGATCCCTTTCAGCCAGAATTTATTCAGGCAGTAGAGACTTTCTTTTTGTCGATGGATGACCTCATTATTCACACACCAACGATTGAAAAGTTCGCGATTATGGAGCGTTTGGTAGAACCAGAACGTTTGGTTAAATTTAGAATCACATGGGTAGATGATAAAGGCAATACGAAAGTTAACCGTGGCTACCGTGTTCAGTTTAGTTCATTGCTTGGACCATATAAGGGTGGATTAAGATTTCACCCAACGGTCAACGAATCGACGATGAAGTTTTTAGGGTTTGAACAAACCTTTAAGAATGCCTTAACCGGTTTACCACTTGGTGGCGGTAAAGGTGGCAGTGATTTCAATCCAATTGGTAAATCTGATGGTGAAATCATGCGTTTCTGTCAAAACTTTATGCTAGAACTTTATAGACACATCGGCCCAGATACGGATGTGCCTGCAGGGGATATCGGTGTAGGGTATAAAGAAATCGGGTATCTATATGGTATGTATAAGAAAATCGTAAATGAAGCTACGGGTGTCTTAACTGGTAAAGGCTTAACTTATGGTGGGTCATTAGTCAGAAAAGAAGCAACCGGCTATGGTTTGGTCTATTTCGTTTCTGAGATGCTTAAGACCTATCGAAGCGAAAGAATCGATGATAAACGTGTGATCATCTCTGGCTCAGGTAAAGTCGGCTTACACGCAGCGGTAAAAGCCCATGAACTTGGGGCTGTAGTGGTTGGTATGTCTGATGTAAAAGGGTTTATCTATAATGAAAACGGGTTAAAGATGGATGTCGTGACAGAACTATGTACAAACGGCGAATTAACCATTAAGTATAAAGAAAAAGAAGACTGTATTTATGGGCCAAACCCAAAAGACCTTTGGCAACAGCCTTGTGATATCGCCATGCCTTGTGCGATTCAAAATGAACTCGATTTGAATGATGCGAAGACATTAGTCTCCAATGGCTGTTTCTTGGTTGCTGAAGGCGCGAATATGCCTTGTACACTGGATGCGGAACGTTACTTCCAAGACCACCAAATCTTGTTTGCCCCTGGTAAAGCAGCCAATGCAGGTGGGGTGGCAGTATCCTTATTCGAAATGAGTCAAAATGCCTCTCACTATCCATGGAGTTATGATGACGTCGATGAAAAATTAAAAGGCATCATGCGTGATATTTTCTTAAAAGCTTATACAGCAGCCAGAAAATATAAGAATCCTTATGATTTAGTGGCTGGTGCGAATATTGCCTCATTCTTAAGAGTGTATGAAGCGATGATGGATGAAGGTATTGTTTAGCAAAGACAAGACGAGTTCCCCCACTCGTCTTTTTTTAACGGAAATGAGAAATCATTAAAAATAATGATAAAAATAACCAAACATTTGATAGAATATAAGAAGGAGGGGATAACATGTATAAAGCCATTGTGTTTGATTTAGATGGGACACTGATCGATTCAGATGACCTTGTTTTAAACATTTATGAACGCCTAACCAAACAGTTTCCTCCAGATATCAAGTTGTCTACCATTGATCAAGAGACCTTGTTGTCAAGAAGTTATATCGAAATATTAAAACAATTATACACAAAGCCAGATGAAAAATATTTAAACGAAATCTATCATATCCATGAAGCGTTGCTTTGTGATCACTTAAAGCTTTATCCAAATATCGTTAAAACACTAGAAGCGTTAAAAGAAAGAGGCATTAGGTTATATCTGTTTACCTCTGAATTAAGACGCATCGCGATTACTGAATTAGTTGGGTTATCGATTTATCATTTCTTTGAAGACGTCATCGCATTTGAAGACGTTGAAAGACCCAAACCAGATGCGGAAGGGCTATTAAAACTCATGGTCTCAAAACGCTATAACAAGCACGAAATGCTATTTATTGGAAACAGTCAAATAGATGGTCAAGCAGGCAAAAACGCTGGCATTAGAACCGTTTATTTTAATCACCATAAAGACGAAACCAAGACCATCTTTTTTGATGATGTTATGACAGATCCGCTCCAACTGTTGGATTATGTCATCGCCTATGAACCTGCCTACAGATTTAACTACCAGAAAGACGGCAGTTTTAAAGTCTTACAATTTACAGACTTACATTTAATGGATAACGATAATGATATCAAAACCAAGAAACTACTCGATAAACTCATCAAGCGTGTATCGCCAGATTTAATCTGTTTTACTGGGGATCAAACGATGTCAGATAAAGCCCCAATGCTTTATCAAAAACTAGCCGCTTGGATTGAGGTACACAGTATCCCTTGGACATTTGTTTTTGGAAACCACGATACCGACTTTAATGTGACATATGATCACATACTTGAAGGCCTAAACAGCCCACATCTTATCTTTAAGCCTGGACCTAAAGCCTTTGGCGTCGGTAATTTCTTCATTGAACTTAGGGCTAACCGAAAAACAAAAGGCATTCTATTTTTCTTAGATACGCATGTCTCAGATTACTATATGATCGATGACAAACCAACCTGGGGTTACGGGTCACTCAAGGTCAATCAGCTCAAGTGGTATGATCAAGTATTATCTCAGTATCATTATCCCTATGAAAAAGTACCAGATAGCCTCATATTCATGCATATACCACCTTATGAATTTAGTTTGGTTGATCAAAACCAAAAAGATAGTTTCACAGGGACATTTGAAGAAAAGCCATGTACGCCACCAGTTGAAAATAAACTGTTGGCATACTTACATAAACAAAATAGTACAAAAGGCATTTTTGTAGGTCATGACCACTACAATGACTTTTCGTTTTACCATGATAATATCTTATTCGCCTATGGTAGAGTGAGCGGTTATTATGAGTACGGTAGAAAAGGTTATGAGAAAGGTGCTCGTGTGATTTCTTTATTTGAAGATGGTAGAATGACCACTGAAATCATTAAAATTGGCAAGGGTTTTATACCAAAAGATAAAGGGTGAGCAATCACCCTTTAATGATTTTAAAAAGGCATCAAAAATACCATAAATCAGTTGATAATTTAAGGTAATTGTTGTATGATTGATATACTGGAGTGAGGGTATGTTAAAAAAGGTCATTGTGATTTCAAATAACGCGAATAGCGACATCAAATGGTTGAAGACGTATAATGAAGAATTACTCATCGAAGGCTTGAATGCCATCGTTTTAGATCAGATTAAAGATGCGAAGAAAGTTGGGCGTATGTCATATAAACACCAGCTATTTGACATCTTTATTTTTTCACGTTCAAAAGCAGTCTTAAAAACCATTTATGGCATATATCCATATGCTAGACTCATCTATATGCCAGATACCTTTAATAGCCTACCAGATCTATCCAAAGAGGCTTTTTCATCACATGCCCATACCGTTTGTTTAGATGCGAAGAATGTCTCTCAACAAATGATTAGACGATTAAAATCTTATGGGGTAACCGTTTTTACAAAAGTTGACAAAAAAACCGATTTATACCAAGCGGTCTTAGCAGGTACGGATGGTGTATTTGGCGAGGATATCACTAAAAAAGATGTTTTATTAAAAGGGGATTACCCATACCCACCATTCATCATTGCACACCGCGGTCTACATAAAAATGCACAAGAAAACTCCATTGAAGCAGCCAGAGCTGCAGTTTCTGTATCTGCTGATTTTATTGAACTTGATTTTCATATGACGAAAGATAAACACATCGTCGTTAACCACGACGATACCTTAGGTAGAACCTATGAAAAAGACTATGTCATTAAAAAAGACACCTTAAAATCACTTCAATCGATCAAGATGACGTATCAAGGCAAGAAAACCAATGAAGTCATCCCAACCTTACCATTCTTCCATAAACAGATTAAAGATACCAATACCTCTTTATTGATAGAATCAAAGATAACATCGGCACAGGCTATGAAGAAAATGAAGAACATCTTAAGAGACATGGATAAACCACCACTACTCATGAGTTTTTATCCGATTGCCTTAGTCAATTTTAAGAAGTATCTAAAAGAATATAGTAGAGGCTTTTTAGTTGATTTTCAAACGAACCATATGAGTATTCCAGATATCATCAAGATAACCAATAAGTACAATTTGATCTTACACCCTTATTTTGATCATAAAAAAACCAACTTAACTGAAATCTTAAAAAAACGTGGAATTATGTACTGTCCATGGGGATTAAGAGATACCAAAGACTTAAAACAAGCCTTTTTAAGTGGGTATTATGGTATTAATACGAATGAATCTGACTTCTTCAAAGATATCGTTAAATACACGTTGGTCAAAACCAAATATACCTACAATATAGGCGATACACTAGAAATCGATTTATTTACCGATAAAGGGTTAAAAGTCACAGGTAACATCGAAGTCTTATTTGACAACCCACTTGGTTTAACCATTCATCAAAATGTGATTACTGGTGCAACTCTAGAAGGGTTGACCTATTTCTATTTATTATATGAGGTGAGTACAAATGATATCACCTATACGATTATGAGTGATTTAGTCACATTGGAAGTGAAACAAAATGGATAAGGTATACCTACACAACATTAAAACCTATACCAAGACCGATCAAGGTTATCTCTTTGAGAAGTTCGATCTAGCGGTATTAAAAGGCATCAGCGAAAAAGGCCAAAAAAATAGACACACTTTTCATGGGGCAGAAATCAGATTGATGATGGATTCACCCATCAAAATCACGTTGAATTCACTTGATGTGTCTGAAGTGATGATTTATTATGGCGACTTTCAAGGCGAGCTTTTCAAGATTGAAGGCGAAACCACATTAATACTAGAAAACCCATTTAAAAAAGAAGATTTAGATAAAGTCATGCCTTTTCATAGGTTTCATCCAAATTGCTTAAGAATCCTATTTAAAGAATCATTAATATTAAAAGCCATTGAAGGCAAATACCATTTACCCTCAATAGATGATATGCCTAAAAAGAAATATCTAGCTTACGGGACATCCATTACACAGGGTAGAAATAGTTTTACACCGGATTTAACTTATCCACAGCTCATCGCCTTTGAATTAGGTTATGACGTTACAAATCTTGGGATGAGCGGGTCTTGTTATATAGATCAAGCGCTTGTGGATGATATGTTGAAAGATACCTATCACCTAATCACATTAGAATTATCGGTCAATATGTTAGGCGATCACTTTTCAGTTGATGAATTCAAGCAAAGACTAACCTACTTACTAAACCGCATCCAAGAATCACAGCCAAACGCAGTCGTGGTTGGGCTATCTATTTTGAATAACTGGCGCTGTTATGGGTTTGATCAACAAAGAGGCACTTACCTAGATTTAGTCGCATTTAGAGAAGCATTTGAATCGCTTATGGTGAACTACCCAAACTTTATTTTCATTGATGGCAAAACCGTCATTGATAAACACCACTTATCCAAAGATTTAATACACCCTAGTCAATATGGGATGATTGAAATCGCAAATCATATCTTAGAGAAGCTGAAGGATGTCATTTAGACATCTTTTATTGCGTAAGGGATGAAAAAAAAGTCAATACATGGTATAAATGTTATGGTGATTAATATGAGTTTAGAAACGATGTATCAAGAAGCATTGAGCTATTTAGGCTTAAATGTGACAGAAAAAAATGTATCAAAAGCCATCAAACTGCTAGAAACGCTTGCGATCAATGAGTATGCCGATAGTTTCTATCATTTAGGTAGAAGCTACGCAATTGGTGAAGGTAACCAAATGGATGTCGTCAAAGCCAAAGCATTATATGAAACTGGCATGTCATTAGGTAGCCTTAAGTGTTTTTATGGGTATGCTTTACTCCATAAAACGGGTTATGGCGTCTTACAAGATGAAAGACTTGCGAAAGACTATTTTGAAGCTGGGTTTGAAGGTTTAAAAGCAGAAGCAGAACAAGGTGATCCTGTATCACTATATATATTAGGTAGTTATTACTACCATGGCTTTTACGTCAAAAAATATGTAGCAACCGCAATTTCTTACCTAGAAAAATCAGCAAATCTCGGTTATGCAGAAGCGCAGTTCCTATTGGGTTCCATTTATGAAGCCGTAAATCATGATGTCGATAAAAGAAAAGAAACATTTGATTACTACTCACAAGCTGCCCTACAAGGTCATGCTTATGCGCAATACGCATTGGCACTTCTATATATTGAATCAGATGTCATTCAATCAGACTTTAAAGAAGCGAAAAAGTGGTTAGAAGCATCTGCTAAGCAACACCACTATTTAGCGTTACACACCTTAGGTTTAATGCTTTATGAAGGTGAATTTGGTAAGAAAGATTATGAACTAGCCTTTACTTATTTAAAAGAAGCAGCCGATTTAGGCTATGCAGAAAGCCAATATTATGTGGGTTTGATGTATAAAAATGGGCTAGGGATTGATAAAAATCCAGATGAAGCAGTCAGTTATCTGACTTTAGCAGCCAATCAAAATGATATGAATGCACAGTACAATTTAGGCATCATGTATTTTCAGTTTAAAGGTAAAGCCTACTTTGATAAGGCGTTTTACTGGTTGAATAAAGCATCCAACCAAAAACACCCTTATGCACAGTATAACTTAGGTGTCATGTATCAAAATGGTGACTTTGTTAAACAAGATTATGAAAAAGCGTCCGTATTATACAGACAAGCCGCAGAAAAAGACGTATTAGGTGCGATGTATAACTTAGGCATGCTTTATATGAAAGGCATGGGTGTCACAAAAAGCGAGAAAACCGCTGTTCATTATTGGGAAAAAGCCGCGAAAATGGGCCATGAACCATCAAAGATGTATTTAGAATCTGTTAAAACTTTCCACCAGAAAAAAGGAGACCTTTAATGCAAATCTTTAAAGAACAAATCCTACTACCTAGTTTAAAAAGACAAGCAACGCTTTATGTCATGTTGCCAAAGCATTACACAAAAGATGAGAAGTACCCTCTATTATTGATGCACGACGGTCAAAATCTATTTTATGATGAAGAAGCCTCTTTTGGTGTATCATGGGGTTTAAATGACTTATATGAAAATGAGTCAAAAAAACCAATCATCATTGCTGGTATATCATGTGCAAATGGCTTAGATAGATTAGATGAGTATAACCCGTTTTTATCAGAGTTAAAAGTCGGTTTCGGTGAAACACCTAGAACGACCGGTGGTAAAGGGGATCAATACTTACATGATATTCAATCAGACGTATTACCATATCTATATGAAGTCTATTCAATCGATAAAACCAATATCACAATAGGTGGTTCATCGATGGGCGGACACATTAGCATATATGCAACTTTGATGTACCCACATGTGTTTAAAAATGCCATTTGCCTATCCAACGCGTTTTGGATTTCAGAGAAAGACTTAGTTAAATTCATCCAGAAGAACCGAAAGAAACACTATGGCGCGATTTATTTAGACACTGGTGATAGTGAAGACGAACACGATTTCACTTACTTAAAATCCAATGACTTAGTCTATCAAGCATTAAAAGATAAAGGTTTAAATCCACACTACGAGATCATTAAAGGTGGCAAACACCATGAATCGAGTTGGCGTAACCGCATTGGAAAAATCATTGATCAAATCATATAACAAAAACCACGGACATTACTAAATGCCGTGGTTTTTGTCTATTTACACTTGTGAATGTAGTTTAATGATTTCAATCATGACATCTAATGCTTGTGTCATTTGATTGATACTTGCAAATTCATAACGACCATGGAAGTTGAATCCACCCGTCCCTAAGTTTGGACAAGGTAAGCCCATATAAGTGAGTCTTGCCCCATCTGTGCCACCTCTAATGGCTGTAGAATGAGGGGTTAACCCCACATTCGAAATGGCTTTTTCAGCAAGTCTTACTGGTGTCATATCATGTTTAAGGACTTCAACCATATTGAAGTAACTATCTATAATCGAAAGTTTAACAGCTTCATAACCGAATTTTTGATTTAAGTAATCTCTCACGCGTTCAAAATCTGTTTTTTGGTTATTGAACTTACCCATATCATGGTTTCTAATGATGTATTCTAAATGAGCATTTTCAACTGAACCACTCATATGACTTAAGTGGTTAAAGCCTTCATAGCCTTCTGTATAAGCTGGGTTTAAGAAGGTCGGTAACATTAGATGGAATTCAAATGCGATGTGCATCGCATTGACTAGCTTGTTTTTTGAAGACCCTGGATGAATGGATTTACCGACAAAATCTATTTTTGCGGTAGCTGCATTGAAGTTTTCATATTCAATACCACCAATTAAAGAACCATCCATGGTATATGCGAATTTTGCTTTAAAGAAATCAAGGTCAAATAAATCTGCACCTCTACCGATTTCTTCGTCTGGTGTAAAGCCGATATAGATATCGCCATGCGGGAATGGATTTTGAACCATGATTTCAGCCATGGCCATGATTTCTGCAACCCCTGCTTTATCATCTGCCCCTAATAGTGTATTGCCATCGGTGACGATTAAATCCTCACCTACGACATAGTTTAGTGCGTCAAATTGGCTTGGGTTCATGGATAAGGTGTCATTCAATTGAATGGTTTTACCATCATATGCCTTAATGATTCTAGGTTTGACATTTACCCCTGGTGCATCTGGTGATGTATCCATGTGTGCGATAAACCCAATTGGAGATGTCGCTTTATCTGTCGTTGCTTTTATTAATGCGTACACGTACCCGTGTTCATCCATATAGGCATTATCTAAACCCAATTCATGCAATTCACTTACTAATAATCTACCTAAGTCTTTTTGCTTAAGGGTAGAAGGGCATGTATCTACATTAGGATCTGATTGTGTATCGATTGAAACATATTTTAAAAATCTATCAACTAAGTTCATATAAAAAACCTCCATATGAATACTATAACACCAACCCATAATTTAGGAAAGATAGACTCATTATAAATTTGACGAATGACTTTTCATGCAAATGTCTTGTTATTAATCATATAATCAAATAAATTAATGCCAATTTTAGATTAAAGCCCTATAATTGATATTAAAATTAATAAAATCAATGTTGAAATTAAAAATATTAATAAAAAGTGTTGACAATATAAATTCGGGTGCTATAATGTAGGTGTAGGTGATCAATATGAGTATGAAGTATTCACTAGAAATGGTGGAAAAAGGAAAACTATCCGTTCATGAATACCTTAAATACAAGGTAGACAACTTAAGACCATACCGGTATAGAAAAGCAAGCGGTTTTAGAGTTGTCATTATGAAAGGGCGCTATTTATTCTTAACACCGAAGATTCCATTTTGGATATTTAGATATTTTGGTAGATGGATTAAAAAGATACCTAACCAAACCGGTGCGGTAGATTTTCAATCATTTGATACAAAAGATATGGTGCCGCTTCTTAAAACATTAGGGAAGCATAATTTGATATTAGGTGTTTCCTCACCTAAAGAAGATTTCCAGTTTGAAATATGGGGGGCATAACAATGAGAATTAAACCATCAAACATCGCAGTAAATGACGTATTAGAAACCTTAAGAAGTATCGAACGCATTAAAGGTTATCAAGAAGAAAAAGACATTAAAGTTAAACCAGTTGTTAAAGATATCGATAAAGATCTATACTTCCAACAACACACGTTTAACCACTAGGAGGACACATGAAAGACATTACAAAAGCATTTGAATTGGTCGGTGCAGATTTAGTCGTCACTGAAATTCAAAGTAAGGCAAAAGACATTACCATTAGAGGTCAGTTTCAATTATCTAAGTTTGACTATTTAACCAAGGAACAACAATACTTCATCGAAGTGTTCATTAAAAACCAAGGAAACATCAAACAAATCGAAAAAGAACTTGGCATTTCATATCCGACTGTAAAAAAGAATTTAGAAGATGTGTCATTGGCATTAGGCTATAAAGTCGAAAAAGAAAAAGACGATGATAAGCGCATTGAAATATTTGAAAAGATTAGAAATGGCGAACTTACAATCGAGGACGCTGAAGTATTATTAAAGAAACTTAAATAGGAGAATTATATGAGCGATAAAATGAAAATATTAGAAATGCTTAAAGAAGGTATCATCTCTGTGGATGAAGCAGACAGATTACTTAGAGCATTAGAAAAAGAACCAAATGATTCAAACAAGGTAGAAGTGATTGTACCTAAGTATAAAACAGATCCAAAGAACTTATTATTTAAGGTAAGAATCTTATCTGCAGATGGCGATAAAGTGAATATCAATATTCCACTGAAGTTTGCGAAAACGGCATTAAAATCTGGTAAGATTAACTTAGGCGAAAAGAATGATGTGCTCAATAACATCGATGTAGACGCCATCATCGAAATGATCGAAGAAGGTCATATTGGTGAACTCGTTGACATTAGTTCAGCAGATGGGGATATCGTAAAAATCGTCATCGAATAAAAATTAAGAAAGTAAAGGGCACGTTATGATATTCGGAAAACACTTAAACAAATTCTACTTGAAATACGCAATCCCACTCATCTTAGGTATAGCTGCCTTGATCTATGTGGATATGATACAAGTAGATATCCCGAGGATCATTGCGAACCTCATCGACGGATTTGATCAAAACACCCTAACCAAACAAGCATTTAATGAGGGCCTAATTAGGCTCTCATTGATTGTTTTAGTCATGGTTTTAGGGCGTTTCTTATGGCGTATATTCGTCTTTGGGTCGGCAAGATTCATCGAACATGATATTAGAACAGATTTATTCATTCAAGCAGAAAACTTAGGGATTGATTATTACGCTAAACATAAAACAGGCGGCATCATGACCTATTTCACTGCTGACTTAGATGCGATTAGAATGGCATTTGGGCCAGGCATCCTGATGTTTTTTGATTCATTAGCGCTTGGGACCATTGTCGTCATCAGAATGACACAACTATCCAAAACCATGACATTGATTGCGGTCATTCCAATGGTATTACTAGGGGTTGTAGCGGTGTTCATTTTAAAACGCATGCGTTTAAAATATAAATATAGACAAGAAGCTTTTGAACAAATGAATGACTTTACTCAGGAATCTTTCTCAGGGATTTCTGTCATCAGAGCGTTCGTCAGAGAAGCCAAAGAGGCTTATTTTTTCAAACTCAAAAATGATCATTTTTATGAAAAACATGTCGACTTCGTCAAAACGATGATTTTCGTCAATATCATCATCAATGTGTTCATTAACTTAACCATCTTAACGATCATTGTATATGGTGCTTATATTGCCTTAACGGGCAATTTCACAGCAGGTGACTTAACAGAGTATTTCACTTTATTCACCTTATTGATTTGGCCTGTAATGGCATTGTCACAATTCGCATCCATTAGAAGCCAAGCGCAAGCCAGTAAAAAACGGATCAGTGATTTCTTAGATGAAAAAGTCATGATTAAAGATGAGGCAACTGCAGAGGCAATTGATATTAAAGGTGGTATTACCTTTGATCATTTAAACTTTAGCTACCCAGATGATCCAGATACATTGGTGTTAAAAGATATTTCTTTTGAAATCAAACCTGGTGAAATGGTGGGTATCTTAGGTAGAACTGGTTCAGGTAAAAGTACGCTCGTTGACTTATTACTTAGATTATATAATGTCACACCAAATACACTATTTATGGATGATAAAGACATTATGTCCATTCAGTTTAGACACTTAAGAAAACAAATTGCCTATGTCCCACAAGATAACTTCTTATTCTCAGAAACCATTCTAAATAACATTGGTTTTAGTGAAGACAATATGTCAATCGATAAAGCGAGTTACTATGCTACATTATCCGATGTACATGACAATATTCTTGGGTTTAAAGAAGGCTATCAAACGGAAATTGGTGAACGTGGGGTCACGTTATCTGGTGGTCAAAAACAAAGGGTTTCAATCGCAAGAGCACTGGCTAAAGATGCCCCAATACTGATTCTAGATGATTCTGTATCTGCAGTGGATACGAAAACAGAAGAAGCAATCATTAAAAACTTACACGATATCAGAAAAAACAAAACAACCATCATCATTGCACATAGAATCTCAACCGTTAAAAAAATGGATAAGATCATATTACTTGATGATGGTAAATTATTAGATATCGGTACGCATGCAGCACTACTTTCTAGATGCGAATTATATCAAGACATGGTAAAGAAACAAACACTAGAAGCCATGGTGGAGGGCGAAAAATGAAAGACTTCCAAGAACAAACCATAACCAAGGCAGATAGAACGATCATTGCTAGATTAGTTAGGTATGCCAAACCATTTACAAAAGATTTCTTATTGTCCGCTCTATTAATGTTGGGCGATGTTGCCGTATCTGCACTTGGTCCGATTTTAATTGGGTTATCGATTAGAATCATAGGCGATACCGGTAGTATCTCAGATAAGATGTATCAATTCTTATGGCTATCCATTTTATTCTTAGGGATCATTGGTGTTGTTTCTATCATTATTTATTATCAAAACTGGTTACTTCAACGGGCTGGTCAAAAAATCGTTTATGGCATTAGAATGGACGTGTTTGGTCACATCCATACTTTATCCAATAACCAATTGAATCAAATCCCAGTTGGCAAGTTAGTGACCAGAGTAACCAACGATACCAACACGTTATCGGAAATGTATTCAAGTGTAATCGTCACCTTATTAAGGAATACCTTGATGATGTTGACCTATTATGTCATCATGTTAGTTATTGATTATAAGTCAACGCTATTTATGTCGTTGATATTCCCATTGGTGATATTATCCACATTCTTATTCAGAAAACTATCCCGAAAGTCATACCGTATGGTTAGAAACAGGGTATCAAATATCAATGCGTTTTTATCCGAAAACTTATCCGGTATGAAGTTAACACAAATATTCAATCAAGAAGAAAAGAAAAAGTTAGCCTTTATTGATCAAAGTAAAAAACTCAGAAATGCTTATTTTAACGAATTAATGGTATTTGCCATCTATAGACCTTTAATGTATCTATTCTCGATGGCAGCAACCATCATCGTCATCTACTATATTGGTAATGATATCCTCACGCTTTTAGCAAATAATGCCTCACCAGAAGTTATTCTATTAAAAGTGAGCTTGCTGGTTATGATGTATCAATATGCACAAAGTTTATTTGAACCGGTTCAACAATTAGCAGAACAGTTCAATGTCTTACAAAGTGCACTGGCTTCAAGTGAAAAGATTTTTGATGTCTTGGATACCTTACCAGAAATTGAAGATGCAGTAGATGCCATTGAACTAACCGATTTTAAAGGTGAAATCGAATTTAAAAACGTTTGGTTTTCATACATTGAAAACGAATGGGTATTAAAAGATGTCTCATTCAAAGTCAATCCGAATGATACCGTTGCCTTTGTTGGGGCTACTGGGTCTGGTAAAACGACCATCATGAGTTTAATCGTGAGAAACTATGAGATCCAAAAAGGTCAAATCTTAATTGATGGCATCGATATCAAAAAAATCAAACGCGATAGCTTAAGAAAGCACATTGGACAAATGCCACAAGATGTCTTCTTATTCTCAGGGTCGATTGAATCCAATATTACCCTGCATAATGAAGCAATCACGAAAGCAGAGATGATAGAGTCTAGTCAATATGTCGGTGTTGATACCTTCATTAACAAACTAGATGATGGCTATGATCATATCGTCAGAGAACGTGGGAATAACTTCTCAACTGGTCAAAGACAACTTTTGAGTTTCGCTAGGGCACTCTCCTATAAACCGACTGTGATGATCTTAGATGAAGCAACTGCGAACATCGATTCTGAAACAGAAGCGCTCATTCAAACCTCATTAGAGAAAATGATGCAGCTATCGACGATGTTAGTTGTTGCCCACAGGCTTTCAACCATCCAACATGCCGATAAAATCATCGTCATGCAACAAGGTGAAATCAAAGAGTCAGGCAAGCACCAAGATCTATTAAAACAAAAAGGATTATACTATAAGTTATATCAACTTCAGTATGAACAAAAAGATAACTAAAAGTCGTAAATTTTACGGCTTTTTCTTTATAGAAAAATGGGGTTTTGCGTTATACTATAAAAGAAGGAGGTTTTATCCATGTTAGAAAACTATAAAGAATTACAATTAGAAGAAAAAAAGTTGTTAATTGAAGACCTCCATGCCTATGATTTAAAAGAGCTTTATCTGTCTTTAGATGAGGTTGAACAAGATGCATTATTTGATATATTAACCGATGAGAAAAAAGCGGATTTACTAAGCTATCTTGATATAGATGATGCTGTAGAACTGGTGTCAGAACTTGAAGTAAGCGAACAAGCAGATATCTTCCAAGAAATGGAACCGGATGATGCGATTGATATCATCAACGAATTAGATGAAGATGAAAAAGCACTATTAATCCCTGAACTTGAAGCCGATTTTAAAGCAGAATATATCAGTTTATCACAATACAGTGAACAAGAGACAGGGTCAATTATGACCACCTCATTTTTAAAGATTACACCAGATATGGAAATCAAATCCGTGATGAAATTGCTGATTAAAGATGCACCTGAATTAGAAATCATCTCAAAGCTTTATGTCGTTGATAAACACGATACCTTTATTGGGATTGTCCCATTAAAGAAACTCATCAAAGCGAAATCACCACTTTTTATTCAAGATTTATATGAACCTAGTCAGTTTGTGTTCGATAAAGATGACATTGAAGATTCAGTCAACTTTATTCAAGAGAGTGGCATCAATCTATGCCCTGTTTTAAATGAACAAAATGAACTAGTTGGTGTGATTACACTAGACGATGCCATCGATACATATGAAGATGAAATGATTGAAGACTTTCAAAAGATGACGTTGTTAGGAGATGAAAGTGATGAGAAACCTTTCGCTAGTGCATTAAAGCGTCTCCCTTGGTTAGTGCTATTACTATTTTTAGCATTGCCTATTGCTAGGCTGGCATTAACTTTTGAGCACGTCTTGCAAAGTTATACCATTATAGTTATACTACAACCACTGATTTTATCAATGGTTGGTAATGCTGGCACACAAACTTTAACATTTAGCTTAATCATGTTATCCGATGACGAACCGAATCATGTCATCAAAAAGAATATATTATATGAACTTTTATCTGCAGTATCCTCAGGTTTTATCTTAGGATCAATCTCGTTTTTAGTAACTATATTGTTTATATTGATTAATCCATCATTAGATCAAAGCCCGCTATTATTTGGCTTAATTATTGCTTTATCTGTTTGGTGTTCTATTACAACAGGTACGTTTTTTTCAAGTATTATTCCTGTCTCGATTAAGAAAGTTGGCCTAGACCCAGCAGCTGCATCAGGTCCACTCATTACAACGATGATTGATATATCAACCATTATCATTTATTATGGGTTAGCATCTATCCTGATTGGGGTGTTCTTATGAAATTGTTAAAAGATGTACTAGATAAAAATTATTTAACGCTAGAAGCCAATATGGATGTAAAAGAAGCGATGAAAAGAGTTGTTAATGTTTCAAATGATGATACATTGATTGACGAATTGTATGTGTTGGATACTAAGAAGAAACTTATCGGTGTCTTAACCCTCAAAGAACTGATTATTGCAAGAACACCAATGACCATTGACAAAATCATGAACTCTAAATTTCATTTCGTGTATGACAGTGACTCAATTGCTAAAGCCATTGATACGGTTCAAAACTATGACCAAGATATGATACCCGTTGTATCTAAATCACATCAAATGGTTGGCGTGCTAACGGCATCTGAAGCACTTGATTTACTGGCAGATGAAACGCTAGAAGACTTTCATAAGATGGCGTCATTATCAGAATATGATGTGCATTCTAAACCATTCACGAGAAGTAAGAAAAGATTACCGTGGTTAATTATATTACTGGTCTTATCCCTTATTACAGCAACCATTCTATCAATTTTTGAAACCACGATTCAAACGGTCATTTTATTGGTATTATTCCAACCGATGATCTTGGATGCAGCTGGTAATATTTCGACACAATCTCTGGCAAAGACCATCTTACACATCAATGAAGACCCAAACCATGATGTGACATCTTTTTTAAAAAAAGAGCTTTTAATTGGATGCATTAATAGTTTTTTTGTTTCTATGATTGGATTTAGTTTTAGTTTAGGATTTCTATTCATATTTCAACCTAATGAGGGACAACACCTCATGGTTAGTATCATCGTAGGTTTAACACTATTGCTAGCCCTATTAGTAGGGTCACTTACTGGGGCATTTGTCCCGTTATTATTAAGAAAACTGCATGTTGACCCATCGGTCGCATCCGGCCCGTTCATGACCACTTTAAACGATGTCATATCGTTGGTGATATATTTTACATTAGCAACCATTCTATTAATTTAAAGGAGACTTACTATAATAAGTCAAGTGATTAATGATATTAAATAGTAAAAGACCTCCAATGGAAGCCTAAGTTTAAAATATGAATCTATAAAAGGTAGCTACACCCTCATTTGATTATTTAAATAGTGAATGATCAAA
>CAKMJY010000011.1 GCA_927433595.1 uncultured Acholeplasmatales bacterium | reverse complement strand
AATTACTTATGTAATTCACTATAATAAGAGTGAAGTTGGTGGATTATGACAAAAGTAATTGAAACGCTTTCATATGCTTTAGGTTGTTTTTTTCGAATCTAGAAAAAAGCACTACCATCAATAAAAAAAGGCATGGAATGCCTTTTTATCGTTTGAATTTTTTGAATGTTTGAAATGTGGTTTCTAACATGTTAACAGAACGGTCAATATCCGTATAAGCACAATGCGAGAATAAGGCATCAACGACTGCTAACTGTGAAATTCTAGAAGTCATCGCTGCACTTCTGAACTCGCCTTCAAGCGAGGAGGTATAAATGACGATGTCTCCTAAATCTGCCAAGATACTAGAACCTAATTTGGTAATCACAATGATTTTAGCTTTATTTTCTTTGGCCAGTAAGGCAGAAGAAATGATTTCTTTGGTTTTACCAGAGTTGGATATGAAAATGATGACGTCTTTTTGATTGATAAAGGATGCGTCAACTAACTGATCGTGTGATTCCCCTTGGGCTATACAAAACTTATTAATACGTCTAAGTTTCATTTCTAAGTCTTTACAGACGATATAAGATGAACCTTTACCAAAGATGAGTATCTTTCTAGCGTTCATGATAAATTGAGCCGCTTCTTCGTATAAGTCTTCGTTGTAAAGCTTTAGTGTATCTTCTAAGACTCTGATGTTATTTTCAATGGCAATTTTGCCTGTGTTAAACTTCTTTGTTAGAATGACGTCTGAGTATTCGTTGTTTTCTGGAATTTCAACTTTCGCGTTTGCCAAGATAAAATCAATCTTGAAATCCTTAAACCCGTGATACCCTAATTTCTTACACATTCTGACGACACTGGCTGGTGAGGTAAATGCAGCTTCAGCTATTTTTTCAATACCAAAATCCTTTAAGTCATCCTTATGTTCAACCAAGTAATCTAGGACCACTTTTTCTGCCATAGATAACTCTTCTTTATATTTCAGCATATTTAGCATGATGCTCATATTAATCACCTTTTTTCTTAATCAGTCTTTCGCAATACTTATTATAACATAGAAAACATTAAAATGAATGCGCTTTACTATCAGTTTTTAGGTTTATTATAGACATTCTATCCTGGAAAAAAAGGTGAATGGTTCACCTTTTTGAAAAAGTTTTTCAATGTTAAATGACTTTTTTAGGATTTAGTATACCTTTAGGGTCAAATACGTGTTTAATGCCTTTCATGATTGTGATTTGTGTATCGCCAAGTAAATCCACCATATATGATTTCTTTGCGAAACCAATACCGTGTTCACCGGATACCAATCCACCAAATGAGAATGCTTTTTGATAGAGTAAGTTGAATCCTACTTTAACTTTATCGGCCCAAACAGATTCATCCATATTGTCTTTACAGAAGTAAATATGCAAGTTACCATCGCCAATGTGGCCAAAGTATGGAATTCTCATATGCATTTGTTCAGAGACTTCTCTGACATACGCTAAATAATCAGAAATATGTGCCCTTGGTAATACCACGTCAATTTCATCGATTTCATCGGTGGACGCTTTGATGGCTTCTAAGAAACCACCTCTCACATTCCAAATGGTTTTAGCGCGTTCTGATGTATCTACTAAGAAACAATCGATCGCACCTAATTCAAGACACATACTGGATGCTTTTTCAATGTCAGCTTCAACGGCACTATCTGAATTACCATCGTAACTCAATAACAGATAAGCCTCAAAATTATTATGAGGTATCTTCTTACCTAAGAATGTTTCTGAGTATTGTAAGGATTGTTTTTCTAAGAATTCAACTGCCGTAGGCGTGACATGATCTTTAATCAAGATTGGTGCAGCTTTAATCGCTTGTTCGCGGTTTTCAAATGGCACCAATAATGACGTAGTTTTCTTTGGTTTTGAGATCAATCTTAGGGTTGCTTCCACGATGATACCCAGTGTACCTTCAGACCCAATGATTAAATCTTTGATGCTATAACCCGTTGAGTTTTTAACAACTTTACCACCGGTTTTGATTAACTCACCATTTGGTAAACAAACTTCTAGTCCTCTTACCCAGTCTCTGGTTACACCGTATTTTACAGCACGCATCCCACCTGCATTGGTAGAAATATTCCCACCAATTGTGGCTGTTTTCTCACCTGGGTCTGGGGCATAAAATAAGCCCTCTTTTTCAACTGCTTCATAGATGTC
Source organism: uncultured Acholeplasmatales bacterium (assembly GCA_927433595.1). Lineage (GTDB taxonomy): Bacteria > Bacillota_I > Bacilli_A > Acholeplasmatales > UBA5453 > Paracholeplasma. The sequence continues at coordinate 11,071 of CAKMJY010000011.1, read as the reverse complement.
TAAGAGTAAGACGCCTGGTTCAACGGTTAAGGTTAAGTTGGTTTTATCCAATTCGATGATTTGATTCATCTTGGATGTGTCTAGTAAAATACCGCCTTCAACTGGGACACATGCACCAACCAATCCAGTCCCAGCACCTCTAACGGTGACTGCGATACTTTCTTGGTAAGCATATGCCATCACTTGACTGATTTCTTGTTTGGTTGAAACCACGACATGCATATCAGGATAAGCAAGGACAGTACCCAATTCATCGTGGGCATATTCTTTATCGATTTCATCGCCCACTTTTACGTCAGCTACGATTGCTTTAATTGCTTTAATATCTCGTTCTGTGATTCTTTTAAACATCTTTCATTACCCCCATTTTGGTTAATAAGTCATTTAGTTTAGGTATGACCTCATAAATGTCTCCTTTAATTGCGTAGTGTGAGTGATCAAACAGCTTACAGTGTTCATCGTTGTTGACTGAAATGATTAATTCTGATTCCTTCATCCCTTCGATGAAGTGAACTGACCCGCTAATCCCTAAGTTAATCAATAACTTTGGTTTAACGGTTCTACCACTAAGACCAATTTGGTATTGTGGTGGAAACCAACCATTTTCGATGAGTGGTCTCGTACAAGCAACCACAGCATTGAGCTTTTGTCTTAATGGTTCAATCAATTCTAAGTCTTTTTCTTTTTTAAATGCTCTACCTACGGCAATAATGACTTCAGCATCGCTGATGTCATGGGAGGTTTTTTTATTAATAACCTCAACGAGTGTTGTATGTTTTTCTTTGTTGATGTCTTTGGTATCTTCATGATAAACGACACCAAAGGGTTCTATTACTTCTGGTTTATTAAACATCTTATAACGGATTGTCGCAAGCTGTGGACGGTGATTTGGCGTATTAATCTTAGCCATGATATTCCCACCAAAGGCAGGTCTAATTTGAAGTAAGTCGCCTTCTTCTGTCATATCTAATTTCGTACAGTCTGCGGTTAATCCTGTTTTTAATCTGGCTGCGACTCTAGGGGCGAAACTTCTGCCTCTAGGGGTTGAGCCAAATAGGATGACATTGACTTGGTGCTTCTTATAAAAGGATTCAATCACGTTTGTATACGTTTCGATGTGGAAGTCTTTATAGGCTTCATCGTCATAAACAAATACGCCATCGACCCCATATTTTAGACATGATTCTACCATTTGTTCTGTTTGGTAGCCAATTAATAATGCATAGACCTTTTCATTGGTTTTCTCTTTGATTTCTTTGGCTTTACCAATCAGTTCAAACCCAACTGGATGACAGATGTTATCTTTTTGTTCCATATAGACAGTAATGCCTTTATAGGCTTGTTTGTCTATTTTCGGCTTTGATTCATCGATGAATTCACATACGCCTTTTGGGCCTTTTTTAACACATAACTTACAAATTCGACAGTTCGCGTTGATGCTTAAGTATTCATCGACATATTCAAATGCATTGAATGGACAAATGTTTTTAAGTTCTTCTGCGATCGCTTTGGTTACTTTTTGATTATCTACTTTAATATATCCCATATGGTACCTACAAATATCTACTTTCTTTTAATACGTCGATGATTTTTTTAGCAAGATCATCGCTAGTACCAGAGATTAAATGGCTTTCCATTGTTTTATCTGGTGCATAGATTTCATCGACTTGCGTTGGCGAACCATTTAACCCATAGTTCTTTTCGTTTGTATCACTTAAGTCTTTTAACGTTACCATTGGAATTGGATATTGATTAAATTGAAGTCGTCTTCGATATGAGGGTAATCTTGGTGTATTAACGTCTTTATCGATGGTGATTAAACAAGGTAGTTTGACTGTGATGATTTCTTCATAGGTTTCATAAGAGCTTCTAACTGTAACCGAATCCTGATTAACCTTTAAGATTTCATGTACATAAGGCACGTGAGGTATGCTTAAGAATTCAGCCACTTCTGGCCCAACTTGTGCCGTATCACCGTCGGTGGTTTGTTTCCCACAAATGATCAAGTCATAGTTGCCTATGTGTTTAATCAATTGACTGATGGTATAGGATGTGGCTAACACATCGGCACCTGCAAACTTTCTGTCTGAGATAAGTGTTGCATCATCTGCCCCCATGTATAGTGCTTCATTTAATACTTGAGTCGCAGAAGGTGGTCCCATGGTAATGGCGTGTACATTGACGTTTTCTTGTTGATCTTTGATGCTACAAGCCATTTCTATGCCAAATAAATCAAACGGGTTCATCTTAACGTTTTGTCCGTCTCTGATTAATACCCCAGTGATTGGGTCTACTTTGACGTTGGATGATGCTGGTACTTGTTTAATACATGTAATGATATTCATATTGCCCTCTAACTAAGTCGAATAGACTTTTTATAATTTTTAATTACCTGCTTGTGCCTCTCTTGTTAAAAATTCTAAGAATGCGGCCATCTCACTGGAGTAAGCATGGTATTGATATGTGGTTGAATAAACCGATTGTTTGAATAGTTCATGATCACCAAATGCTCTGATTTGGATATCGTGTTCACCAAGTGGTAAATCTAAGTCCAGTTGGTTGGTGGTTGTCACATACTTAACCCCATCTACATACACGTGGTATGAAGAGGCACTTTCAATTGGGTTAAATGATAACTGTCCATTTGAAACCATGATGTGTTCTGGTGCACTTAATACTGGTCTATGATCTGGGAATGGGACTGGTGGTAATGGTTGTTCTAGGGTGCCTTTAACGAAGAATACCCCATTGGCATTGGTTCTTAGGTTACCATCTGATGGCGTATTAACGACATCATATGCGCCTGTTTCATTTAAAATGGCCATTGTGGTTGAACCACCACCATCTAAGTTAACCGCTTGATAGGCTTCAAAATAGTTCATGATTTCAGCCATTTCATAACCTGTGACACCGTCCATACCTTGCCACATGTTTCTACCATCAACAGTCACGAAGAATACGGTACCGTCTTGTTTAACACCGATAGCCGTTCTTGGTGCACGGTATTGATAGCTTGCGCCTTCTGTGAATGTTTCTGTTTTTACGCCATCAACCACTAAGCGTTCCCAGCCACCAATGGCGTGTCTAACGCCTTCAAACTGACCAGTTAATCTTCTTTGTACGATGATGGTGTCTGTTGCTTTAATAAAGCCTTCTTCGAACACTTTATCACCCATAATAACAAATTGAGTTGGTGATACCGTGATGGCATCTGTGGTGATTGTATCTTTGACGCCTTTCGCAAAGTATCTTGCGCCAGACCCGTCTGATTTGACGTCTGTGCCTGATACAACTAATTTTTGATCGGTTGTATCGATTAAACTCGTATATTCTTCAAATAAAACCGTTACTTCTGATTCATTTGATGGTAATCGATTAAAGCCTGATACATTAATTTGATTGAGCTTTAATGACCCATCTTCATCAAATACCATCACTTCATAGCCTGTGAACTCTGGTTTACCAATGACGACTTCACCGTTGTCTTTAAATCCAACCAATGTTCTATTCCAAGTTGTACCTTGAAAGATGACTTCATAATTTCTAACATAAGGTGATACAGGTATCCCATTTGACATGTTATAAAAGTCACCGTTAACGCCAGCTAACACATCGACATTAGCGTATCTTCTTTCTACATTTTCAATTTGAGCCAATAAATTGGACATCCCATACCCATGATCGACATAGTTATCCCCAACGACCACTTGGATATCAGGAAAACTATTTAGGTTTACCCCTGCATAGTTAATAACTTGATTGGAGATTGTCCCATTATAATCGATATAACCTGTAATCTTTTGATGTCTAACGCCATCAATATATTGGGTGGTTTTATCATTCGCGAATAATCTAAATGAGTTTGCTGCTTGTGTTTGATGTATAGGGGAAACAAATAACATTAACCCTAATACTAATATCGTCAGTCTAGTCAATAGTCTTCTAGTTGTCATAAGGCAGGTACCTCAACTTCTGTTTGATTATAATCACTAAATACCATGGCTAACTTGTAAACCTGTTCGCCATTTCTAATATCTAATTTGATTTCTTCGATGAATTGTTCGCCTAAAGTCATTGTAAAATTCTCATAGGTTGCATCTTCGTCAAAAGAAGCGGCGAATGCTTCAATGAAACTGTATTGTCCGTAGTTCAATAAGTATTTGCCATTTTGCAAGGTAAAGTCTTTTTCAAACAATCCTTGATAAAAATGGTAAATATCGAGTGTACTTTTCGTTACTTCTGCTTTATGATAACCTTCTAATGTTTGTGTATAGTGGTAAAGCGCCCCAGCTTCTTCACTAAAATACTCATGAACATGGCCAACAGACACTTCAGATTTTAAGTCATCAAACTTGATGGTTAATAAAGTGGTTTCTTCACCTAAGGTAACCGTGATTGCCAAGGTATAGTTTTTGAGTGCCTCTGTGTTATCTAACTTTTGTTCAAATGCAGTTCTTATCCATTCACATTGACCATCCACGTTTTCGTAGCCATCTTCACACGTTATGGTTTTTGGTGTACATGCCGAAACATGTAGTAAGGATATGCATAAAAGTAAAACTAAGGTATATTTTCTCATACATTTTTCTCCCATTATATGCTTATATGAATCGCTTACATTTTATCAAACCGGTTATGAAAAAGTTATTCATAAACCGAAACAACAAAAGAATCAAACAAAAACACGAATAATGGCTTTGGTGTGTGTAAATATCGTCAAAAAACAGCACATTGATGGATTTTTGAAAATTGGCAAAAATGTTCAAAACCCCTAAAACATAGTTTTAAAGGGCAAAACTCAATTTTGGTATCTTTTAGACCTATTGTCAAAAAAAATTGGCATGTTATGATTAAGTTGAACGACCCTGATAGTAGGAGGTACTTATGACTTTATCCAATCTATATATTGTACTAGAAGATAAAATCGTCTTCGGTGATTTGATAATCACGGATGGATTGATTTCTAACATAATCGAGAAAAAGCCTGTTGAAGGGCTTGAAAAACATTTTCTTATCCCAGGTTTTATCGATGTACACATTCACGGTTCAAACGGGTTTGACGCCATGGACATCAGCCACTATGCGATTGAACAAATGGCCTTATCGTTAGTCAAAGAAGGCACGACCGGGTTTTTAGCAACCACCATGACACAATCTGTGTCTGCGATTGAAAATGCCTTACAATGTATCAAGCATTACTACGACAATCAAAACCCACAGGCATCTAGCTTATTGGGGATTCACCTAGAGGGTCCTTTTATTAATCCAGGTGCTGCAGGTGCACAGCCTGAAAGTTTTATCATCAACCCTGACGTGAAATTATTTGAGCATTTTATGACCTCATCTGGGTCATTAATTAAGAAAGTATCGTTCGCACCAGAGTTAGATGGGGCAAACCCATTCATGTCTTATTTAAAACAACATGGTATAATCGGCTCAATCGCACACACTAAGGCAACGTATCAAGACGTGAAAAATGCGATTGATCACGGGGTGACTTCACTCACACATACTTATAATCAAATGACACCTTTACATCACCGTGATATCGGGGTGGTCGGGGCAGCATACTTGCACGATGAACTCAATTCAGAGCTCATATTCGATAAGATTCATGTCTCAGTTGAGGCAGCAAAAATCTTACTAAAAAACAAAACTTACAAAGGCATTACACTGATTACTGATTCAATGAGAGCCAAATATTTAAAGCCTGGCATCTCTGAACTTGGCGGTCAAAAAGTCATCATATCTAACGTGGATGCCAGACTAGAAAATGGGTCTTTAGCAGGGTCAATCTTAAAGATGATTGATGCCTATAAAAATGTTATACATGATTTAAATGTATCCCCAGTAGAAGCCTCATATATGGCTTCAGTAAACCCTGCAAAACAGTTAAATATGTATGATAAAATTGGTTCGATTGAGGTTGGAAAACGTGCGGATTTATTAATCCTAGATGACGCGTATAATTTAGAAAAGACTTTTGTAAATGGTCAAAAAGTATTCGAGGTAAAGTAGATGAATATACATATTTTTAAAAACAAAAAATCGCTTGATGAAGCGGTTTCAAGATTATTGATTGAACAAGTTAATAAGCACCCAAAAAGCGTATTAGGGCTTGCGACTGGTTCAACACCGTTAGGTATTTATAAGCAATTAATGGATGACCATAAACGTCATAAAACAAGTTATCAAGATGTGGTTACCATTAACCTAGATGAGTATGTTGGTTTAGATAAAAACAGTCCAGCTTCTTATCAAAGCTTTATGAAAGTAAACTTATTTGATGCACTGGATATCAATCCAAAAAACACCTTCATTCCAGATGGTGAAACCAAAGATTTAGATGCAGCTTGTCAAGCTTATGATGACATCATGAAAAAGCATCCAATCGATATTCAATTGCTGGGTATTGGATCAAACGGGCACATTGGGTTCAATGAACCAAATACACCATTTGATAGTGAAACACATATCATTGAATTAGCACTTAAAACAAGAACCGATAATGCTGTGCATTTTAAGTCATTAGATGACGTGCCAACACAAGCCATTACGATGGGTATCAAAAGTATCACAAACTCCAAACGTATTTTATTGGTTGCAACCGGCGCTAATAAAGCCCAAGCAGTGAAGGGCATGATTTTTGGTGAGATTGACCCAATCTTACCAGCTTCAGTTTTACAAACACACCCAAATGTAGATGTCTTTCTTGATTATCAAGCGGCAAGCTTGATACTATCCTCCAAATAACAAAACGCCCTGTGAGCAATCACGGGGCGTTTTCATTATACTTATTTTAATTTCTTTTCAAGTGTTTCTTTTAATGCTTCGAATCCTTTTTTACCTAATAAGGCAAACATGTTCTTCTTATAAGATTCAACACCAGGTTGATCAAATGGGTTGACGTCTAATAAGTAAGCGGACATCGCACATGCTTTTTCAAAGAAATAGACCATATAACCAAATGTTTCAGCATTGATGGTATCGATTTCTAATACGATATTTGGCACGCCACCATCGACATGGGCTAATAAAGTACCTAAGAATGCTTTTTCATTGACGAATTGCATCGATTTACCAGTTAAGTAGTTTAAGCCATCTAAATCGACCGCTTCAGACTCAATTAATAGATCTTCTTTGGTTTCTTTAACCTTGATGACGGTTTCGAATAAATCTCTTTCGCCTTCTTGGATATATTGACCTAATGAATGTAGATCGGTTGAGAATGCTGCTGATGCAACAAATAACCCTTTGTTTTCTTTACCTTCAGATTCACCGAATAGTTGTTTCCACCATTCAGACATGAATACCAATGAAGGTTCGTAGTTCACAAGCATTTCAATCTTCTTACCTGCTTGATATAAACGGTATCTTAATGCTGCATAATCATAAGCAACATTGGATTCACTATTTAATTCATGGTAGGCTTTTAATGCACCATTTAAGATGTCATCTGTGTTGATGCCTGCTGCAGCGATTGGTAATAAACCAACTGCCGTTAATACTGAGTATCTACCACCAACATCATCTGGAATGACGAATGTTTGATAGCCTTTTTCAGTTGCTAGTTGTCTTAATGCGCCTCTAGCGACGTCTGTTGTTGCATAAATTCTTTCTTTGGCTTCAGCCTCACCATATTTAGCTTCAAGTGCACGTTTTAATACTCTAAATGCGATAGCAGGTTCAGTCGTTGTCCCTGATTTTGAAATCACATTGATTGAATAGTCTTTATCCTTCAGATAGTTTAACAATGATTTAGTATAGGCAGCACTGATTTGGTGACCTAAGAATAGGACTTCTAAATCGCCTTGATTTAAGAATGCTGGTCTTAACATTTCAAGTGCAGCTTTCGCACCTAAGTAAGATCCTCCAATCCCAATGACCACTAATACTTGTGATTGCTTGCGGATTTTGTCTGCTGACGCTAAGATTTGTTTGTATTCAGCTTTGTCATAATTTAGGGGTAAATCTAGCCAACCTAGGAAGTCGTTACCTCTACCTGTTTTCTCATGAATCATCTTGTGTATAACTTTAACTCTTTTTTCTACTTGACTTGCGTCATCATTTAAAAATGATACGGCATGTTTTTGATTTATTTTTATCATAATTACACATCCTTTTTACCTATTTATTATATCACTATTTCAAAAAACACGGTTGATAAAATCAATCATAAACCGTTTTCAAAAAAAAGAAGCGTTACAATTTCGCTTCTATCCATTTTGGTAACATATCATCCAATGTTCTAAATCCAATTTTCATATCACAAATCTTAATGCGTTTTGATTTGTCACATTTCTTATAACTGAGTTTAAGTTGTTTGGTTTCCTCATCAATTTCAATAACAACCACTTTAACCATGTCACCAACCATCGCGAACTGCGTGATATCTCTGACATATTTATCGGATATTTCTGATATGTGTATTAACCCTGTATATTCCCCTACTTTTGCAAACACACCATAAGGGACTATGCCTGTGATTGTGACATCGACGATATCGCCTTTATCATACATAAAACCACCTCGTTTGTTTTATTATATCATAGCCAAAGACTTGAAAAAACCAAAAAGAAAAAGAGGTTGCCCTCTTTTATATGTTGGTTAAATAGATGCCAAGCCCAGCTTTACCGACATGCACTGCGATTACGGCAGAAATACGGTCTACGACTTTGACTTGAACATTATCAAATTTTTCTTTGATTTCCATGGCAAATTTATCGGCCATGTCACTGGTGGTTGTATAAGATACTCTAACCACGGTCTTCGCTTTATCTGCTAGTTTAGCGACTTCACTCACTAGATACTTTAAGACATTTTCAGATGTTCTAACTTTATGTTCAACGTCTAATTTACCTTGATCAAAGCGAAGAATTGGTTTGACTTTGAGTAAGTTGCCAATCATACCTTGTATTTTTGATAAACGACCACTTCTTACTAATAACATTAAATCATCTACTGTGAATATGAGTAATCCGGTATCTCTTGTTTTTAAGAATGCTTGTAGGATTGCTTCTAGCGAATCTTCTGATTCAATATGTTGAATCAATGCTTCTGCAAGAAATTCAGCCCCACAAATCGCACTCTTAGTATCGAATACAGTTACTTTAGATGGGTCTTCTAACATCCCTTTTGCAAGATTTGCACTATTGAAAGTACCACTTAATGATTCACTTACCGTTAAACAGATGACATGTTCATAACCATCATCTAGTAATGATTGATAGGCATTCATAAAGCGGTTTGGTGCTGGTTGAGAGGTCGTTACTTTGATGTTTTTATCCATGAACGCATAAATCTCATCGTTAGTAAGTTCACCATCTTTATAGGTTTTATCACCGACTAAGATATCTAAATATACCACTCTAATGTCTTTTTCTTGGATGAATGATGCATTCATCTTGAATGTGGAGTCGACAACGACACCAATTTTGTTTTTATTCATATTAACCTCCGAATGTATAGCCTAGGAATGCACATAAGATACCTAATACTACACCTGCGAACACTTCGATTGGAAAGTGTCCTAATGGTTCTTTTAATGCTTTACCCTTATTGATATGGTCGACATCTAGGCCTAGTTTTTCATTGATTTGATTTAGCATCATCGCATGTTTAGATGCTTCTAGACGGATGCCCATTGAGTCATGAATGACCACGAGTGCAACCATTAAGCTGATAGCGAAATACAAATCGACACCTCTATATAAATAAATACTCGCAGTCATGGCCGCAACAAGCGCACTGTGTGAGCTTGGCATACCACCAGTTGAAATTAAGGCGCGAAACATAGGCCTTTTCTCTTTATATGAGAAAGAGAAAAATTTCAATATCTGAGCTGCGAGTAAAGCAATGATTGAATTGTTAATCACTTCGATTGAAAAATCCATGAGGTCCCCCTGTTATACGTTGATAACTGCGATGACTCCTGGGACATTTTCTAATAACATTGTTTCAATACCTTGTCTTAGGGTTACGTCGATCAAGCCACAGCCATCACATGCACCTAACATTTTAACATAAACTATACCGTCTTCAACAGAAACAATTTCAATGTCTCCGCCATCTCTATGTAAATAAGGTCTGACTCTTTCGATTAATTCATGAACTAATTTGGTTGTTTCATCCATAATAAAACCTCCTTGCGCATATAGTATATGCTATATGGTGTATCAAATTCAAATGATATAATCACTTTTGGGAAGAATTCTTAATACGCTTTAAAATAAAATACCCACATTGGTAGTTACAAGACTCATTTAAGTAGTCTGGAATGGTCTTATAGTTGTGTTTATCTTTTAAATCTGAGGTAAAGCCTTTTAATCTAAGTAAGTCTGATGCTATATCGCCTACAATATAATCAAAACGATCGAATGTGTCGACATAACGTTCTTGAAATTTCACAATGTCGAATGCATCTTTGGTTTGGCTGATTAACTCAAAATTACCTACGGTTGTTTCTATAAATGTCATATGTTTACTCCTTCATTATTAATACGGTTGCGCTTGCTGCAATCGCTCTTTGTTCACCGATTGCATCCAGCTTTTCATTGGTTGCTGCTTTCACATTCACATCATATAATTGGACTTCCAAAAGGTCAGCAATACTTTTTCTAATTAAGCCAATAAATGGCGCTAATTTAGGCTTTTCCGCGAATACGGTTGTATCGATATTCACGATTTTGTAGCCATGTTCTTTAAGTAAAGCAGTTGCTCTTTTTACAATGATTTTGGAATCCAAGTCTTTATTTTTCATATCGGTATCTGGGAATATTGTCCCCAGATCACCAAGACCTAAAGCCCCAATAATCGACTCTGCAACGGCATGCAATAAGCAGTCTGCATCGCTATGGCCAAGAAGCCCTTTTTCGAATGGGATTTCAATGCCACCCAAGATTAATTTTCTATTTTCTACTAGTTGATGAATGTCATAACTATTACCAATTTTATACATACTTTCATCGACCTCTTTTTCAAATGTGATTAAATCTGATTGATAGGTAATCTTTTGATTATTGCTTTCGTGAATGATTGGACCTACAGGTCGATCATACACACTTTGATATAA
>CAKMJY010000010.1 GCA_927433595.1 uncultured Acholeplasmatales bacterium | reverse complement strand
CTTGTTAAAGTATTCACAACAATTTTCGCAAAACTGGTTTCTGCACCACGGAATTGGATTTCCCTAAAACTAATTGGGATAAAAGCTAAAACCAATACCACATACAGTGAAGCAATCAAAGATTGTTTAATCCAATCTTTTAACGTAAAATGAAACATATATTATATTCTCCTTGTTTTGTTTTCGCAGGTAACTAGTACTGCGGGCAATTAAGCCAATACAAATATATCACTATTATGATATAATTTCAATGAAAAGAGGTTTTATTTTTATGGCAATACGTTATGAACTCATTCATACATGCAAACAATCCGGCGCAAGATACGGATTACTACATACACCACATGGGACTTTTGAAACCCCAATATTCATGCCAGTCGGCACGCTTGCGACCGTTAAGACATTAACACCTGAAGAAATAAAAGAAGTATCTGATGGCCTAATTTTAGGGAATACCTATCATTTATGGCTACAACCTGGTGAAGATATCGTCGCTGCTCATGGCGGGATTAGAGGTTTTATGCATTGGGACGGCGCACTTTTAACCGATAGTGGCGGATTCCAAGTGTTCTCGTTAACCGACATGAGAAAAATCAAAGAAGAAGGCGTTTATTTTAAGCACCATAAGAGTGGGGAAAGCTTATTCTTATCGCCTGAAAAGGCAATTGAAATTCAAGAGAAATTAGGGGCAGATATCATCATGAGTTTTGATGAATGTCCACCATCTGATGCAACCTATGCTTATACTAAGGATTCACTTGAACGCACACTAAGATGGGCTAAACGTGGTAAAGATGCTTTGAAATCTGATCAAGCGCTATTTGGGATTGTCCAAGGCGGCTTATTTGAAGATTTAAGAACCTATAGTGCTGAAAAGTTGATTGAAATGGATTTTCCTGGCTATTCAATCGGGGGGCTATCCGTCGGTGAGTCTAAAAAAGACATGTACCGCATTCTAGATCATTTAAACCCAGTTTTACCAAAAGATAAACCAAGGTATTTAATGGGTGTTGGTTCACCAGATGATATCGTTGAAGGTGTCATTAGAGGTGTTGATATGTTCGACTGTGTCTTACCGACTAGAAACGCAAGACATGGTACAGCATTGACGACACAAGGTAAAATTCAGATCAAAAACAAGCAATTTGAAATGGATTTTTCACCACTTGACCCAGGTTTAATTACCCCAATTTCAAAATATACCAAATCATATGTTAGGCATTTATTTAAAGCAGAAGAAATTTTGGGCATGCGCATCATGACTTACCAAAATCTCGCCTTCTTGAAACACTTAATGAAAGAAATAAGACAAGCTATTTTAGAAGACCGTCTGTTAGACTATAAAAAAGAATTTTTTAAACAATACGGCTACACAAAATAGATATTGGAAAATCTATTTATATACCTTTTTTTTATAAGCCATTTAGTGTAAAATAAAAGGTAGGTTATCATATCAAATTTATTAGGAGGGTTATTATGGTATTTGGAGTAAACGACAATTTCAATCAAAAACCAGTCATCAAAGTTATTGGTGTCGGTGGTGGCGGCGGGAACGCGGTCAACAGAATGATTGAAAATGATGTAAAAGGTGTCGAATTTGTCGCTGTAAATACCGATGCCCAAGTATTAAGAGTATCGCGTGCAGAGACGAGACTGCAAATAGGTAAACATTTAACAAGAGGATTAGGTGCTGGCGCAAAACCTGAAGTAGGTAAACGTGCAGCATTAGAATCTGAAGATGAAATACGTGCTGTATTAAGCGATGCAGACATGGTTTTTATTACGGCAGGTATGGGCGGTGGCACAGGCACAGGTGCTGCACCAATCATTGCTAGATTGGCAAAAGAAATGGGTTGTCTAACGATTGGTATCGTGACAAAGCCATTTGCTTTCGAAGGTCCTGCAAGAACACACGCCGCAGTTGCTGGCTTAGAAGAGCTTAAACAATTTGTGGATACACTAATCGTCATTCCAAATGAACGTTTATTATCCATCATTGAACCAAATACACAAATGTTAGATGCATTTAGAGAAGCAGATAACGTATTGCGTCAAGGGGTTCAAGGGATTGCAGAAATCATTGCTGTACCTGGTTTAATCAACGTTGACTTTGCCGATGTTAGAACCGTTATGGAAAACAAAGGGACTGCTTTAATGGGGATTGGGATTGCTGCTGGTGAAAACAGGGCTATCGAAGCCGCAAGAAAAGCCATTCATTCGAAATTACTTGAAGTATCGATTGATGGGGCAACAGATGCCATTGTCAATATTACATCAGGGACCAACATCACATTGTTCGAAGTTTCTCAAGCACTAGATGAAATCAGAAATGCGACCGATTTTGAATTAAACATCATTTACGGTACGGCACTTAATGAAGATCTCCGTGATGAAATGATTGTTACGGTCATTGCAACTGGGTATGAACTCAAAGCAAAAGAGTCAACCATTGATGATTTTGCAACACAAATCTTCAAGAAAACAACCAATGAACAAGTTAAAATGACACCAACCGGTTTTGAAAAACAAACTGAACGTGTTGAAAAAGAAGAACCAAAAGCAAGTAAGCTACCATCGTGGCTACAAAGTAAAAAATAAAAGAGGCCATCGCGCCTTTTTTGATGAAGGGATTATAAAATTATGTTAAGAGCAGGAATCGTAGGGTTACCAAATGTTGGTAAATCAACCCTATTTAACGCAATCACAAAAAGTGCAGCACTCGCTGCCAATTATCCATTTGCAACCATTGACCCAAACGTCGGTGTGGTGACATTAAAGGATAATCGCTTGGATGTGCTTGCCAATATGTATAAATCAGGTAGAATCGTTCCAACAACGGTTGAGTTTACCGATATCGCAGGATTAGTCAAAGGGGCATCCAAAGGTGAAGGGTTGGGTAACCAATTTTTAAGCCATATCAGAGATGTCGATACCATTTGCCAAGTGGTTAGACTATTTAAAGACGATAATATCATTCACGTTGAAGGGTCAGTCGATCCATTAAGAGACATTGATATCATTCAACTTGAACTCAATATTTCAGATTATGATAGTATTTCAAAACGTATTCCTAAAATCGAGAAAAAAGCCAAAGTTGGCGGCAGTTCAGATGAAAAAGAAGAATACGAATTATTGATAAAGATTAAACAAGGATTAGAAGATAATACGCCAATCCGTTTAATGGATTTAACGAATGATGAAAAAAACATCATCAAGAGCTATAATTTCTTATCAGCAAAGGCAATGGTTTATATTGCCAATGTATCTGAAGAGGAAATAAAAAACTTAGATCAAAATGAGGTCTATCAACGTTTAATTCAAAAAGGCTTAGCTGAGGATGCCGATGTGGTCGCTATCTCTGCACAAATCGAATCAGAGTTGGCACAGTTATCCGATGAAGAACGTTTGATGTTCATGGCTGAACTTGGCCTTGAAGAGTCCGGATTAGATCAATTAATTAGAACCACTTACCACCGCTTAGGCTTACAAACCTATTTCACAGCTGGACCAATGGAAGCCCGTGCATGGACATTCAAAAAAGGCATGTCTGCACCACAATGTGCAGGTATCATTCATACCGATTTTGAACGTGGATTCATTAGAGCAGAAACCGTTGCATTTGATGACTTAGTAAAATACGGAACTTATCAAGGTGCGAAAGAAGCCGGCAGAGTCAGACAAGAAGGCAAAGACTATCTTGTAAAAGATGGCGATGTTATGCTGTTTAAATTCAATGTCTAACTTAAGGGAAAATACAAAGGCGATCTTGGATAGTGTAAAAGACTATCCAACGGCAACCGTTATTTGTGCATCCAAATACTTAACCGCACCGATGATGGATGAAATCTATCATGCTGGCATTAGACACTTCGGTGAAAATCATGCTCAAGCACTCTTAGATAAACAAAACAAACTGACCTTACCAGATATTTGCTGGCATTTTATTGGTCACTTACAAACCAATAAGGTCAAGCAAATCATCAACCAAATTGAGTACCTACATTCTCTAGACCGTATCAAGCTTGCCGAAGCGATTCAAACGTATCGTATTCTACCACTTAACTGCTTCATTGAGGTTAACCTTGGCGAAGAAGATACCAAAACAGGTATCCATCCGTCGGATTTAACTAATTTTATTCAAGCGTTAAAAAAATATGATAAAATAAATGTAGTTGGATTGATGGCTATGGGGATCTTGGATGATAAATCCAAAACACAGACCATATTTAAAACACTCGTATCTTTAAAAGAGACCCATCAATTAAAATATGTTTCTATGGGCATGACCGATGACTATTTAATGGCATTATCATTAGGTAGCGATTTTGTACGTGTCGGTAGAAAATTCATCTTGTGAGGTGACTTATGGCAATATTTAGTAAAAGCAAGAAAACAGAATATGATTTACCGAATTATCAAGGTGAATCGACCACAACTGCATTCGAACGTATCATATTCGAAAGCTTACAAACCGATGATGATCAATACATCACGATGTTAGCCAGAGATTTGATCGACGGCAACCCTTTGGTGTTAAACTTTGAAGAGTTAGCACCAGACCCAGCCAATAAAATCATGGCATTCTTGTCAGGTGTTATTTTTACGCTTGAAGGACAAATCACACAAATCAATAAAAAAGTGTTCTTGTTTGCAAGAGAACAAGAATTTAAAGATGGTTCTTTAAAACAGTTTATCGATGAATACAAAGAGTGATTTTTTAGTTCGTTTAAAAAGTCAAAAAGAACGATTTTCAAAAGACATCCTTTATCGCTTTTTAAACCCAGTGGAAAGAACTTGGGTCAAAAGTGTATTTAAGGACTTCTTTATTTATGAAAGTGATGACTCAAGCGAATATAGACGTGTATACGTCTCTGATATCGAGACTAACCCTGACTTTAATATCACCTACTTATGTGCCAAATACGATGATGACACCATCACACATCGAGACATATTGGGGGCACTGACCTCACTAGGGATAGAACGTAATGTATTCGGTGATATTCTCATCACCAAATCCCATATATACATTCAAGTGGACGCCATCATGACAGATTATGTCCTTGAACTACACCAAATCAAACGAGATTTTGTGTACTTCGAAGTGGTGACTAACTTGCCTGATAAAAGTGAGGAAAAGGTAGAAACCATTCTTTTGTCACTAGATAGTCTAAGGGTAGATGCCTTGGTCGCAAAAGCATTTAAGCTAAACCGTGAGAGCGTTAAAGCACTCATCGATCAAGAAAAGATTAAAATCAACTTCATACCGGTTCAAAAATATACCAATATTTGTAAACCTTATGATATAATATCAGTTAGAGGATTTGGTCGAATTCGCTTGGTTGAATTACTGGGAGAATCGAAAAAACAAAAAACCCGAATCAAATGTGAATTATTACGATGAAATGGACAACGCCTTGGCCAAATGGACATCAAGCGACTTAAGGACAGTGAAAGCTTAAGCAAAAAAACCAAAGGATATCACCATGGAGTAAAAAAGTATCCGCTGCTTTAAAGCGTTGAGGGCTATGGCAACATAGAACTAAGGTGGTACCGCGATTATGTCGTCCTTAGAGTTAAGGGCGATTTTTTTATTTTTATAGGAGGTTCAACATGGAACTAAAAGACACACTATTATTACCGAAAACCAGTTTTGAGATGAGAGGTAATCTTGGCGTTAGAGAACTCGAATTCCAGAAAAAATGGGATGAGATGCATTTATACGACAGGGTACTAGAAAAAAACAAAGACGGCAAACCGTTTATTTTGCATGATGGGCCACCATATGCAAACGGGGCTATCCATATTGGGCATTCACTCAATAAAATCTTGAAGGACTTTGTATTAAGATATAAAACCATGCAAGGCTTTTATACCCCATATATCCCAGGTTGGGATACCCATGGCTTACCAATCGAACAAGCATTGACCAAAAAAGGCGTTAACCGCAAAGAAATGTCAGTTAGTGACTTCAGAAGATTGTGTCATGATTACGCACTTGAACAAATCAATATGCAAAAAACCCAGTTTAAACGACTAGGTATTTTAGGCGAATGGGATAATCCTTATATCACATTGAATCCAGCATTTGAAGCGGATCAATTGAGGGTGTTCGCAACCATGGCGGATAAAGGCTTAATCTATAAAGGCTTAAAACCAGTCTATTGGTCACCAAGTTCAGAATCAGCGTTAGCCGAAGCTGAAATTGAATACCAAGACGTGACAAGCCCATCTATTTACGTGGCGTTTGATGTCGTATCTGAACGTTATAAAGGTCAAAAGCTAATCATTTGGACAACCACACCTTGGACATTGCCAGCAAACTTAGCCATCTCTGCAAATCCAACCATGGATTATGTATCGGTTAAGGTTGGCGAAAACGTCTATGTGGTTGCAAAATCGTTATTAGAGAAAGTAGCAACCGTCTTAAAGTTTGAACAGTATGACGTATTATCAACGTTCAAAGGGTCAGATTTAGAGTTTGTTGAATACGTCCATCCATTAAACGGCAAAGTCTGCCCAGTCATCGTTGGCGATCACGTTACCGATTCTGATGGTACTGGTTTAGTCCATACCGCGCCAGGACACGGGGAAGATGACTATAACGTTGGTAAAAAATATAACTTAGATATTTTAGTACCAGTCGATGACAAAGGTATTTTCACAAAAGAAGCGCTTGAATTTGAAGGCATCTATTATGAAAAAGCCAATCCACTCATCATTGAAAAATTAAAAGAAACAGGTCACATATTACATGTCGACTACTTTAAACATAGCTATCCACATGACTGGCGTACAAAAAAGCCAATCATCTTTAGAGCAACCCCACAATGGTTTGCATCCATCGATATGCTTAAAGCAACCCTATTAGATCAAATCAAAGAAACCGATTGGGTCCAAAAATGGGGCGAATTAAGAATTCACAACATGATCAAAGATAGAAACGACTGGTGTATCTCCAGACAACGTGCTTGGGGTGTACCAATTCCAGTATTTTATGCAGAAAATGGCGATGCTATTTTAGACAAAGACGTCATCCTTCATGTAGCAAATATCGTTGAAAAATCAGGGACAAACGCCTGGTTAGATATGGATGTTAAGGATTTATTACCTGTAGGTTATCAGCACCCAGGTAGCCCAAATGGTATCTTTAGAAAAGAAACAGACATCATGGATGTTTGGTTCGATTCAGGTTCAAGTCATAAGTTATTACAAAGAAGAGGTCTACCTTATCCAGCTGATTTATACCTAGAGGGGTCTGACCAATATAGAGGTTGGTTTAATTCATCCTTAATCACTGGTGTTGCATTATATGGCATGGCGCCATATAAAGCGGTTGTATCACATGGCTTCGTATTAGATAAAGATGGTAGAGCTATGAGTAAATCATTGGGTAACACCACGGATCCGCTAAAAATCACCAATGAAATGGGTGCGGATATCTTACGTTTATGGGTATCATCCGTTGAATATGCATCCGATGTGAGAATTGGTGACAACTTAATGAAACAAGTATCTGAGTCTTACCGAAAGATCAGAAATACCATTAAGTTCTTATTATCCAATTTAGATGATTTTGATCCTAAGCATAACTATGTCGCATATGATCAACTTGGCAACCTCGATAAAGTCATGTTGCATAAACTAGAAAATTTGAGAAAGAACGTCATTGAATCTTATGACCAATACCGTTTTGATTCTGTATACCGTATGGTGACCAATTACATGATCAATGATTTATCCGCATTCTACTTAGATTACACAAAAGATATCTTATACGTAGAAGCGAAAAATGGGTTATTAAGACGTAGTGTTCAAACGGTTTTATATGAACAATTAATGGCATTATTGAAACTACTAAATCCAATCTTACCACATACAACCAGTGAAGCATATTGGGCTTTAAACTTTGAACGCAAAGATGATGTTTACTTAGAAAATATGCCGATGGCTAGATCGTTTGATGATTTATCACTCGATGATGCGTTTGAAACATTCACCCAAGTACGTGATCAATTACTACAAGTATTAGAAGGTATGCGTAAAGATAAGACCATTGGTAAATCGCTAGAAGCTAGCGTAACCATTTACGCACCTAAAGCAATGCTAAAAGATTTAGAAAGCTTACATATCTCTTATCAACAAGTATGGATGGTTTCAAGTGTTCAATTTGTTGAAAAAGACACACTTGAAGTGGTTGCAACTGTTGCAGAAGGCTACAAGTGTGAAAGATGCTGGAATATTGTAGAATCACTCAATGAACACCATGTTTGTGCGCGTTGTGAAGCTGTTTTAAAGGAAGATGACTATGAACATTTTAATCGTTAATGACGATGGCATATTAGAACCAGGACTAAAGGTGCTAGCAGAACAGCTAGCACCCCTTGGTGATATTTACATCGTCGCACCTGAGACCCATCAAAGTGGTCAAGGGCATGGCATTACCATCAATCAACCACTATATGTAAAAGATTATGGTCGTTTATATGGTGCAAAAAAAGCATTATCTGTTTTAGGTAAACCAGCCGATTGTACGAGAATTGCAGTTGGGACACTGGGTGTTAAATTTGATTTATGTGTGTCAGGTGTGAATAGTGGGTTAAATGTTGGATCGGATGTTCTTTATTCTGGGACCGTAGCTGCAGCAACAGAAGCCCTGATTTTAGGCATTAAAGCGATTGCAGTTTCTGGACCTAAAAAAAGCCTTCACATGGCTGAAAAAAGCATTTATCCTTTGGTAAAGTACTTGCTTGAACACCAAGCATTAGGGGATTCATATATCTTAAATATAAACTACCCAAGCTCGAAATTTGATATGTTTATTGGCGTCAAATGGACCACTCAAGGCTTACACCATCATGCTGCTAAGTTTAATCAAAATGCAGATGGTAGTTATGAAACGGTGTATGAACTTTTAGAGCGTGAAGAAGATATGCAATCAGATGTCATGGCCTTTAGAACTGGCTATTTATCTATCACGCCATTATTCGAAAATAGAACACATTCTAATTTACTTCAAAATTTAGCAAATCAAAAGCAATTGAATACACAAGCGATTTATGATAATATAATTAAGTAAGGTGGTGGCTATATGAGCGTATTTCTGCTTCATTTTTTCAAGGAAAAAAGTCGCTCGTTCGATTATGAACGTCTTTTGTCTTTTTTCGATGAGGTATCAGAAGCAAAGATGGCTGATGTATCCGAAACTTCTAGTGAAGTTAGAATTGAGTACCGTCATCCAGTTTTAAGAACAAAAGCGGATTTTATTATTTCACGTAAATCCACGGTACACGATATATATAAACTTGATCCACAATATTTGGATGTTAATTTTAGGTTAGAAATGCCTTTGATGACGCCTTTTTATAGTGCGAAAAAAAGTGTTTGATATCGTCGATAAACTTTGTAAGGAATTCAATTTCGCTGTTTATCATAACCTATTTGAGGACGTATTAAAGTTCAAAATGGAAGTGGTTGAGAAAGTATTTGATATCGACCGTAAAAAATACCGTGAAAAGTATGGGTATCAGTTAACCAACTATTATTATTACCCAGACCATAAATTGAACGATTGTTTGAAGTATGTAGATGAACAATATGATTTACACAGGTACTATAAAGAGTTAGATGTTTATGTACCTAACTACTTTGTCGTCGTAGATGACCAAGATAAAGTACATTTTACGGTGGAATGGCGAGAAAATACACTCACATTATTCCCACCTCATATCGACTATATTTATTACAGAGTCGGTTTAGAAAATAAGATTTTGCCATATGATGAAGTGATGGCGAAAATCGAAAAAATGACGGTAAGTGTACCTGGTTTTTTACAGAACACAAAAGTCATTGAACATAAAGCATTGAAAAAAGTGATGAAAATATTGAAAAAATCAAAATTCACGCCAATTAATCAATCTTTGGTTCACATTGAAATAGATCAAGTGATGGACATTTAAGGGTCAACTGACCCTTTTTATAACGAAAAGGAGGTATCGAATGGATCCAGCAATTACAGAAACAATCGGCATATTAGCAGGTGCTTTGGTTTTAGTTTCATTTTTGATGAAAGGCGAACGTAAAATTCGCTTAATTAATATCGTTGGGGCAACGTTATTTATTGGTTATGGTATTTTAATTAACTCAATATCAGTAACCCTGCTTAATACAGGTTTAGTCTTAGTACACATTTATTTTTTAAGAAAAAAAGCATAGGGGGATAATATATGTTATTAAATAAATACATTGACCACACGAAGTTAGGACCAAGTGTTAGAGCATCTGAAATTGTAAAACTTTGCGAAGAAGCGAAAACATATGATTTCATGAGTGTTTGTGTCAATCCAAATTATGTGAAGCTTGCGAAAGCATCACTCGCGTCATCAAATGTGCTTGTCTGTACAGTCGTTGGCTTTCCAAGTGGCGCACATGAAACAAGCGTAAAAGCATTTGAAACCAAACAAGCCATTTTAGATGGTGCAGATGAAATCGACATGGTCATTTCAGTTGGTAACTTGAAAGACCAACAATATGATCACGTATTAAACGATATTAAGTCAGTTGTCCAAGCTGCAGCAGGCAAAACTGTAAAAGTCATTTTAGAAACATGTCTATTAACGGATAAAGAAATTGTCAAGGCATGCGAATTAACGGTAAAAGCTGGTGCACATTTTGTGAAAACCTCAACTGGGTTTTCTACAGGCGGTGCAACAAAAGAACACATTCAATTAATGCGTCAAACTGTCGGGCCAAACTTTGGCGTTAAAGCCTCAGGTGGCGTCAGAAGTTACGAAGATGCAATGACCATGATTAACGCAGGTGCAACACGCATTGGCGCATCATCTGGTATTAAAATAATGGAAAATAAAGGAGATTCAAGCAATGATTCCAACACCTCATATTAGTCTAAAAGATAAGAGTTTAATCGCAAAAACAGTCTTAATGCCTGGGGATCCACTCAGAGCGAAAATGATTGCAGAAACATTTTTGACAGATATCGTTGTGATCAACGAAGTTAGAAATATGTTTGGCTACACTGGTAAATATAAAGGTGTACCAGTCACAGTCATGGGTTCAGGTATGGGGATGCCTTCAATTGGTATTTACTCATACGAATTATTCCAATTCTATGGTGTTGAAAACATCATTAGAGTCGGTTCATGTGGTGCATATACCAAAGATTTAAATCTATATGATGTCATCTTAGTCGATGACGCTTATAGTGAATCCAGTTATGCAAAAACCATGGGTTTAACCAGTTCAAAAATCTTAAAAGCGGACAGAAGATTAAATACAAAAGCAAAAAAAGCTGCTGAAAAGTTAAATATTCCATTACATGTTGGTAGAATTCACTCTTCAGACGTTTTTTATAACCTAAAAGGTTCTGTCCATGAAGAACGTTTTAACAAACAAGGTTGTATGGCAGTAGAAATGGAGTCTTTCGCGTTATTCGCAAACGCCAAAGCACTTGGTAAAAAGGCAACATGCCTATTAACGGTTTCAGATTCATTGGTTACACACGAAGCAACCACTGCTGAAGAAAGACAACAATCTTTCACACGCATGATGGAAGTTGCGCTAGAAGTAGCGAGAAAATCTAAATAATGATTTTAGTTGACCAAACTAAAAAGTTTAAAACCGTTTTAATCACATTAAAGTTTAAGGCAGAGGCTTCGAGAGAAACCTTTGCCTTTCGAACATTATTGCCAAGTGTATTACGTGCGAAAACCAATTTATACAAAAATAGAAAAGTATTTAATGAAAAATTAGAAGAAATGTATAGTGCCAGTCTAACCTCGAATACCAACAAGATTGGGCGTTTGTCTGTCATTCATCTACAACTAAAATTGGTTAATCCAGTGTTAGTCGATGAAGCCTTATTTGAAGAAGGGTTAAAGTTCATGCGTGAATATGTCTATGGACACAACCAGTTCTCACAAAAGGATTTTGAAGTTGAAAAAAGACTATTATTAGAAGAAGTCATTTCCAAAGAAAATGATAAAACACGTTATGCTTTAACACGTTTATTCGATGAAATGTCTAAAGATGAACTATATGGTGCCAGAGTCGCTGGAACAAAAGAACAAATTGAAGCTTTGACATTGGCACAATTTAAAAAATCCTATCAATCATTTTTGAAAAACGATGAACTCCAAATCATTTTATCTGGTGATGTCAATGAGGCACACGTCAAACTAGCTGAAACCTATTTTCCAAATGCTTCATTCAATCAAACAGATTTCCTAGATTACGAAACCAAATCGGTTGAATCTGTCACAGAAATCATTGAACAAGATAAAATCAGTCAAACGAAATTAAACATCGGCTATAGACTACCAGTTAGACAAGGCGATAGCTTGCACACAGCGGCTGTTTTATTTAACGCTGCGCTAGGTGGGTATGTCCATTCTAGATTATTCTTGAACGTGAGAGAAAAACATAGTCTATGTTACTACATTTCAAGTGTTTACGATGCTTATAAGGGCTTAATGTTCTTATATTCAGGTGTTGATGCCAAAAGGCTTGATTTAGCAATAAAAGTCATTGATGATGAGGTAAACAAAATGATGACCATAAAAATCAGTGAGAAAGAGCTAAATCTGTCAAAACAGGCTTTAATCAATGATTTAAAAGAATCGGAAGACTCTCAAGGCGCGAGACAAAATGTATTATACATTCAAGCCTTGTTAAATAAGAAAGCAACGTTAGAAGAACGTATTGCGAAAATCAACGCAGTCACGCCAGAACAACTCCTTGAAGTTGGCAAACTTCTGGTAAAAGATACTGTGTATTTATTGGATGTGGAGCGATAATATGGAAAAATTAGTCTACGAAAAATTAAATGAAACCATTTATCATGAAACGCTAGATAATGGCTTAAATGTCTATTTGATTCCGAAACAAGATTATCATAAGGTATTCGCAACCTTTACCACACGCTATGGCTCATTTGATCAAAGCTTTTATGATCCAAAAACGGGTAAAAAAGTCAATCAACCTGCTGGTATTGCACACTTCTTAGAACATAAGATGTTTTCAATGCCAGATAAAACAGATGCATTTGAAAACTTGTCTAAGTTTGGTGTAAATGCAAATGCTTATACATCATTTGATCGCACAAGTTATTTATTCTCAGGTACCAATAATACCAAAGAAGCGTTAAGTTACTTGTTGGATTTTGTACAAACACCATACTTTACAACTTCCAGTGTTAAAAAGGAACAAGGCATCATCGATGAAGAATTAAGAATGTATCAAGATTATCCATCGCAACGTTTATTTTATGGGTTACTTCAAAATCTTTATATCAAACACCCAGTACAAACTGAAATTGGTGGGACGGTAGCCTCCATTAAGAAAATAACTGCTAAAAAATTATATCAAGCATACGACGCATTCTATCATCCATCCAATATGGAATTGGTATTGGTTGGCAATTTTGATGTAGAAGAAATGATCCATGTCATCAAAGAAAATCAAGGTAAAAAAGGATACGAAAAGCAATCAGAAATTAAGCGTATTATGCCAAAAGAACCTAAGAAAATCAACGTCATTCATAAAGAAATCGAGATGTCAGTTGTAATGCCTAAATTAGGTATTGCGATGAAACTGACACCAGAAGATGGTCAAAAAGCACTGAAACAAGATTTTGCACTATCGATTTTACTGGATATGTATTTCTCAAATTCAGGGACATATTATAATGACCTATTAAAGAATGGGTTAATCAATGACTCATTTGAATATTCAACAATCCAAGAAAATGGCATGTTATCCATCGTCATGACATCTGATACCAATACACCAGATGTGTTAAGCGCAAAGCTAAAACAAATGTTATTATCACTCAAACGTAAGAAGTTAGATGAAACAGGCTTCGAACGTATCAAACGTGGTATGTTTGGACAATTCGTCATGAGCTTAAATAGCTTAGAATCGATTTCGATGAGTTTTACGAAGTATCAATCATTTGGCATCTCAATGTTCGATATTCCAGATTTAATTGATTCAATCACATTAGATGATATTAAAAAATTGACAAAAGACTTTAATCAAAAGCGAATTTCAACTTTATTCATTTTACCGTCGAAAGTCCAAAATCAACAAGTTTGATAAAAAATTCAACCATTTAATTGGTAAAACAGGTGATGTAGCCATATCATCTGTTTTTTTTATATAAACCATGAATTTGGACGCCTGACTATGCTGTTTTGGCGATTTTTATTATGTTGAAACTTCCTATATAATGTCATTAAGGAGGTAAGCCATGCTAAACCAAGTTACCCTGATTGGCAGATTAACACACGATCCCTTTGTGAAAACAACTGAGGATGGCAAAAAGGTTTCAGATATTCAAATAGCTGTACAACGTGCTTTTAAAAACATGGACGGATTATACGAGACAGATTTCGTGTCATGTAGTTTATGGCAAGGTTCGGCTGAGATTATCGAGAACTATTGCAAAAAAGGCTCAATGGTTGCAATCCGCGGCAGATTACAAACCAAACGAGTCGAACTCGCAAGCAATAAAACAATTTCTGTTATAGAACTTGTTGGGGAAAGAGTTATACATCTTTCAAGTACCTTTAAAAATGCTCCATCATGTCCGGAAGAAGATGCGTAAGCGTCTTTTTCTTTTGGTTATATTTATCTTTTTTGAATTGTCTTTATCATTGTTATATCTAGGATAAATTGATATAATAAAAAAAGGAGTTGATAATATGAAAATTGATTTTGTAAAAGAAGTTGAACAAAGAAAAGAAGCAATTTTGAAGGACTTAACTGGTCTAATTCAAATTAATTCAGAATTAACAACATTTGACCCAAAGCGTACGAATGCACCATTTGGCCAAGGTATCGATGATGCCTTAACCTACATGTTAAATTTAGGTAAAAGAGATGGCTTCCAAACGCTTAATGCGGATCATTATGCAGGACATATCGAATACGGTAACCAAGATGAATATGTTGGTATGGTCGGTCACTTAGACGTCGTACCTGCTGGTTCAGGTTGGACTTATCCGCCTTATGGCGCCGTTATTGCTAATGGTAATATGTATGGTAGAGGCACTGAAGACGACAAAGGTCCAACATTAGCTGCCTATTATGCAATGAAGATATTAAAGGATTTAAATGTACCATTATCAAAACGCATTAAATTAGTCATCGGTACAGATGAAGAAACACAATGGCGTTGTGTACAATATTATTTCAAACATTACCCTGAACAACCAGTGGCAGGTTTTATTCCTGACTCAGAATTCCCACTCACATACGGCGAAAAAGGTATTCTAAAAGTAACCGTTAAAGGTAAGACTTTACCGAATGCACTTTTAAGTTTTGATTCAGGCTTAAGAGATAATATGGTACCAGATCATGCCCAAGCGGTATTAAATGATTTATCCTTAAAACCTAAGTTTGAAGCGTATTTATCAAGCCATCATTATGTTGGTTCCGCTACGGTCAATGGGGATTTATTAACCCTTGAAATCGATGGTAAGAGTGCGCACGGCTCTACGCCTGAAGAAGGCGTTAACGCGGCCTATTTATTAATACAATTCTTCAATGAATCCGGTTTAACGAATGCGTTTATTGATGCAGTCAATGCGTATTTATTAGACGATCCAAAAGGTGAAAAAATCGGTGTTGACCACTATGATGAAGAAATGGGCGGCGTCACAATCAATGCGGGTGTCTTTAAATTAGAACAAAACCAATTTGAGATTGTATTAAACCCTCGTTATCCAAATGGTGTAGATGCGGATTTATTTATTAAGAAAATTGCCATGGCATTTGAATCATTGGGGTTACAAGTTGAACTTGGTAAACATCAAAAATTACTGTATGTTGATCCAAAATCAGAAATGGTTCAAAAACTCATGAAAGCATATATTAAATATTCAGGCGACATCGATGCTCAACCTCAGACAACTGGCGGTGGAACAT
Source organism: uncultured Acholeplasmatales bacterium (assembly GCA_927433595.1). Classification (GTDB taxonomy): domain Bacteria; phylum Bacillota_I; class Bacilli_A; order Acholeplasmatales; family UBA5453; genus Paracholeplasma. The sequence goes on along the minus strand of CAKMJY010000010.1, from coordinate 37,860 downwards.
TCGCAAGAGCCATGAAAAATTCAGTTGCATTTGGTCCTCATTTCCCTGGTAAACCAACTTATATTCATCAAAAAGATGAGTATATTATCCTAGATGACTTCTTTATGAGTATTGCCATCTATGCAGATGCCCTACTCGAATTAGCGAAGTAATGAAACAATACCACGATTTATGTCGCCATGTCATGGCATATGGCACAGAGAAAATGGATCGAACAAAAACCGGGACAAAGAGTGTATTTGGGTATCAAATGCGGTTTGACCTAAAAGAGGGTTTCCCCCTTTTAACGACCAAAAAAGTATATTTAAAAGCCATTATCCATGAGCTTTTATGGTTCATTTCTGGTGATACCAATATCAAGTATTTGGTAGACCACGATGTTAAAATTTGGAATGAATGGCCATATGAAGCGTTTAAAAAGCATCAAGATTACCAAGGCGAAACCATGGATGAGTTTGTTGCGAAAATCAAGGCAGATGCGTCTTTTGCGAGCGTACATGGCAATTTAGGTCCAGTATATGGTGCACAGTGGCGTAATTTTGCTGGGGTTGATCAACTCAAAGAAGTGATCCAACAAATTAAGAACCAACCAAACTCCAGACGCATCATTTTATCTGCTTGGAATCCTAAAGAACTATCTGAAATGGCATTGCCGCCATGTCATACATTCATGCAGTTTTATGTTGCGAATGGCGAATTATCTTTACAACTATATCAACGCAGTGGGGATATTTTCTTAGGCATTCCATTTAATATTGCATCTTATAGTTTGTTTTTAATGATGGTAGCACAAGTGACAAATCTAAAACCAGGTACCTTTGTACATACCATTGGCGACGCGCATATTTATTCGAATCATTTCGAACAAATCGAGTTACAGTTGACGAGAACACCTCGTCCATTGCCATCCATGCGTATCAATCCTGATGTTAAAGACATTGAGTCATTTAAATACGAAGACTTTGTGTTAGATAACTATGACCCGTACCCACCAATAAAAGGGGCTGTTGCCGTATGATTAATTTAATATGGGCAATGGACCGAAATTGGTTAATCGGTAAAGGCAATATTTTACCTTGGCATTATAAAAAAGACTTGATGTATTTTAAAGAAAAAACCGCTAATCAAGCGGTTTTAATGGGTGATATGACGTATGATTCTCTAAAATCATACTATAAAACAAAACCATTACCATTTAAAGAGATTTATGTGGCTTCAATCACAGATAGAACATTTGAAGGCGCAACCAAGATAACAGATATCGATACGTTCTTAAAAGAAACCGAAAAAGATATATTTGTAATTGGTGGCAGAACCATTTATAAGTTATCATTACCATATGCAGATAAACTCTACATCACGTGGATTGATAAAGACCATGATGGTGATGTATTCTTTCCAAAGTTTGATCTAACTCGATTTAAGTTAATCAGTGAAGATAAAGATGATGTTCTAAATTTTAGTATATATGAGAAGGTGAAACCTTGATTTCAATCATATTCGTCGTTGTATGGGCACTCGTAACCGGATTGTTATCTGGCTATACCAATTTATCCTTGTGGTATTTACCACTTTGGATTATTATTGGGTATATTGCCGCGTGGCTATCCATGGTATTGGTACTGACTGGTATGCTACCATATGGCAAATACACGAAAGTCGACAATAAATTCAAACATTACTTCATCAGAAGTATTGCTAAATTCATATCTATATTCTTTTTGAGACTCGATTTAAAAGTGGTAGGTAAAGAAAAACTGCCAAAAACAGGTGGTTATGTCATTTATGCCAATCATAAATCGTATGCTGACCCATTCATTTTGTATCAAGTCATCAATAGACCTGCTGGCATGGCTGCGAAAAAAGGCATTTATAAGCTACCAATCATCAGAAATTGGATGCCAATGTTTGGTTGTATACAAATCGATAGAGAAAATAACCGTGAAGCAGCAAAATCAATCCTAAAAGGCATTGAACAAATCAAACAAGGAATGATCATGGCCATTTTCCCTGAAGGTGGCATTAAAGATCGTGAAGATGAGCAAATGGTTGCCATCAAAGCGGGCGCATATAAACTTGCGACAAAAGCAGAAGCACCAATCGTTGCAATTACAATGATTGGAACCACTGACGTCAAATACCGCGCACCATGGCGAAGAACAAAGATTAAAGTCATCATTCATGATCCGATTTATAAAGAACAATACGAACAAATTTCAACCGCTGAACTAGGTGAAATGGTTATGAAAATGGTCAATGAGACTATCAAAAACGGTTCTAAAAAATAAGAAAAACGGCATAATCAGTCTAAAACTGATGGTTGCCGTTTTATTTTTGATAGAACGTGTAGTTACCTGGACCACGAGACTTAGAAATATACATCGTTTGGTCACCTAGATTAAGTAAGTTGTGATAGCCTTTGTTTTCATGTGTGATTTCAACAATGCCAACAGATACACTCACATTGACAGCTTTTGAAATGTCATTCAGCTGTTCAATTTCAGAAATGAGTTGTTGGGCACGTGATTCTACTTGATGTCGGTCATGATCGTAACAATAAACGAAGAATTCATCCCCACCTAGTCGGTAATAAAGGACGTTATATTCCCACTTACTAATAAAATGATTGGCAATATCAATTAAGAATTGATCGCCTGCTTGATGACCGAATTTATCGTTAATGCGTTTAAAACGATCGATATCTAGATACATCACGTACGCACGACTAGCGGAAGACAAGTTTTCCATATGCATTTTTAAAGTTTCTCTGGTAAAAAGTTTGGTTAATGGGTCTTGGTATGTTTTTTGATAATGAATGATCTCAACCGGCGTATTTTCATACACTCTAACGACATGGCCATATACCAAGTGATTGTGATTGATGGTGACTCGCTTAAGGCTAACATAAAGCCATAGTGGTGTTGTGTCACGTTTGATTGGAATAAATAAGTATAATTCAGTTTTAAATGTATTGAATTTTTTTCGGATGCCTTCAATGAAGTTGTATTTACCTTCCACTTCAGCTAATAAGTTGTCTTCATCGACAAAACTTAGTAGTTCATCTGTTGTAAAAACATCCTGGTTTGGTAACGAAATCAGATTTAGGTTACCACTGATGATATGAGCGTGAAATGGTCTTTTATTCACATCAATAAAAAAGGATACTTGTTTGTCATCCTTAAAAATAACGTCATCTAGTAAATTTAAGTTATAAGTCTCTTCTAAAAAGACTTTTTTCTTTACGTCAATCATAAATTCTCCCACGAATCATTGCAAACATATAGTATCATACATCATGTTCATTATAAAGAAGAAACGTCCATTTTAGTAGAATTTATCTGTAATTAGTACTTGTAACCGTTTTCATTTTTAGGCAACCTCAATTGTGTCATAACCGTCTTAGAAATTAGAACTTGTTTACAACAAAAGACAAAATTATTCAGCATATCCTATAGAATCCTTAATGGTTTCGGCGTATAATAGGCATGACATTGTTTTTATAGGAGCTATTTTATGGGGAATATTATCAAAAAAATCGGTTGGTTCATTAAAGAAGAAAAGAAGATGTACACACTCTTACTGTTCTTACTGTTGATGATTGCTTTAATATCGTTACTACCTGCGAAAGTGTTGGGGTTAGCCATTGATACAATTGTATCTGGTGGGTTAAACGCTCAGACACTATTCTATTTGGTTGGTGCGCTAATACTACTACCCATTTCAAGGTATTTTTTCTCCATGGTTTATAACTATTTAGTCAACGTAGAAGGTCAAAAATTGGCATTCAAGCTTAGAAAGAAGTATTTGAATCACTTGTTTGAACTCGATTCTAAGTTTTATGAACAATATGAAAAAGGTGACTTAATCGCCCGTGTCACGAACGACTTAGATGCCATTACGATGGCTGCCACCTCCTTACTTGAAGGCATTATCTTTAATATTGGTTTGATATTGTTTGCGATTGGCATCATGAGTGTTACCATCAGTTGGAAACTCACGCTAATCAGTGTTGCAATCATGCCTGTAGGGATCACAATTTTAAACATGATTCGTAACAAGAAACGTAAATACGTCAAAATACACCGTGAAATATACGCTGAAATGACTGAAAAGATCCTAGAGTCAGTTGAAGGTCAAAAAACGATAAGGGCTTATGTACAAGAAGAAAACGATTTAGAACGCCAAAAGAAAGCCGTCATTAGAGACATTGAATCTTGGCGTTATATCGTAAAATATGAAAACTGGTTTAACCCATTATTTGAAATCATCTACGGGATCAGTTATATCCTCGCGTTTGGCTTTGGTGTTTACTATATCATCATGCAAGAAATGACTTTAGGTGGCTTAATCACGTTTGTTTCTTATATTGGTTTGTTATATGGCCCAATCACATCCATTGGCGGGATATTTACACAAATCAATAATGCGACTATCTCAGTGGACAGATTTGATGAAATCATGAAACAAACCCCAACAGTCTTTGATGAAGTGAATTCCTTGCCAATCGTATCATTTAATGAATTGACGTTTAAAAATGTCACATTCCAATATCCATTTGATTCTGCACCAGTCATCAAAGACATCAATTTGACCATTAAAAAAGGCCAAACCATCGGTATTGTTGGGCCAACAGGGTCAGGCAAATCCACGCTTATTCGACAACTATTAAGAGAATTTAACGTCACAGAAGGCGAGATTTTAATCGATGGTAAATCGATTCAAAACTATAAGATTGAACACATCCGTCAAATCGTTGGTTATGTACCTCAGGCACATATCCTATTTAGGCGTCAAGTGGATGAAAACATCTTGATAGGTAATCCAAAAGCTTCAATCGAACAACTTGATAAAGCCGTTAAAATTGCTGACTTTGAGAAGGATTTATTATTCTTACAAAATGGGATGCACACAATGGTTGGTGAGTCAGGGGTATCCTTATCAGGTGGACAAAAACAACGTTTATCCATTGCAAGAGCATTGATTAAGGACCCTGAAATCTTAATATTAGATGATTCATTATCGGCTGTGGATGCGAAAACAGAAGACAACATCATCAAACATTTAAAAGCATTTAGAGAAAACAAAACAAACATCATTGTTGCGCACCGCTTTAGTGCCATCAAAGATGCAGATATTATATTGGTACTACAAGGTGGCAAAATCACGCAACAAGGTAAACATGACCAACTGATCAACGAAGATGGTTGGTATAAAATCCAATTTGTAGAACAAATGACGATGAGGTAATCATTATGAAAGCGATGAAAAAAGTATGGCGTTATATCGCCAGATACAAGAAATTATTAACGATTACCATCTTCGCGATGATCATTGTTCAAATATTAGGGTTGCTTGCACCACTGATTGTCAAAACCATATTGGATGACTATTTAGTGGGCATCGAAGATACTTGGTATGAAAGTCCAACCGAAACCAATCAAGTATTTGATGGCGTATCGTATACAACAGAAGATACTGGCTTAGGGAAAGCATCTATCGTCATTTATGAGGGTAAATATTATTTCACATTAGATGTGGTAGAAATGGGTAATAAATCACTTTCTGGTAATACACTAACCATCGAAACATTAGATGGCGATATATACCAATACGATGTGACAAGAATGACGAAAAGTGAGGTTATCTCATTTTATCAGCCATTTGTAAAACCATTAGTGATACTCATATTACTGTTATTCTTAAGGTTCATTTTACAAATCGTTTTCACCTACATTCAACGTATCACAACCATGATGATCAACGTCAATATGGTTAGAGATGCTAGATTAGATGCCATCGCATCCTTACAACGTATGCCGATGACCTATTTTGAATCAGAACCAGCAGGTAAAATCGCCAACCGCGTTATCAATGATGTCGGAGGGATGATGAATTTGTTTTCTACCATCATGAACTTATTGATTAATGCCAGTATGGCCGTGGTCTTTGCCTATATCGGGATGTTTTACTTAGATCCTACTTTGGCATTGATGACATTTGTCGTATTCCCATTCGTCTACATTTGGTTGCGTTATTTCATTAAGAAATTAACCAAGATTGCGGTTAAAGTGAATGAACAAAGTTCACTCATTACAGCCCAATTGAATGAGATTATTAATGGGATATCTGTTTTACAAATTTTTAACTTCCAAAAACAAACTGAAGATAAGTTCAATGATTTATCCGATGAGTATGTCAAAGAAAAACTAAAAGAAACCAGATTGCACTTAACGATTGGTTGGAACATGATTCGATTGATAGGACAACTCGTCACCGCATCGATTATCCTTTATTTTGGCCAAAGTTATTTATCCGTTTCAGGCTTTGTGGTGTCAGTAGGGATTATTTATGCCTATAACGACTACTTAACAAGACTCATCGAACCAGTTGGGACATTATTTAGAGAAATTGGTAACCTGCAACACGCCATTGTGAGAACCGATCGCATATTCAAAATCATCGATGGTGAACAAGAAGATGGTAGTTTTACGGATGTTGAACGTTTCAATGGAGAAATAGAATTTGAAAATGTTTGGTTCTCATATAACCTGAATAACCCCGTTTTAAAGGGCATTAACTTAAATATAGAACCTGGCCAAATGGTTGGCCTGGTTGGTCACACTGGTTCAGGTAAAACGTCATTGATGAGCTTGTTATTACGCTTTTATGATATCAAAGATACTGACATGGGTAGGATTTTAGTAGATGGTGTGGATATCAAAACCCATTCAAAAAGAAGTTATCGAAAACACGTTGGCATCATCCTTCAAGACCCAGTCTTATTCAAAGGCACCATCGCCGATAATGTGAAGTTTGGTCTAGATGTCTCAGATGCCTTAGTTGAACAAACCATTAGAGATATTGGTGGGTCTAAATTACTGGATAAACTCGATAAAGGTGTCTTACACGATGTTTCTAGAGGCGGCGGAAACTTCTCAGTTGGTGAAAAACAAATCATCTCTTTTGCCAGAGCTGTGTTACATGACCCTGCCATCTTAATCATGGATGAAGCAACTGCCAATATTGATACAGAAACAGAAACCATGATTCAACAAGCCCTTGATAAAGTCAAGGTGGGTAGAACCATGATTGTCATCGCCCATAGGCTATCCACCATCAAGCATGCAGACAAGATTGTGGTATTAGAAAATGGCTTCAAAGTAGAAGAAGGCAATCACGGAACTTTACTCGAAAAAAATGGCGTTTACGCAAACATTTACCGTTCACAAATAAAGTAACTGTTTTCATTTACAAAAAATGGTGTCAATTTATTGACATCTTTTTCATATAGGCGTATATTGTTTTCGGAGGAGTCTATTATGTCGAACAAAATTCTCATTATTGGTGGCGTCGCAGGTGGGGCCACTACAGCAGCTAGATTACGCAGATTAGATGAATTCGCTGACATCATCCTTTTCGAACGAGGCGAATACATTTCATTTGCAAACTGTGGATTACCATACCATATTGGTGGTGTGATTGAATCCAGAGACGCATTAGTCGTGCAAACCGTAGAGGACATGCACGCAAAATTCAACATCGATGTCCGTAACTTAACAGAAGTGACAGCCATTGATACAGCTAGTAAGAAAGTCCAAGTAACAGATTTAAGGACTGGCAAAACGTATACAGAGACTTACGATAAGGTCGTAATTTCAACCGGATCACAACCAATTAAGCCGCCAATTCCAGGTATCGCTGAGGCAAAGAATTTATTTACCCTTAGAAATATCCCAGATATGGATGAAATCAAAGCTTACATTGAGAAAAATCAACCGAAGAAAGCAGCCGTCATCGGTGGTGGGTTCATCGGGATTGAAATGATGGAAAACCTAGCACACCTAGGCATTCAAGTCACTTTAATCGAAATGGCACCACAAGTCATGGGTATGTTTGATTACGAGATGGCTCAAATCATTCATCAAACCATTGCAGACAATGGAGTTAACCTCATCTTAAATGATGGCGTTAAATCATTTGAACAAGCGGGTAACCGTATTCAATTATCCAGTGGTACTGTTGTGGATACAGATTTAATCATTTTCGCTATTGGGGTTAAACCAGATAATGTATTAGCGAAAAATGCCGGTTTAACATTAACACAAAGAGGTGCAGTAGCCGTTAATGAATACATGTTAACGTCTAATCCTGACATCTATGCCATTGGCGATGTGGTTGAAGTTAAACACGTGATCTCAGAACAACATATGTTAGCAGCACTTGCAGGTCCTGCTAATAGACAAGGTAGAATTGTTGCAAACCACATTTGTGGTATCCAAGAAGCTTATACAGGCACTTTAGCAACCAGTGTTGCGAAAATATTTGATAAGACAGTTGGATCATCCGGTCTATCAGAAAAAATGCTTAAGAGTCTTAATATGACTTATGACAAACTTTATATTCACCCAAGTTCACATGCAAGTTACTACCCAGGTAGTGAATCCATTTCAATGAAGGTCCTTTATAACCCACAAACAGAAATGATTTATGGGGTTCAAGCGATTGGCGGCGATGGCGTCGACAAACGCGTTGACGTACTGGCAACCGCAATGTATGCAAAAATGAAGATTACCGATTTAAAGAACATTGATTTTGCGTATGCACCACCATTCTCTTCTGCCAAAGACCCAGTCAACATGGTTGGCTATGTGGCAGAAAATAAGATAAAAGGTATGACTGATGGGGTCACATGGCTAGAAATTCAAGAATTAGCATCTAAAGGTGCATATATCTTAGATATTAGAGAAAACCCAGAAGTAACCGTTAATTACCTTCAAGGTTCTGTCCACATTCCACTGACTGAACTTAGAAGTCGATTATCCGAATTACCTAAAGAAGAAACCATCTACGTATATTGCCAAGTCGGTACGAGAGGTTACACAGCTGAACGTATCTTAAAACAACATGGCTTTAAAGTTAAAAACCTAGAGGGTGGTTTTAAATCATTCTCATGCGTATTTGATTCTAATGGTAGTGAAGTATGTTTCTTCCCAGTCAATGATTTGGGAGACCCAATTAAAACCAAAACAGAAGAAAAACCATCTAACTACAAACCTGCAAAAGTGGTTGTAGATGCATGTGGTTTACAATGTCCAGGTCCAATTGTTCAAGTCTATAAAAACATGGAAACCATGCATGAAGGTGACATCTTAGAAGTGAAGGCGTCTGATCCAGGGTTCATGAAAGACATCAAAACATGGGCAGAAAAAACAGGCAATGCTTTATTGGATCTAAACAAAGAAAATAAAGTCATTACCGCACACATTCAAAAAGGTAAAAAACAAGTAGAAACGAAAACAACGACTCAAAATGGCTCAACCATTGTCGTGTTCTCAGAAGACTTAGATAAAGCAATTGCTGCATTTATCATCGCAAATGGTGCTAAATCAATGGGTAAAGATGTCTCATTATTCTTTACATTCTGGGGTTTAAACATCCTAAGAAAACCAAAACGTGTTAAAGTGAAAAAATCGTTCATCGAAAAAATGTTTGGCTTCATGATGCCAAGAGGGACAGATAAGTTACCGATTTCGAAGATGAATATGATGGGCATGGGTCCTAAGATGATCCGCTCAATCATGAAGAAAAAGAATGTAGATTCATTACAAACCTTAATGAAACAAGCCATGGATATGGGTGTTAAAGTCACCGCATGTGCCATGTCAATGGACATTATGGGTATTAAAGAAGAAGAGTTAATCGACGGCATTGAAATTGCCGGCGTAGCAACTTACTTAGGCGATACACAATCTGCAAACCATAACTTATTTATATAACAGAAAAGCCAGTCGAGCAATCGACTGGCTTCATTTTTAACTAAATTTATCGTAAAAGACGTTGTGTTGCTTAATATCATGCTTGGTCAATATTTTATTACAAGCATTGATCATCCCTGGTGAGCCACATAAGTAGGCCTCAGCCTCAGACAAATCATCGGTTAATCTATCGACAACATCCGTAATTAAGCCAACTTCACCTTGCCATTCATCTTCAGGCAGCGGTTCAGATAACGCAGGAATATACTCAAAATTAGGGAATGCTTTGGATAGTTCTAAGAACTCCTCAGTCATATATAAATCGCGTTTTGACTTTGCGCCAAAGAAGTATTTGACTTTACGGTTCATACCGCGGTCTCTTAAATAATATAAGATACTTCTAATTGGTGCTTTACCAGAACCACCTGCAATACAAATCATTTCACGTTCAGTTTCTCTTAGGTAGAAATCACCGAACGGACCAGTTAAGGTAATCTTATCGCCAACTTCTAGTGCCTTATGAACAAATGTGGTTGCTTGTCCATTCGGTACTTGTCTGATAATTAACTCAATTTCACTGGTATCTTTTGGGTTTGAAGCGATTGAATATGCTCTTATCACATCAATACCAGGCACCTTGATTTGGGCATATTGACCAGGTTTAAAGTGCATTTCAGTTGGATTAATTAGTTTAAACTTCACCAACTTGATGTCATAGGTTTGATCTTCAATTGACACAACCTTCGTTTGATAGGATTGGGCATTTAATAGTTCTTTAGGAATTTCAATCTTCATATTATCCTTTACCTTGACTTGGCAGGATAATCTTATTCCTAAATCTCTTTCTTCAGCTGACAAGAAGGGTAATTCTGTAGGCTTTACCTCACCGCCACCTTCTATGAGTCTGAACTTACAAAAACCACAGGTTGCCTTACCACCACAAGCAGAAGGCACATAAATCTTTTGAGCAGATAGCGTATTTAATACAGTATCTTCATTCTTTACTGGAATGACTGTATCATCGTTAATTAACAGTATTTTTTCTTTACCACCACCAAGTAATTTATCGATGATGATGAGCAATAACGTAATTAACACCAGTACCCCGACTAAGACGATTGGTACAAATATATTCATATTGACCTCCTATATGCTGGCCAAGCCAGTGAAACCAATGAATGCTAACGCTAGAATGCCTAAAATGACAAATACAATCCCTTTGCCTTTTAATCCTCTTGGGACATCACTGTATTTAGACATTTTTTCACGAATACCAGCAACTAACACAATGGCAAGCATCCACCCTAATGATGAACCAAATGAGAATACGGCTGTTTCTGAGAAACTATAGGTTCTATTAACAAAGAACAATGACACAGCTAGTACCACACAGTTGACGGTAATTAGTGGTAAATAAATACCAAATGCATTATATAGTTTAGGTAAAAACTTGTCCATGAGTAATTCTAAAACTTGGACAGTAGCAGCAATCGTGATGATGAAGACCAATAACGATAAGCTGGTGGTTTCGGTTGCTTTTAAGATTTGGTAAATTGGATAGTTGATGATAGCGGTTAGTGTCACTACGATGACAACCGCAATCCCCATCCCTTTTGCATTTTTGATATTGGTTGAGATGGCTATTAAAGGACACATCCCTAAAATATAGACCAATGCGATGTTATGATTTAAAATCGTTGCGATAAAAATTTCAATTAATCTTTCCATGGAATCTCCTCTCTTATGCCTCTAACTCATAATATTTAAGCCATTCTCTGATGCCCCAAATGAATAAGGCCATTACGAAGAATCCGCCTGGTGCTAAAGCCATCACAGACCATTTTGTGAATGTGTCTGGTGCGACTTGGAAGTTTAAAATTGTGCCAAATGCCAAGAATTCTCTTACGACTGAGACGACAATTAATACAAACATGTAGCCCATGCCGGACGCAAATCCGTCCACTAGTGAATACTTAACTGGGTTTTTAACTGCAAACGCCTCAGCTCTACCCATGACAATACAGTTTGTGATGATTAAACCAACATAAGCCGCTAATGATTTGGCAATTTCAGGGAAGAAGGCATCTAAGAACATTTGAACCATGATGACAAACGTTGAAATAACCACCATATAAGTCACCATTCTCACTTTTGGCGGAATGATAGAACGCATACTGGATATCACGGCACTACTTGCCATGACAACAAATGTCACACCAAGCCCCATGGCAATGGCATTTTCTACTTTGTTAGAAACAGCCAATGAGGAACAAATCCCTAATACGGCGATAACAATTGGATTACTCTTAGCAATCCCGTCTTTTAAGATGTTATACGTTTTTGTATATTTGATTCGAATCCATCTCATCGTTAAGCACCCCTACTTTCCCATAAAGCTTTGAAAACTGGATAGGTTTCATTTACCATTTTCATAAATGCTTCACTGGTTCTTGTACCACCTGTAATGGCATCTACTTCATTATCGAGGTTTTCACCACTACCATGTCTGATGATGATATAAGGTGAGCTTTCTGCCAAGATAGTACCAACATATGTATCTAAGTATGGCTTTTCAGCTAATACCCCACCAAGACCAGGTGTTTCTTCCTGTTCTAAAATGGTGATCCCAACGATGGTTTTAAAATCGGATTCTAATGTCATGATGGCCTTAATTGGCCCCCATACACCAGAACCTTCAAAGATATAAGATACTTGATTGGTTTCATTGTCAATGTAAAATGTTTGATTATCTACGATGACTTCAGTGACATTGTCTTCAAATACATCGAAGATAGTATTAAAGTTATAGCCGATATTGTAAGCATCCAAAATAGATGATTTAACCAATGCTTCTTGGTTTCTAGCGATACGATCTTTGGTAAACATATCCATACCGACTAATAAGCCAGACACAATGGTACCTAATAGAATCACAAACAACATCATTTTAATGTATTGTTTCATGACGTTACCTCGACTTTCTTTTCAAACAAACTGTCAATTAGTGGTCCAACTGCATTCATGATGACAACCGCAAATGCCATACCAGCTGGGTAAGCACCAGGGTTACCACGAATGATCATGATAATAGCACCTATACCAATGCCATATAGCACTTTGGATAATCCTTTTTCAGGTGCTGTGACTGGGTCAGAAGCAACGAAGAAGGCACCGAATAATAAGCTACCAACTAGCATTGAGGTTACTGGGTCTCTAAAGTAGGTGTCGTTAAAGAAACCACCAATGAGATTGCCTAGGAATACGGTTGATAGCAGTGCAAGTGGAATGCGCCAGTCAACGATCTTCAGTAGAATCAATACTAATCCTAAGATGATGATGCCTAATCTAAATGTTTCCCCTAGTGAACCAGGGACATTCCCCATCAGCAATTGCATATTCGTTAAGGTTAATGACCCACCATTTAACTGGATGAGTGGTGTGGCGCTGCCAATGGTATCGGTCACTGGGTTTAGCCACTGTGTATTTAAATATTTTGGGAATGATATGGTTACGAAAATATAACCAACCATGGCTGGGTTAAAAATATTCTTCCCTAAACCACCAAACAGTGATTTTGCGAAGAATGTCCCAAATGAAGCCCCAATCATGACTACCCATAATGGCACCGTTGGTGGCATGGTTAGGGTAAAAATGAGTGGTGTAATGATCAAGCTAAAGTCTAAGTTCTTTTTTCTGGTTTTAGCAAAAAGGAACTCGACTAAACCGCTTGATAGCGTCGCAACCAAAGCAATCCATAGGCTATGTATGCCAAAGATTACGATCGATGCACACAATAAAATGACCAATGCAGAAGCAAAAATCAGTAAATTGCGCTTAGATAAAACATCTAAATGTTTAGACGTTTGTGTTTGATTCATCTAGTTCACCGCTTTCTTTTGAGTTAATTAGTATCTCAAAGTATATTGTTTAGGTGTATTGTATCACATGATTTTTTCATATGCCAAGCCGTTTGCATATAAAGACATGGTCTTTTTTCAAAAAGTTAAAAAAAAATAAACCAAATGGTTTATATTTTACTGGTTTATTCGGCTTCGACATTAAATTCATCTACAGATAATGTTTTGCCATCGTAATCAAATACACAAAGGCTAGCATTGTTCAAAAACGTCATAAAATGATAAGTATTTGGATCTGCTAGGATGAGTAATGCTTTAATGGTATGTGAATGTGCGGTTAATAAAACGTGATTGTTAGGCTGTTTTTGATATAAATCAGTCAAGCCTTCAGCAATTCGTTTTAAAAAGACGTCATTATCTTCGTAGTTGTCATGTGTAAATCCAAACTGTGATATCACTTTAATGGTCTCATCAACGGATTTTCCTTCAAAGAAGCCAAAATCACGTTCTATAAAGCTTGGTGCTAACTCTATTTGTAACTGCGGATATGCCAAATCTTTGATGATCGATGCAGTTTTAAGTGCTCGAATCAGTGGTGATGTGATGATGTGGTTGATTGGATAAGCACGCTTTTTAAGATAGTGCCCCATACGAATGGCTTGATTGATGCCTTCATCATTTAGTGGATTGTCCATAAAGCCTTGAACCAGGCGTTTTTGATTGTAGTCGGTTTGACCATGTCTCACTGCATATATTTTCAATTAAATCACTCCCTTGAGTATTATAACATAATCTAAATCGTAACCTTATAAAAGTATGTTATAATAATTTTACGAGGTGTAAATACGATGAGAATGTTAGATTTAATTACAAAAAAACGTGACAACCAAGCGTTGTCAAAAGCTGAGATAGATTTTATCATTAAAGACTATACCAGTGGCAATATTCCGGATTATCAAATGAGTGCTTTCTTAATGGCAGTCTATTTTAATGGGATGACAGACCAAGAGTCTACTGACTTAGCATTAGCGATGATGACATCCGGTGACACATTTGATTTAAGTGACATCAAAGGCATTAAAGTGGATAAACACTCCACTGGTGGTGTTGGCGATAAAGTCACATTGGTGTTAGGGCCATTGGTCGCTGCATGTGGCGCAAAGTTTGCGAAAATGAGCGGTAGAGGTTTAGGCCATACAGGTGGTACCTTAGATAAATTAGAAGCCATTCCTGGCTATAATATTGTCTTAGATGAACAAGCATTTAAAGATCAAGTCAATCGCATTGGTTTATCCGTAATTGGGCAATCTAAGAATATTACCCCAGCTGATAAAAAAATGTATGCGTTAAGAGATGTGACAGCAACCGTGCCATCCATCCCACTGATTGCATCCTCCATCATGTCAAAGAAATTGGCATCTGGCGCAGATGCCATCTGTTTAGACGTTAAGGTTGGTAATGGGGCATTCATGTCCGATTTAGAAGAAGCGAAAAAACTAGCTACTTTGATGGTTCAAATCGGTAAATTATCCGGTAGAAGTGTAAAAGCCATCCTAACCAATATGGATGAACCACTTGGACTTGGTGTGGGTAACAGTTTAGAAGTCATCGAAGCCATTGAAACGTTAAAAGGCAATGGACCAAAAGACTTAGAAACAGTCGTGCTAGAAATTGGGTCTTATCTACTGGAAGATGCAGGCATTGCTTCAAAATCTGAGGCATTGGTAATGTTAAAAGAAAAGATTGCAAATGGCGAGGCTTTCAATAAACTGGTTGAATTGGCAGAAGCCCAAGGTGGCGATACATCTTATATCCATCATCCAGAAAAATTTGAAAAAGCGAAACATATTATCCCACTAAAAGCAGAAAAAGCTGGTTATATCGAATCCATGACCACCATTGATGTTGGCTTAGCTGCGGCTTATTTAGGCGCAGGTAGAGAAACAGTAGATGGCTTAATCGATCCAGCCGTTGGTTTAGTATTTAATAAGAAGATTGGTGATTACGTCCAAGTTGGTGATACCATTTTATATATTCACGCAAATGACAAAGGATTAGAAGATGCCACAAACACATTAAAAGCTGCCATCAAAATCGGAGAAAAACAAAACCATGTCACATTAATTGAAGGCGTGATTCTATGAGTTATGCCATCATCACAGGTGGCGCAACCGGTCTTGGCAGATCGTTTTCAAATTTATTAGCAGATCAAGGGTATGACTTGGTGTTAGTCTCAAGAAGTCTAGAACATCTAGCAGCAGCCCAAAAAGAGATTCAGGCTAAATATAAAGTTAAAGTACAAATCTATGTGGGTGATTTATCGAATCGTGTGTTCTTGCATAAATTCATTGAGTTTGTCACGCCTTATGACGTTGAAATTCTGATCAATAATGCAGGTTTTGGTCATAACGATGCATTTTCGTTATCACCACTCGATAAAGAATTAAACATGATTGATTTAAATATCAAAGCACTCCATGAATTATTAAAACATTTTTATCAGGTGTTCAAAATCAATGGCAAAGGTCGCATCATCAATGTTAGTTCACTAGCAGGATTCGTACCTGGTCCTTATGCCTCTACCTATTATGCAACCAAAGCATATGTGAATAGTTTAACGAGAGCAGTGGCATATGAAGCCAAAAAAGAAGATTCAAATGTCATCATACAGGCATTATGTCCAGGTCCTTTAAAGACAGATTTCTTCAAAAATGCTGGCACAAATCCAATGCATTATAAAAAGCATCCAGATGCAGCAGCAAGACTGGCACTTGACTCGAAAAAAGTCATTATCATTCCTGGATTTAAAGAAAAATTGGCACATCTATTACTCAAAGTTTTCCCAACCGCATTATCACTTAGATTTGCTGGTATGGGTCAAAAAAGAAAACGTGCAAAATAAATCATGAACAACAAAGATCACATCTATAGCGGATGTGATTTTATTTTTGAAGGGTATCGTTTTCTTAAAAATAAAAAATACGTAAACATAAAGATAACCGCGTTACTTGTATTTAAAGGCATTTTCTAGTAGAATGATAGTGTATAGGAGGTCGGGTAACATCAACCCTGCAAAACACATGGAAGAAAAAAAAGTCATCCCGCCTAAAGAAGCTGAAAAGGCAAAAGAAAAACAATTAGAACAGCAATTATCAAAATTTAAAGAAGCGGACAAAGAAGTCCTTCAAATCAAATATGAAGAGTACGATGAAGATGAAGAATATGCGATAATTGACTTAGAACTAGCCAGTGAACAAGATATCTATCAAAAATTTACGATGTTATCGAGAAAACGCATTAGCCAAGAAATCATGAACCACTTAGAGGAAAATGCGAAATATGTGCCTCTATATAAGCCACTCTTAATCAACGTCACTTTCCCAAACCAAAAAGTAGAAGCCGATTTGCTTAAAACCATTGAACTCATGGTTGAAAGAAGTCTAATCAAGCGTATCAACGACTTAACCATTCAGTTAAAACAGGTTCAAGTCATCAGTACTTTTATGGTTATTTTTGGGCTAGCTGCGATGGCGATTGCTATTTTACTATCCGATCGTTATTTGAATATCTTCATGGTCCAAGAAATTTTTACAATCTTCTCATGGGTATTTATATGGAAGTCTGTGGAAGGATTTGCATTTGATCAACGTAAAGTCAGTAGCCAGAAATATAAGTTACTACAAATTTATTCAGCAGATTACGAAAGCAGGCTCTAGACCTGTTTTCTTTTTGCTTGTATTTATTGGGTTTTATGATAAACTAGGATTGTACTACGGGGAGCCATTTGGCTGAGAGGATTTATATCGACCCGAATTACCTGATCTGGATTATGCCAGCGGAGGAATAGTCACCATACTATGATTTCTTTTGGCTCCAGAAGAAATTTTTTTATTTTTCTAGGAGGCTATCATGCAAAAAGATTTAATTCGTTTAACGGAATCAGCTATCTTGGTTTCGATTGCAGTGGTTTTTGAACTACTGTCCAAAATGGTCCCATTTTTACAAATGCCATTTGGTGGGTCAGTATCGCTTGCGATGCTACCAGTGATTATTGTCGCCATTCGTCACGGGATGGGCTATGGGATGATGGCAGGGTTTGTATTTGGGATTGTGAACTACCTAATTGACGGGTATGCATTTTTCTGGGGCTCATTTGTATTTGATTACAGTTTAGCCTTTGTGGCACTTGGTTTAGGGGGCTTATTTAGTAAAAAAGCCCTTTCGGGCGATGTCATGAGTTTTGTTTATGCAGTGTTATTGGCTTCATTTGCCAGATACATCATGCATAGTTTATCTGGCGTGTTGTTCTTTGCAGAGTATGCAGGCGATCATAATGTCTTAATCTATTCATTCATTCTTTATAATGGACCATATATGTTAGGTTCAGCCGCACTATGTTTAATGGCGGGCTTAACTATCTACAAGCGCGTGCTTTTAGTAAACCAGGTATAACGTATTCATCGATGACTTTTAAATAGTCTAATCTTGGGTTAAAACCAAATTTAACCAAAAAGGCTTCTTGTTTAAAGGTATCGTATGCAATTGATTTTCGACCATCTTTTAAACTATCCTGATAATGATCATAAAGGACGTCAAATGGTAGGTAGTAGTACTCACCATACGCTTGAAAATAGACAATCAAAAACCCTATGCCACCCGCATCTGTGATGCGTTTAAGGTGTTCGATTTGGTGTTCATGAATGTTTTTAAGCGGAATGGATGTTTTGGATTTGGTTTCTTTCGCATCAAAATCAATATAAAATCCGCGGTAAATACCGTTAAAATCGGTGGTTGAAGGTGTTTTATAATACGCCTCTGTGATTTTGGCTTTATTTCTTGCAGGATAACTGACCGACACCACTTGAACGGGTGTCGGTTTTTTATATATGACTGCGATTCCTTTTTCTAAGTAGTATTGATTGGTTACTTCGATATCGGATTCTAACGTCATCCCGAGGTTTGCTCGGTTAATGGATTTTTGTTGTGGTTTTTTGCCGTTTGGATAGTTATAGTTCATAAGATCACCTAAAATAATGATATCATAGGTAAACGTGAATTACTTTAAAAAGCAGACAGAAAAAAGAAAACGAGAATGAAGATAAGGTGTAATTAACTTGTTTATGCGTGAAAAAGCATGGTATAATGAGTTAAAGTTTAACTACGATTCAAGTAATAAAGGAGTGTCATAAAATGAGTCTTATTAAAATATTCGCCCTAGGTGGTCTAGGGGAAAACGGCAAAAACATGTATTGTGTCGATGTCGACAATCAAATATTTATCTTGGATGCAGGGATCAAGTACCCGACATCTGAACTATTCGGGGTCGATGAAATCGTTCCGGATTATAAAATGTTATTAGAACACCTACCAAAAATCAAAGGTTTTTTCATGACACATGCGCATGAAGACCATATCGGTGCGTTATCACATATATTGAAAGAAATTAATGTACCTGTATACGCGACCAACTTTACGATGGAATTGATCAAAGACAACTTAAAAGAAGAAGGCTATGATTTATCTACATTGAAACTGCACGTCATCAATCAAAATTCGATCATTAAATTTGATCACGTCAAAGTGAACTTTTTCACCACCACCCACTCAATTCCTGAGTCGGTTGGGGTTGCCATCAATACGCAAGATGGGTCAATCATCTATACATCAGATTACACATTTGACCAAAGTGCTGATCCAAGATATCAAACCGATTTTAGAAAAATCAATGAAATCAGTGAGAAAAAAGTATTGTGTTTAATGACCGAATCATTAGGGTCAGGGTTAGTCCTGAATGGATCCATCTCTAAGGAATTAGATTTTACCTTAAATGAGGCCATTTCAAATGCCAAAGGTCGAATCGTCGTCTCTTTATTCTCATCAGATTTATTAAAGATTCAACGCGTCATCGATATTGCTATTAAGCATAATAAAAAGATTGCCATTATCGGTCGAAGAGCACAACGCATTGTCGATATCGCAATCGAAATGAGTTATTTAAATATTCCAAAAGAATCTTTAACCGCACTTAGATACATCGATGATAAAAACAAGAATGATGGCGATGATATTGTTGCCTTAGTTACAGGTAACCGTCACGAACCATTCTACATGCTCCAGCGCATGTGTAAAAAAGCAGATAGACTAATTCATATCTCTGATAACGATACCGTTATTGTCGTGGCTTCCCCAATCCCAGGTACTGAAAAAATGGCTGCGAAGACATTGGATATTTTATACCGTACGGATGCCAAAATCCATGTCGTAGATAAACGTTTATTAACCGCATCTCACGCATCAGCTGATGAAATCAAGATGATGATGAATATGTTAAAGCCAAAATACATCATGCCAGTGATTGGTGAATATCGTATGCAATATGCGGTAATGAAATTAGCCAAAGACATGGGCTATCAAGAAGAAGATGTATTCTTAATGGATAACGGTGATGGTCTATTCTTTAAGGATGGACAACCCGTATTACATAAATCTAAATACCGCAGTGGCGACATTTTAATCGATGGCTCTGCCGTTGGGGATGTCAATGATATCGTCATTCATGATAGAGAATTGTTGAGTGAAGATGGTGTATTATTAATCATCGCAAACATTAACCCAAGATCAAAACGCATTTTAGGTGACATTGAAATCGTAACCAAAGGGTTTGTCTATGTAAAAGAATCAGAAGAACTCTTACAAAAAGTAAAAGAAGTATTCATCAACGCAGCGGATAAACACTTAAAAGGTAAATACATCAATTGGAACGAACTTAAAGGTAGTGTTCGTGAAGACATCAATAAATTCTTATATAAAGAAACGAAGCGTAGCCCGATTACCATACCGGTCATCATCGCGACGGAGATTTAAAGATGGCTAGACGCGTATTATTCATTGTCATTTCACTGGTATTGCTTGCAGTTGTTTATATTACGTCATTAACTGGTATCATCGTTGAAAGACAATCTGTCACACTAGAACGTATTTTGAGTGAAGCGACAGAATCAGGCGATTATACGAATTACGTTAAGTATTCATCTGAAATGTATAAACCGTTGTTTTTAAATGTGACAACAGAAGATAACAGATATGAGTTTCAAGCATTTCAGACAATTGAGTCTTCCAAAACTGAGATGTATGCAGGGTTCATTATTTTCGTTAAGCCAGTTCTTGATGTACCTCATAGCATGGAACAATTAGATGATTTAGACTTATCAGATATTGTTATAAATAAGGATACAACGATAGTCTATGATTCGAAAGACGATTCAATCTATGATGAATTTTCCATCAGTTATGGCATCGAAGAACGGGCATTTTATTACTATAATTTTGTACCAGATACATTTGGTAATTTCGAGGTTACCATCAAGAATTATGAAGGTGATGTTATCCTGAGTGCGAATACACTTTTTGTCGAGACGACACTAGATATTAATCCGAATGATGCTCAAGCCAAAGCAGACCTATTTGTTTTGTTATCTCAAAATGGCTTCTTAAGGAGCTATACGATTGATGAGATTAATGCGTTATATGAATTTGATCAACACGTTTGGAAAGCCTATATGTATAGTGCAATCTTCTTAGTGATTGATTTAACGGTAGGTTATTTCTTCCTATTTAAGAAAAAACAATAAACAAACAAAAAAAAATTAATATCATCTGCTTAGATTAGCGGATGATATTTTTTTTTTGCATTCATAAAAGCGCTTTTAAAAAAATCTATAAAACCCTTTACATTTCATTTTTATTCGATATAATGGAAGTAAGGAAACCGATTTCCACATAGATATTTTTTGAGGTGAAACGCATGAGTATAATAAATAAAAAAGATTTGAAGTCGGATAAAGGGTATTATTTTCCGCTTTATAACGACATGGGTTTGATGTCTTATGTGACACCTAGATTATCAGGTGACGTGAAACTCGATTACCATCATTACATAACAGAACCTTTAACAGAAAAGGACTTATCTAATAGCACATTCAGTCGAAATGTGATTTTTTACGTTGATGGCAAGCTATATCATTTAAATGGTCACGGCTACAATCAACATCAGGATAAACTAGACTTAGAAGTAGGTTTACTCTATCAAGTGGTTACTCGTAAAAATAACAAATGCCACATCCAAACCACTTCATTCAATCCAAATCAAACGACCATAGAATTACATGAAATCAAATATACAAACGTATCTGATAAGGCACAAAAACTAAAGGTATTAACCGCGACACCACTCTATGGTAGAAGTGCGGATAATTTAAGAGATCACCGTCATGTGACATCCCTGCTTAATCGCGTTTTTGTCAAAACTGGTGCGATTATATTAAATCCAACCTTATCGTTTGACGAACGTGGCCACAAACCAAATGACACCTATTATGGCTTTTTCGCCGCATCCAATGATTTAAATGTTAAAGCTTATAGACCAATCTTAGATGATTTTGTCGGTGAGGGGACACTGTTATATCCGAAACCGACGAAAACATATAGAGTGGGTGATCAAATCGATGGTTATGAAACCATGGGTGGGATTGAATTTGATACCTTAACCATCCAACCTAATGACAGTGTGACTTTATATATTGGACTTGGTGCAGCAAATGATGAAGCAACTTTACTGTCTTTTCAATCGTTATTAAACCCAAAAGCATTCAATGAAGCGCTAAGCGTTTCTAAAGCATACTGGGCAAATGAAGTTCATAAGATTGGCTTCAAGATTGAAAATGAGGCCATTTCAAATTATCTTGGCTTTGTCCAACTTCAACCCATATTAAGACGTTTCTTTGGGAACTCATATATGCCTCACCATGACTACGGTAAAGGTGGTAAAGGCTGGCGTGATTTATGGCAAGACTTACTTGCACTCATCATGTATCAAGATGATACCGTAAAAGAAACACTCATTAATAACTTTGCTGGTATTAGAGTGGATGGGACAAATGCGACCATCATCGGCAAACAACTTGGTGAATTTAAAGCAGATAGAAATAACATCGTACGTGTTTGGAGTGACCATGGTGCATGGCCACTATTAACCACTTTAATGTATATCCATGAGACTGGTGACATTGATTTTCTATTTGAGAAAATGCCATACTTTGACGATCAGTTCACCCACTATACCAAACGCGTCAAGAAAGTGATTGCGAAAGATAACCGTGTAAGTATCGATGGCAAACAGTATTTAGGTACCATTTACGAACACTTATTATTAGAAAACGTCGTTGCCGTATTAAACACAGGTAAAAACGGGTTTATCAAGTTAGAAGATGCCGATTGGAATGATGGCTTAGATATGGCACATGACTTAGGTGAAACATTAGCCTTTACGCATTTTTATGCCAATAACTTAAAATTGATGGCCGATATTTTAGCTGAAAGCAAACAAGATAACATTGAACTGTTTGAAGCGCTTGGCGATTTGACATTAAACCTTAACCAAAAGACGGTGTCATTGGATGCTTATTTTGATCGCGTGAGTACGTTTAATGAACCAGTTAGAACCTATCAATCTAAAGCAATCATTCAAGCATTGAACAAGAAATATCAACACATGATTGACCATTTAAAAAAACATGGCATGCATGCATCTGGTGCGGTCCAAAGTTATATTGACAATGATGGTGCATTCTTAGACCAAGATTCATTAGCATTAACTGGCCAAGCCATGGCATTACTAAGTCAAACCGTTTCTAAAAAACAAGCGAATCGCATTGCAATCGAAACGAAAAAAGCATTATTCGACAAGTCAATCGGCGGGTATAAACTCAATACGGATTATAACGAAGTCAAACTCAATATGGGTAGAGCCTTTGGTTTTGCCTATGGCCATAAAGAAAATGGTGCCGTATTCTCACATATGGCCATCATGTACGGGTATGGTTTATATCAATATGGGTTAGTTCAAAAAGGTAGAGATACGCTATTTGCGATTATCAACCGTGCCATGAAAGAAGACTCCCATGTACTAGCAGGCATTCCTGAATACTTCACACCACGTGGTGTTGGTAAATATGCTTATCTAACGGGTTCTGCATCATGGTTATTAAAGGCACTCAGACAAGAAGTGTTTGGCATTCAAATGCACATTGGTAAAGTCACGTTTGAGCCTAAATTGGATCAAGCAGATTTTATGAATGGCGTAGCTTCAATCGAGACCTATTTATTCGGTAAGAAACGTGTCATTACATATCTTAATCCAAAGAAATTAGCTTATGGCAAATACGCCATTAAGTGGATCAAAGAAAACGGTGTTTTAACAGAGAAACGTACCTTTGATACGCTTAGTGGTAATGTTGAGGTGATGCTAGATGACACATTATGAGGTTTACCAATATAACGAGATTGGCTATCAAAAGTTGTTTTCATTTCAATCTTGGCGTATTGCGATTCTAAATTATATTGATGAATTGGATAAAGAGAAAATCACAAAATTCCAAGCCCATTTAGAGACAGATGAAGCATTCGTCTTACTTGAAGGTGCGGCAACGCTATTTTACTTAGATCAAGATGAAGTCAAACCAATACATTTAGAAAAAAACAAAGTCTACAACATGAAAAAAGGGGTTTATCACTCACATGTTCTATCTAAAACGTGTAAACTCTTGATCATTGAAGAAGAAAATACATCAGACGATAACTCGCCTTTTCATGTTTTAACAGATAAACAAAAAGCTGCAGTGATTCGTTTAACAGGAGAAAATCATGGCATCATATAAATTACTTTGGTCGGATGAGTTTGACAAAGACGGCAAACCAAATGAGTCAATCTGGCAGTTTGAAACAGGTGGACATGGATTTGGTAATGGTGAAGATCAGTATTATACAGATAAACTCGATAATGCCTTTGTCAAAGATGGCTTGTTGCATATTGTCGCAAAAAAAGAAGCGTATGAAAATAGACAGTATACAAGTGCGAAACTAACGACCTATGGTAAAAAAAGCATTCAATATGGCCGCGTTGAAGTGATGGCGCAGTTACCACTTGGTAAAGGCACATGGCCAGCAATCTGGTTATTGCCTAACTCATTTCAAAAAGGTGTCTCATGGCCGCTATGTGGTGAAATAGATTTAATGGAACACGTTGGTCATAACCCAGGTGTAGTCCATTTCTCACTACATTCAAAGTCTTATAATCACCACAATCATCAACAACCCACCAAAGTCATTGAAGACCAAAGCTTAGCAACCGGTTTTCATGAATATGCCTTTGAATGGGACGAAGAACAGTTTTCATTCTTCACCGATAAAAGGCATTACGTGACATTCCATAAAGGGGATGAACACCGCATGACCGATGAAGGTGGCTGGCCATTTGACCAACCATTTTACCTCATCTTAAATATTGCATTAGGTGGTTGGTGGGGCAGTACGATTGACGATTCAATATTTCCAGTATCGATGTTATTTAAATATGTGAGAGTATACGAAAGAAGTGAATAAACATGAAACGCACGATTTACACAATTGCTGCAGATTTAGGGTTATCACCTGGTACCATCTCTAAAGTATTAAATCAAACCGGGAATGTATCTTCAGACACGAGAGAACGTGTCTTAAAATACATTAAAGAAGTAGGCTATGTGCCAGTCACATCCGCCAGAATGTTAAAGTCTAAAAGAAGTTATACGATTGGTGTCGTATTCTCTGAAGAATTACATATCGGACTAGAACACTCATTTTTTTCCAGCATCTTACAACATTTTAAAAATTATGTTGAAAAAGAAGGGTACGAGTTATCGTTTATTGTCTCAAGATTAGGCAAGAATAAAATGAGCTACTATGAATGGTGCATGAATAAAAAAGTCGATGGTGTTTATATTGTGGTTGGCGATTATGACGACCAAGGTATTTATGAGCTTGCGAGCATGAACATTCCAGTCGTTTCAACCGATATCATCATTCCGGGTATCCACTCTATCATTTCAGATAACGTGTTAGGGATTAACATTAGCCTGGATTATTTGTTTAATGAACAACAAGTCAAAAGCGTGGGCATGATTACAGGACCACAGTCCTCTAAAGCCTTCGTTGAACGTTTTCAAGCCTATAAATCATACTTTAGAACACACCATAAAGATATAAATGACGCATTCATTGTTGAAGCGGAGTCATTTGGTTTTACATCTGGTTATAATGCCGTATATAAGTTACTTGAACAAACTAAAACCCTGCCTGAAGCATTACTAGTCGGATCAGATGACATTGCCTTAGGGGTATTAAAAGCACTTCAAGAACAAAAAATCAGGATTCCTGAAGACATTCAAATCATTGGTTTTGATGACATCGCATTTGCAAGACACTTTACACCAAGTCTAACCACAATTAGACAAGATAGAGAAGCTATTGCGCATAAGGCAGCAAGGTCCTTGTTAACCTTAATAAACCATAAAAGCGAAAAAGTAGAGGCATTAACTTTGATGCCAGTTACTTTAGTAAAAAGAGACACCACAAAATGAAATAAAAATACTTGTAAACGATTACATAATATGCTATGATAGTAATAGGGAATTAAAGAAACCGATTTCCTTAGATATGTAAGCGTTTTAACAAAATAGGTAGCACATAGTGCTCCTAATTTTGAATAATGAAGAAACCGATTTCCGG
This sequence comes from uncultured Acholeplasmatales bacterium, assembly GCA_927433595.1. Lineage (GTDB taxonomy): Bacteria > Bacillota_I > Bacilli_A > Acholeplasmatales > UBA5453 > Paracholeplasma. The sequence goes on along the minus strand of CAKMJY010000010.1, from coordinate 11,645 downwards.
AGGATTAGAATGAAACAAAACCAGCAACAAACATTTATACAGACAAATTATCAAAAACATAAGCCATTTTCTAGTTTCTTACCAGGTATTGCTGGTAAAGACGGGATACCAATGTGGAGTTTCTATGTGAACAGAGGTCAATTGATCTCCTCATTTGGCAGACAAGACAAAAATGGTGCAATCTTAGAATTCTTCCCAGCGAATGCCGCTTACATGTACACCAAGACCATTGGATTTAGAACATTCATTAAAGTCAATGGCGTAACGTATGAGTTTTTCAAAGAAGAAAACCTAAATCAAAAACTCATGGTTGACCGTGAAGCAGTGTCAATTTGTGAGACAAACGAAACGGTTGGCATCAAAGTAACCGTGAAGTATTTTACATTACCAAATGAACCACTTGGTGCATTGGTTAGAAAAGTCATCGTTGAAAACGTTGGTTTTGATCAAAAAGACATTGAAGTCCTAGATGGATTAACCCAAATCTTACCTTCTGGTATTGATTACGGCGGATTCAAAGCCATCTCAAACTTATTACAAAGTTGGATGGACGTTGATTTCGGAAAAGGGTATGCTTTTTATAAACTAAGAGCATCCACTGGCGACTCAGCAGAAGTCAGTGAAGTGACAGATGGTAATTATTACCTGCCAATCTCAGATGATGCGAAACCAGTCATCATCGCCGATACAAAAATGGTGTTTGAACAAGATACATCTTTTGCCAAACCATATGGTTTTATGTATCAAAGCAGTAAGCAATTATCACATAAACCACAAGTGACTGTTAACCAAGTGCCATGTGCCTTCTCACTATATGAAACAAAACTAGAGAAGACATTCACATTTTCAGCACTGATTGGTTATACATCTGACTTAGAAATCTTAAAAGCGTTTGTTGGTAAGACAAACCAAAATTATATAAACCATAAAGAAATTGAAAACAAACAATTACACGACGATTTAACGAGCAACATTGAAACAGAAACTGCATTACCACTATTTGATGCTTACTTAAAACAATGTTACCTAGATAATCTATTAAGAGGTGGTGAACCATTTAACTTCGAAACCAAAGGACAACAAGTGAGTTACCATCTATTCTCTAGAAAACATGGTGACCTAGAACGAGATTATAACTTCTTCTCGATTGCACCAGAATTTTACTCACAAGGTAATGGTAACTTTAGAGATGTCCTTCAAAATAGAAGAAATGATACTTGGTTCCATCCATTCGTCAAAGACCATAACCTATGGCACTTTGCATCCTTAATTGGTGCAGATGGATATAATCCTCTATCGATTGAAGGATTACAATTTAAGTATGTCGGTCAAATGGCGTATGAAGGCACTCAAGCATTACTAAAACAAACATTCACACCTGGTCAAGTCTATAAAGCACTGATTGACCATGGGTATGATAAACAACAAGCTGAATCGATGATGTTTGTCATCTTAAAGGATTCAAAACCAATCATCAAAGCCTCATTCGGTGAAGGGTATTGGAATGACCACTTTACCTACTTGTATGATTTATTAGAAGGTTACTTAGATATTTACCCTGAACATCAAGAAAAGCTGTTGTTTGAAGATAAACGTTATCAATTCTTCGACAGTCATACATACGTTAGACCAAGACATGAAAAATATGTCTTAACCAAAGATGGTAAAGTCAGACAATATGGTGCACTTGATCACTTTAAAGGTGACCACAGTTTCCTCTTGTTAGATAACAAACCAATTGAAGTAGAACTCGCGTCTAAATTAGTCACACTTGTATTAAATAAATATGGTCTATTAGACCCTGCTGGTATTGGCTTGTCTTATGAAGCGAATAAACCAGGTTGGAATGATGCCATGAACGGTTTACCAGGTCTATTTGGTTCTGGTGTATCAGAAATGTTTGAGCTAAAGAAACTAAACCATTTCTTAGTTGATGCTTTTGCTAAAGCAGAAGATCACAACATAGAAGTCTTAACACCATTATTAGATTTAATGGCAGCCTATGAAAAACTAACTGGGGATGGGCATAAGCTTTGGGACCAAAGAGTAACTGCACTTGAAGCTTATAGAAAAGCATTACTAAGCCCTGTTACTCTATCGAAAGTTTCTTCAAAATCCGTTTTAAAACTACTAGAAAAGATTGAACATGATTTAGAGAAAGCTAGTGAAAAGGCGATTAACTTAGACGATATTGTGCCAACTTATCTAACCTTTGAAGCGACTGAATTTGAACAAATCTTATCAAACAATGAACCTGTGATCGGTCATTACGGGTTACCACTTGTGCATATCAATGCATTCAAGATGGTAAAAATCCCAGCATTCCTAGAAGCACCAGCAAGATTTTTAAAACAAACCAATGACAAAGTGTATGCAAAGAAACTTTATCAGGCGATTAAAGCAAGTGAACTCTACGATAAAAAACAAAAGTTCTATCAAACTTCTGTATCGCTAGATGCTTTCTCGAATGAGATTGGCCGTATTAGAGCATTTACCAAAGGTTGGTTAGAACGTGAATCAAACTTCTTACATATGACATATAAATATTTATTAGGTTTGATTAAAGCTGGTTTATATGATGAATTCTATGAAGAACTAGATACAAACTTGGTATGCTTTATGGATCCTGAAGTGTATGGCAGATCGCCACTTGAAAACTCCAGTTTCTTAGCAACATCGACCAACCCAGACCCAAGTAAACATGGTCAAGGGTTCGTATCTAGATTATCTGGATCGACTGCAGAAATGTTATCGATGTATAAAGAAATGTTCATTGGTAAAAAACCATTTGAAATGACTGACAATGGTTTAAGCTTAACATTTAGACCTAAACTGCACAAGAAGTATTTCAAAGATGGTAAAGCGTCATTTAAACTGTATGGCCAAAAAATCACTTATGTGAATCCACTTGGCTTAAATACATATGATGATAAAGCAGTGATCACAGACATTGAAGTGATTAACCATGAAGGGTCTCACTGGATTAAAGGCAGTAACATTGGATTATGGGCATCGGACGTTCGCTTAGGCAACGTTTTAGAAATAAATGTATTTATAAATAGGGAGGAAGCCAAATGAAAAAAGTATTTATGATTTTAGCATTATCTGTTTTAGGCGTATTAATACTTGCTGGTTGTCAAGAAGAAGCCAAATTATCACGTATTACATTCGCCGGTACAAGCGACAAGATGGACATCGCTTATAACTCAGAGTTTAATGTATTAGCTGGCGTAACAGCTACAGGGGATGACGGTGTAGATTACACAGATCAAATCACTTATGTTACAACAGCTACAGTATCAAGCACTCACATGTTAGATACACAAGCAGTCGGTGCAGTAGCCATTAAATATGTGGTAACTGTAGGCGAATTTGTCGCTGAAAAATGGCGTTATTTAACCGTATTAAATCCTGAACAAGTTGAAGGACAAATGTTAATTAACCCTGACTTCTCAGCAGGTACAGGCGGTTGGACAGATCCAGCTGTTAACTATGTAGCCGATGGCGCAGCAATGGAAATTACTGCTGAAGATGGCGCATTAAAAGTAGACGTTGTCGCTGGTTCAAACGTTTATACACCAAGATTTGGCCAAATGAACGTACCATTCGAAAATGGTAAGACTTATGAAATCACATTCAAAGCTAAGTCTTCAGTTGAAAAAGAAATAAACCTACAAGTTGGTGAATTATTAACATCAGCACCTTGGTTTACAGATTTCAAACCTGGTTTAGCAATTTCTAAAGTCATCACGACTGAATGGGCAACTTATTCGTACAAATTTACAATGAACCAACCTGAAGAAAATACACGTGGTGGTATCTTATTCGAATTAGGTACATTCGGTGGACAAAAAGTAGATGCAACACTTTGGTTTGATGACATCACAATCGAAGAAGCAACTGCTGACCCAGATACAACAGCACCTACATTCACAGGTTTAACTGCTGATAAGACCGTATTATTAAATAGCACATTCGATCCAATGGCTGGCGTAACAGCATTTGACATTGTTGATGGTGATGTTACTGACCAAATTACAGTTGAAATCAAAGATGGTTCTCAAGCAGTCGTTACTGCAGTGGACACGTCTGCTGAAGCAGTTTACACATTAACGTATACAGTTGAAGATGCAGCTGGCAATAGCGAAGAATTCGTGGTAACACTTGCTGTCGTTGGTATGCAATTCTCTGAAACTAACTTAATTGTCAATGGTGACTTCGAAGCGGCTTTAGGTGATCCAGCAGAATGGACAACTTGGGGTCAAGATTGGGATACACCTGCAGCATTTACAGGTGCAATCAACACAACAGAAGGCACTTATGAAATGGATATTACAGCTTCAGGTTCTGGTGGTGCAGCGTGGACAATTCAATTTGTACAATTACTACCATTATTAGAAGAAGGCGTAACATATAAAGCATCATTTGATGTTAAATCTACTGTTGCAAGAGACATTGACTTTGTTATTACAAATGAAGGTCTAGGTTATTATGAATTCACTAAATTAGCTGCTATCGATGTCACAACTGAATGGCAAACAATTGAAGTGGTATTTACAGCTCAAAAAACTGCAGAAAACACTAAGTTTGAATTTGACTTAGGTGCTACACCTGCATTTGCAGCATCCGTGGTATCATTTGACAATATTAAACTTCAAGAAGCATTATTAGATGAATTATTAGTAAATACTAATTTTGATAATCAAGGTTTCTACTTATGGAGCCAAGACTGGGGTACTGCAGCAGAAGTGACTTACACAGAAAACAATGCGCATATCCTAGACATCGTTTCACCAGGTAGTGAAGGTGCAGCTTGGACAATTCAATTTAACCAAGACGGTATCGCTTTAGAAAATGGCAAAACATACGAACTTAAGTTTGATGTCAGTGCAACTGTTGCAAGAGACATGAACGTGAAGATTTTCGTGCCAGGTTCTTACTTATCATACTTTGAACAATTAGCATCACCAATCACAACAGCAGTTGTGTCACAAACATTTGAATTCACAGTCACAGAAGCTGACCATGCAGGCTTAGTATTAAGCTTTGAGCTTGGTACTACACCAGCTTATGCAGCAGGTGTTGTTACATTAGATAACCTTTCATTAAAAGAAAAAGTTGCTGAAGCACCTGAAATCATTAAAAATGGCCAAGGTAACCAAGTTGTTGGTTGGGTTTATGACAATGCAGGCGGTGGCGAAGGTTCTATGACTAGAGTTGAAGGCGAAGCAGTCGTTACAGTAACTGCATTAGCAGCTGCTTATCAACCACACGTTTACCAAATGTTAAATGGTTTAGTAGCCGGTTCATACAGACTTAAAGTAGTGGTTACTTCATCTGTAACTAGAGACCTAAGAATTAACATGGTTGTCCCTGCATGGGGTTACCAATCTATTCTAGAAGGCACTAAAGAAGATGTAGCAGTAACTGCAAATGAAGAAAAAGTAGTATATGTTGACTTTGTTGTCGCAAATGACATTACTGATCAAGTTAAATTTGAATTTGACTTTGGTGGTCTTGGCGAAGGTTTTGTAAGCGAAGCTGGCGTATTTACAATTTCTGAAATCTTACTTTATCAAGTATTTGCTTAGGAGATAATCAATGAAAAAATTATTAACATTAATGATGGTTGGTTTTGTAGCACTAACACTTGCAGCATGCGGTGGCAACGGTGGTACAACAACTAAATACATCGAATTAACATATGCGGACTGGGGCAACCCTGAATTCAATCAACGCATGCTTGACAAGTTCATGGAAAAATATCCAAATATCCGTGTAACATTGCGTCAAGATATCACAGGATCAGGTGCTGAGTTTACTGGCAACTTGGTCAATGCAGCGCAAGCTGGTCTACTACCTGACGTATTCGCAACAGACAACGTGCCAACAATCGTACTAAACGGTTTAACACTTGACTTAGCAGATATGTGGGATGAAGATGCAGACGCACAAATGATTTATGACGATATCGCAACAACAGCCGTTTATAATGGTCACCGTTATGCGGTACCTTCGTTCCAATTCTTAAAAGGGATTTTCATTAACTTAGATATTTTCGAAAACTCTGGGTTAACATCACAAGCGGGTAAATTCCGTTTAGATGAAAATGGTTATCCTGTTAAAGACTGGACACATTCAGAATTTGTTGAAATTGCAAAAGCAATTACAAACTATGACATTGTTAATACTGAAAACTTAGTCATCGGTTTTGACACATGGTATGGTTCACCAGACTTCCAACAAGTATGGCCAATGATGAACAACACATCTTATGGTTATGACACCTGGGATGGTACAAAATTCAACTACACAGATGCTGAGTGGATTGCCGCAATGCAAGCTAAAGTTGAAATCGATAACTATGAAAATAACCTAGGTGTTACTTCTAGATATCCTGAAGAAGACTGGGCAGATACACCAGCATTACAAACTTACGTTATCCAAACTGGTTATGCAGCGATGGATATCGAAGGTTCATGGCAATTCTGGGTATTACAAGAAGCAAAAGACAATGGTATAAACATGGGATTCTGGCCATATCCATCTGGATCAGAAGGCTTATTCCCACCTACCATCTTAGACTATCAAGCTGTTTCTGCTCAAACTAAATATCCTGAAGAAGCATTCCTACTAGCTAAATGGATGACATTTGGTCAAGATGGTTGGAATGCAAGATTGGATTTATATGAAGAAGACAAAGCAGCAGCTGAATTAGCTGGCGAAACACCTGTCTATCTTGACAGATTCCCAATGGCTGATTATCCAGGCGTTTGGGACAGAGTAGATGCACTAGTAGACGGTATCGAAGGTATTGATTATACATTAGACCGTATTTCAAATGCTAGACCTGACCTTGACAAATGGTTAGCAGGCTATAAGACTTTCTGGGCATGGGTTTCAGATCCTGAAAATCCATACAGATGGACTGAGTTACAAACTGCAGGTCCAACTGCAGTACCTACATTTGCTGAACAATGGAACCTTAAAGCAAATGAATTAGTACAACAAGAAATCGCCGCATTAGGCGCAGAATAAGATATTAAATGACTGTCAAGAGGGCATAACGCCCTCTTGATATCATATCTATTGGAGGTAATTTATGAGAAAACGCCTGAAGAACACGAAAGTGATTCGTTTTTTATCAAAGCTTTGGAAGGATATAAAAGCATTTTTTGTCGCGTTTGGGGCAAAGAAAACCATACTATCGGTACTGTCACTCGTACTGGTTATTTATGTGGTCGCATCATTCTTCCGAGTCAGTTCTAAAAATGTTTTTTTTGACGCGCGTGTGCTCTCACATGCGTACGAGGTATCTGCACCATCTAGTGTAACGGAAGACACATACTCAAATGTCTTGCAATCCTATGAGGAGAAGAACTATCAAAAAACAGATGTTGAAAAGACATTTTTTCCATTAGATATGGTAGGTAGTCTAATTGATTCAAGTTTAGACACATATCAAACACAAATTCAAGCGTATCGTGATTCAAAACCTGAAGCATCTGATACCGTGGGTTTGTTTGATTCACACGGTGACACATTAACGTTTAATGTGGGCACGATTGAAAGTGGCTTATATTATTTAGCCATCGATTATATGGATGTTACTACATCTGTCCAAACCACACAAATTGGCATCAAAGTAAATGGTGATTATCCATTTTATGAAACTAGAACACTGATTTTAGATAGCACTTGGGTGTTCGACTCAACTGAATTTGCGAAAGACCGTTATGAAAATGAAATTCAACCATCTTCAAGCAAAGTCATGACTTGGAAAAATCAAGTGATTAAAGATTTAAAGGGCATGCATCCTGGTAATTTCGCATTTTACTTAGAAAGCAATGACGAAATCACCTTGAATCACGTAAGTGGTTCATACTTAGTTGGACAAGTGTATTTCGTGAAAGATGAACCAATCTTAACGTATGACGCTTATTTGGCTCAACACGGTAATAGTGATGTGGTTAAATCTAACATCGAAATATCTGCTAAACACTTATACGAAAGAAGTGATGCGTCGATTCGCTTAAGAGCGGAAAGAGACCCATCAAGTCTTTACTACAATACACAATTTTTGGAAATGAATACCATTTTCGGTGATTCTTGGCAAAATGGTGGTCAATCTATCACTTATGAGATTGAAGTTGAAGAAAGTGGCTATTACAACGTGTCATTTAGATACAGACAATATTTGATCAAAGACATGCCTGTATTCAGAAAAATATATATTAATGGCGAAGTGCCATTCGATTTATTAGAAGCTTATGCATTCCCGTATACCACATCATTCGTTAATCGTACATTAGTGAATGAATCTGGTGATAATGTTAAGATTTATTTAGAAGCGGGTACAAACACCATCACAATGGAAGCAGTCTTATATCCATACCGAAATACGATTGAAACCATTAAACTCATTATGAGTAATATTCAAGACTTATCACTTAGAATTAAAAAATATACATCAGGTGGTACAGACCGTTACCGTGACTGGGACATTGAAACTTATTTCCCAGAGGCACAAGGCGACATTGACCGTTGGTCATTTGAACTTAGACAACTGTATCAAACATTATTGTCATTATCCAATAATGATGCTCCATCTGAAATACTAAACCTGAAAGTGGCAGCAGATAGACTAACTAGCATCGCAAATAACGTTAACAAATTACCGGGTAGAATGGTTCAATTCTCTGATGGTGATTCGTCCGTTAACCAAATGCTTGGTGACTTGATGCAACGCTTGATGCGTCAAAACTTAGAATTAGAAAGAACCATCGTTCATGGTGACACAACATTGTCCAAACCATACGCTAACGTGTTTGTTAGTAGCTGGGAAGGGTTAAAACGCTTGGTATTATCATTTGTGAATAACCCATATTCTGCATCAAATAGAGGTTCTAATGAACTGGTTGTTTGGGTAAACCATCCAAGACAATATATCGAAATCATGCAAATGATGATTGATAGATCTTATCAAGGCGATATGAAAATCACATTATCACAAATGCCTGACCAAAATAAACTGATCCTTGCGAATATTGCAGGTGATGCACCAGATTTAGCAATTGGTGTCGATCACTGGATTCCTTATGATTTCGCTATCAGACAAGCATCACTAGACTTAAGACAGTTTGAAGGTTATGAAGACTTAGTCACAAACTTCTCTAAAGGCGCGATGATTCCTTATGTCTTTGAACAAGGGGTTTATGGCTTACCAGAAACACAAAACTTCTGGGTGACTTATTACAGAGAAGATATTCTTAACTCAATTGGTGTCACAGATATCCCACAAACATGGGATGAGATTATTGAGATTTTACCGTTATTACAAAGTTATGGTATGAACTATTTCGTACCACTTGCACAATATGAAGGGTTAAAACCATTTGTGGCAACCCTACCATTCATTTACCAATTCGGTGGCGATTTATATGCGCCAAATGGTATGTCAACCGCTATTAATAGCGATGAAACGCTTGAAGGTATCGAATTGATGAGTGATTTATTTACCCTTTATAACTTACCACAACGTGTTGCTAGCTTCTATAATCAATTTAGATATGGCACATTGCCGATAGGGGTATCGGATTTATCCACATACATTTTATTAACCACAGCTGCATCTGAGTTAGATGGGTTATGGGGTATGGATTTACACCCAGGTGTTTATGATGAATTCACAGATGAAATCGTTAGATATTCACCGGTTGGTGCACAAGCATCGATGATCTTATCGTCAACCAAATATAAAGAAGAGTCATGGGATTTCTTATCTTGGTGGATGTCAACAGAGGTTCAATCAGAATTTGCCTTTAATTTGCAAACCACGTATGGTAAACAATACTTCTGGAACTCTGCTAACGTCAATGCCTTTATGGAATCTAGTATGCCTGAACAATTCAAACAAGTGGTCTTAGAACAATGGACTTACGGTATTGAAGCATCTCGTATACCTGGTACTTATATGGTTGAACGTGAAATCTCCAATGCTTGGAGTAAGATTGTTTATAACGGTTTAAACGCAAGATTAGCGCTAGATGATGCGGTTCGTATTTCAAATCGCGAAATCTTGTATAAGATGGCTGAATTTGGCTACGTCGAAAACGGCGTCGTCATCAAGAATTATACAGTCCCATCGATTTATAACATTGACCTATGGTTAACGGAGGTAGATAATGCTTAAAAGAATGAATCATCCAGCATGGTTTATCGTACCGTATTGGACATTATTTGCAGTATTCATCATTGTACCGGTGATCATTGCAATGGGGTTATCCTTAACGTACTTTAACGCCATTCAAACACCAAACTATATTGCAGTCACAAACTATATTGAATTAATCACCATGGACACCGTATTCATGCAAAATGTATTACCTAATACCATTCGATTTGCATTGATCGTTGGTCCAGTTGGTTACTTATTATCATTTTTACTGGCTTGGATGTTAGCACAAATTCCATCTAAACCTAGAACGGTTTTAGCCATTATTCTTTATTCACCATCTCTAACCATGGGGGTAGCGCTTGCTTCAATGTGGCGTATTATATTCTCTGGTGATGCCAATGGGTATTTAAATAGCTGGTTGATGAACTGGGGCGTTATATTAGAACCAATTCAGTTCTTACAATCACCTGACTATTTAATGACGATCATGATTGTGGTCTCTTTATGGAGTAGTATGGGTGTTGGGTTCCTTGCGATGTTAGCGGGGGTCTTGAATATTGACCAAACCCTTTATGAAGCAGCCTATATCGATGGTATTAAGAATAGAACACAAGAAATCTTTTATATTACGATCCCGCAAATGCGTCCGCAAATGCTATTCGGTGCGGTTATGGCCGTTGTTGGTACATTCCAAGCCGGTGGTATTGGGGTTGCGCTATCTGGGTCTAACCCAACACCTCAATATGCTGGGCAATTAATTGTCAACCATATTGAAGACTTCGGGTTCATCAGATATGCCATGGGCTATGCTTCGGCAGTGAGCGTTGCACTATTGTTAATTGTCTATTCGTTATCGAAAGTGACACAAAAAATTCTAGGAGAGAGGGATTAATTTATGGCAAGTTTCCAAGGCACAAGAATCAATCCAACGAGCTTTCATAGAAGCCAAATCGGATTTTATCTAATCTTAATCCCAATGGCCATTATGATGTTACTGCCTATATTATTCATCATCAATCATGCCTTTAAACCAATTAGTGAACTGTTCGCATATCCACCAAGATTCTTTGTTAGAAATGCGACTCTAAATAACTTTACGGAACTAGCACGTATTTCATCGGCATCCGGCGTACCATTTTCAAGATACTTAATTAATAGCTTATTAATCACAGGTGTTGGGGTATTCTTCGCGATTACGATTACGGCTTTATCCGCATATGGTTTAAAGGCATGATTGTGGTCTCTTTATGGAGTAGTATGGGTGTTGGGTTCCTTGCGATGTTAGCAGGGGACTTGAATATCGACCAAACGCTTTATGAAGCAGCCTATATCGATGGTATTAAAAATAGAACACAAGAAATCTTTTATATTACAATTCCTCAGATGCGTCCACAAATGCTATTCGGTGCTGTTATGGCCGTTGTTGGTACATTCCAAGCCGGTGGTCTTGGGGTTGCGCTATCTGGGT
>CAKMJY010000009.1 GCA_927433595.1 uncultured Acholeplasmatales bacterium | reverse complement strand
ACGCGGATTATAAATACTATTTAAGCCCGTCAGCAACGGGCTTATACTATTTATCGATTGTTACATGAATATATTTGACAAACGATTTCAAACCATGTATAATTAATCAAGCATTAGTGTTTGATGTTGTAAGTGATCTTTATAATCAATTTCAATATCAATGCCATGATTGGCTATCTCATTTTTAAGCTTATCTAAAGTATAAATCATTCTATCACCAGCTTGATTAATTATACATGGTTTGAAATCGTTTGTCAAATATATTCATGTAACAATCGATAAATAGTATAAGCCCGTTGCTGACGGGCTTAAATAGTATTTATAATCCGCGTTTTTCTCTTAAGAATCTTGAGAGACCGTTTAAGACTTGTTGTGTTGCCTCAGGGATGCTTACACCCTTTTGAAGGTCTCTCTCAGCCTTAACGATATCTTTAAATCTAATGGTAATACCGTGGTCATTCACCAAGAACAATTGATAATCGATAAAATGGTGATATGACTTTGTGTCAAACAGACGCACTGATTTGGTTTCAACCGATACAATCGCTTGATATGGAATTTCAACCGTATAGTCATCTGATATGGCACTTTGAATATGATCGACTAAAGCAGTGTAATAGTATAATTGTTTTTCACCAAATAATAGAATTGACACACGTGATTGATTGTAGCGTAAATGGTCATTTTTCTTGCCCATTTTAATTTTGAGTTTTGAGCCAGGATAAAAAATCTCTGGTAAGGATACGACAATCGGGCTATACTCATTGATGGCTTGATCATCTAGACCTAATACGGTTTTTGCTCTAAGTAAGGCTTGGTCATAATCTTTTTGAATCAAATGATCAAAATCAACCGCACCATCCATCTTCTTTGAAAAATAGTCATGCATGAATTTTTGGCGGTTCTTCTCTCTTTTTTCTTCTGCTAGTATGGCTTTCTTTTCTGCCTTTAGCGCTTTAATCGCAGCTTTCTTTTCTTGTTTTGCTAACTTAGCTTCCGCTTTCCTAGCCTTTTTAGCCAATTTCTTGATTTGCTTTTCTTCATTTTTTTGAGCTTTTTCTGCTTTGTTAAGACCCATAGTAAACCCCCTCAAATCGCGTAAATCTACTCTTATTGTATCAATTAAACTATATTTAGTCAATTGATGCATGTAAAAGGAAAAAAGTGCCACTAGTGATAGTGACACTTTTACTAAAATTCGATTAGTGAGTCAAAATTGATACGACAACCATACCTACAAAAAGTAAGGATATAACTGCTGTAAATCGCATTAAGAACAGTTCTAAGCCTCTCGCTTTTGAGTTTTTAAATAGGTCTGATTTTTCGCCGCTGAAGGCATCTGCTACATTATCGGATGATGTTTGTAGTGCGACAGCAACAATTAGTAATAAGCCAAGCACTAAAACGATGTAATCGGCAAAATTCATGTGAAAACCTCCTAAAATACAATTTATTGTAACAATTATTGACTGTTTTGTCAACGAGATAAACTAACTAAATATTACACTGACATCTTCGATCATCGTTAAGGTTGATTGGTACCCACCGGAAACGATATACCAAGCGATTGAATCAAGTGCAATGATGCGGTTATTTTTCGCGGCATCGGTTGCATCCACAAGCGCATTATCTAATACACCAATAGATGGTTCACCGCCAATAGCGGCTGAACGGTCAACGACAAAAATCACTTCAGGATTTAAGGTTTGAACGTATTCAAATGAAACGGTATCCCCATGTGTATTGGCATCGCCATTACCAAAGTTTTCATCTGCTGCAACAAAACCCAATTCATTATGGATGATGCCGAATCTAGAGCCAATGCCATAACCTGAGATGTCGTCGCCATTGGTCATTAAAATGAGGGTCGATAACCCACTTGTGGTTGCCGCTGTTTTCACCGATGCAATCTCTGTTTCAACGGTTAAAACCATGTCATCAAATATATCTAAATCGCCAAAAATGAGTTGGAGATTTGTCATATTTGTTTTAAACGATTCAATGTAATTGGCGTTATCCATAGTGACGCTTAATACGGCAACGCCACCTAATTCACTTTTAATTGAATCATATGCCCATGCACTTCTACTTGAAATGATGACTAAATCCGGACTAAATAAATCTAGGTTATCAAAGTTTGGTTCAAATAATGTGCCAGCGTTGGTGACGTCATCATTATTATAACTGGATAAATAAGCTGGTACATTCGATTTAACGATCGCTAGATTTTCAATACCGAGCGTTTCTAAACCGATATGATCGATGATATCTAAGACACCAAAATCAAATATCGCAACATTTTTGGGATTGGTTGGAATGACTTCAGTAACCGTTTGTTTAGACGCATTTTCATCGTCTCTTGAGGTTGCCTTTGTGACACTTTGTGTGATGGTCACGGTTTCTGGGTAGTTTTTGTCATCGGATACGATTTGGCAACCAGCAAGCGATACTAACCCTACTACTATACTAAGCACTAATGCTATTTTTTTCATGTGTTCTCCTCTAGATTTTCTTGATAATATATACAATACTTCTTCCCGTTG
>CAKMJY010000008.1 GCA_927433595.1 uncultured Acholeplasmatales bacterium | reverse complement strand
ATCAGTCATAACAGAAAAAATAAGCAATCCATTTTTTGGATTGCTTATCAGTTATGGTTTATTTAGTCATCTGTGTCATCTGAGTCATCATCTTCTGAATCGTCTTCTTCATCTTCATCTCGATTAATCAAACAAGAATTTGAATCTGCTCGTAAAAAGTTATGGCAGTCATATTTTTGGAGTCAAAGTTTTTGTCTGTTAACTACAGGTGGTGCACCTATTGAAGTAATCAAACAGTACATCGAAAGCCAAGGTGACCCTCATGAACAAAGCCTTTAAGTTTAGAATCTATCCTAGTGATAGGAAGCCCCCACTTCTATTAAGTGGTGGGTAGTTCACCCGACCAAGACCTTATACGGAGATTGGCGTGACCTCGATTGGTGAGGCATCATTAGGGACCTCTTTCCCAAGTGGTCACGCACAGAATGCGACCATGCTTGGGCTATTACTCAATGAACGCTATGGCACATTTAAGAAATGGGTAAGACCTGCTATTATCATCATGGTGCTATTGGTATTGGTGTCCAGAGTTTATTTGGGACAACACTATCCATCAGATGTTTTAGTTGGCCTACTAGCATCCATCTTGCTTTATCAGTTATTCAATTATCTTGCTAGTATCTATACCTTAAAGATTAATCCGACGTTAATCACAGTCCCAATCTTTTTGGTATTCATGATTTTTATACAGGATAAGAATTTATATGTCGCAACCGCAGGTATTATGTTCTTTGCTATTGGTCACTATTTAGAAGGTAAATACGTGAAACTAGATCCTAAAGCAGGACCTACTTGGGTACATGTGTCTAAATTCTTAATCGGTTTAGTCGTCACATTATTGTTAAAAGAGGGCTTAGAAGCACTTTTACCTTATAGTGATTTAGCCGATACTGCGCCATCCTTAACAGACTTATACTTAGATTTCATCCGTTACGCCATCATTTGTTTATGGATCACTTATGGTGCAATGGCTAGCTTCAAACTACTATTTAAAAAATACGTGACCATCTAGTATAAAAGCGATTTCACAATCTTTATACTAGTAATCTAGATTTTTGTGTGTTACAATTTAGCCAATTAAATCAACTATCAAGAAGACGGGAGAGATATAGCTCAGTGAACGTCTACCAACCAGAGTAATCATGGTGGTAAAGCTATAAGCGATGGCATAGGACAAATCCCTTCCGTTGCGATGGGATTTTTTTTATAGAAAGAGGTTTCACATGATTGAGGTTAAACATATTGCCAAAACCTATTATGGCAAAGACAATTTTGTTGCACTTAAAGACATTAACCTAACCGTTAAAGATGGCGAGATTCTCGGCATCGTTGGTTATTCAGGTGCGGGTAAATCCACATTACTTAGGTTATTTAATGGACTTTTAACCCCAACATCAGGCTCAATAGCCGTGGATGGGGTATCGGTTAATTATGACAAACAAAAGGCATTAAACCGAATGCGACAACAAATGGGTATGATATTTCAACATTTTAATTTAATTCAATCGATGACGGTTTATCAGAATATCAAATTAGCTTTGGATATTAACCAATATCCTAAAGACAAAGATAAGCGAATCCGTGATTTATTAGACTATGTGTCGTTATCGGATAAATGGGATAAATTTCCAGTGTCATTATCTGGTGGTGAACAACAACGGGTAGCAATCGCTAGAGCGTTAGCGAATGAACCAGCTTACTTATTATGTGATGAAGCCACTTCAGCACTGGATATGAAAACGGCCTTTGAAATCGTAGATATTTTAAAACGCGTCCAAAAAGATGGGGTTACAGTGATATTTGTTTCCCATCAAATCGAAGTCATTGAAGCGTTATGTGACCGCGTGGTTGTGATGGATAAAGGGGTCATTGTTGAAGAAAATACGGCTAAAAACATCTTCACATCCCCACAACATGATGTCACGAAATCACTGGTTAAACAAGCAGTTTATGATCAAAATCAAGCCTTATATGAACTCATATACAGTCAAAAAAACAGTGAACAAACTGCGATATCTGATATGGTGAAACAGTTTGATGTCGATGTGAATATCCAGTTTGGTAAAACCTTATCTTTAAAAGATGAAACGATTGGATTCTTATACATCGATATCATCGGCAAAGATAAAGAACCAGCCATCAAGTATTTAGAAGAAAAGGGTATTAAGGTGAATAAACATGACTAGTCGCCAATTTGAACAGTATATAGGGGCATTAAATGAAACCCTATTCTTGGTTTTCGGAACCGGTTTATTTGTCTTGGTCATTGGTTTAATCATTGGATTTTTAATGTACATCACCGATAATGACTACTTATTAAAAAATACTTTAAAAAGAAAAATCACGCATCGTTTATTATCTGCCTTAAATGACATCTTAAGATCCATTCCATTCATCATATTACTGATCATGATTATCCCTTTGACCAGAGCCTTGGTTGGGACGATGTTAGGGGCAAAGGCAGCTGTACCAGCGTTAGTTATTAGTGCATCTCCCTTTTTCGCAAGGGTTGTTTATAATGCGTTAAAGACGGTGTCATTCAATACACTTGAAGCATTAAGTGCGATGGGTGCTAAAAAATCAACCATCGTTAGAATCGTGTTCAAAGAAGCTTTACCAAGTTTGATTAGCGGGTTTACATTAACCCTAGTGACATTAGTCGGGTTTATGTCTGCAGCAGCGGTAATCGGTGCTGGTGGCTTAGCATTCCTTGCCTATGAAAACGGGAAGTTTGGTCAAAACTTCGAACTGGTTTATTTATCCATTATTACCATATTATTATTGGTATTTATCATTCAATTAACTGGCGATCAGTTATCAAAAAAATTCGACCACACAAAAAAATAGGAGCTTATATGAAAAAAATATTATTCACACTGACATTATTACTATCTTTATTTACACTATCAGCATGTCAAAGTAAAAACACCATCAAGGTGATTGCCACATCGATTCCACATGCGGAGATCCTAAATTTCGCAAAACCGTTATTAAAAGAAAAAGGGTATGAACTAGAAGTCATCGTGACATCAGACTACTACTTCCCTAACCCATCCGTTGCCTTGGGCGACGCCGATGCGAATTTCTTCCAGCACATCCCATTCTTAACCAACTACAACGATGAAAACCCAGCCAAAGCATTGGTGGTTGCGGCAAATGTTCACATCGAACCAATTGGGCTTTATGCCAATACCATCACAACTTTAGAAGCCATACCAAATGGTGCATCTGTGCTATTATCCAATTCTAAAGCTGACCATGGTCGTGCGCTCAATCTATTGAAGGATGCTGGTTTAATCACATTATCAGAAGACTTTGATATCTTATCAACCGACATCGATTTTGAAGCCGTGATCACATCTAACCCAAAAAACTTAGACATCAAAACCAATGTCGCACCTGATTTCTTAATCAGTGCTTATCAAGCCAAAGAAGCGGACCTGTATGTGATCAATTCAAACTACGCCCTAGAAGGCAATCTAAATCCTAGTGAAGACTCAATCTATATTGAATCCACAACAGATAATCCTTATGTCAACGTCTTGGTAACTACAGCAGAAAACCTCGAATCTGAAGGCATCCAAGCATTAATTGAAGTCCTTACCAGCCAAGCAGTCAAAGATTTCATCCTTGCTACTTATGGTGGTTCGGTCATCCCTGCTTAAATATAACAAATGGCCCGCAAATGCGGACCATTTTTTTTGACTATTGACTACCCATTATTAAACGACACGATCAATGAGTGCCATGATGACACGTGGTGACCCATCCGGATTCACACCTTCCGTTCCAAGGATCACACCTTCAACGGTTACTAATTGACCATTTTGTGATAGTAGCGTTTGATAGGTTAATGATAAGTTACCTACCAATACCATTTGATCGGTACCATTGATGAGATATACTTGGTCGCCATCCACTAACACAGTACCATCGATTTCATAAATGCCATATAGGGTATCCATATTGAACTTCGCTTCATTCAAGATAAAGCCATAATGGACGAACATAGATGGATCAATATAAGTTTTTTCACCAATTTCTTCGATATAGTAGTCAAAGGCGAAATAGATATTACCACCAAAGCCTGGTTCTAATATCGCTGTGATGATGATTTCATGTCCTAAGTAGTTATGAAGATTATTGGTCATATCGATGATTGTAAATACACCAGTGCCATCGTAAATATAAATGAATGTATCGTAATGATAATCCATGGCGATGATGACACCACTAAAGGTAGCTGGGTAATACATTTGCGAACTAGTTGCTCCCGCAATCGTATAAATATCATATGGTTCAACGTATATAATGGTATCTTGTGAAATAGCGATGCCATTATAGGTTGCTTCTACTTGAACGTGAATATTGTAATAAGTACTAACTTCTGCAACCGTCATGAAACCTTGATTGAAGTTAAGTATAGCTGCATCGATGCCATTATTAATGATTTGATAAGACCCTCCAAAGTATGGGTGCGTGGTTGGATAAGGATAGGTTGCCCCTGGTCTAAAGATTTCTTCAAGCATATGAACGGCATATAGTAACATTTCTTGCCTGATATACTCATCAGATAACGTCACTGGACTGATTTCACCTAACAAATTGGTGAATAAGACCAATGGTTGTCTACCCATATAGGTATCAATGCCTAAGAAGTAAGCTTTTAAGTTAACATGATTGCCAACATTCGCGAATAATGTGTCCAATCCTGCTTCACTAGAGGTTGTTATTTCAATCTTGTAAAGACCATCTGTGATGTAATAAATACCATCTTCTTCCAAGATTAATCCAGTAAGTGTGGTAAAGAATACCGGATTGGTTGACATGATGTCTATAAAGTATAAATCATAAATGCTACTTGGTGTTTCTACTGGTATGGCTGTTTCAGTCCCAATCACTTCTACTTTCGACATCGTTGTAAAACCATTTAGGTAAACTGTACTTGATACTTTATTAACATGACCATAAACTGAGGCGATATCACCTGCATGTAGGCCGCCAAAGCCTTCGATATAAACCATGCCTGTTTCATCTTGAATGACATAATAATAATCACCTGCAGCAAGGACAGTACCTGTAATCTTAACAAATGTA
This sequence comes from uncultured Acholeplasmatales bacterium, assembly GCA_927433595.1. Taxonomy (GTDB): domain Bacteria; phylum Bacillota_I; class Bacilli_A; order Acholeplasmatales; family UBA5453; genus Paracholeplasma. The sequence goes on along the minus strand of CAKMJY010000008.1, from coordinate 4,196 downwards.
TGGTCATCCAAATACATTAAACCATCAATTGGTTGATTGATGTAAGGTTCGACGTGGATGATATAACTAACCACTTCTGTTAATGCACCAATCGTAATGGTCACTTCTAGTGTGATACTAATTGGTTCTGTGACTTGGATGATTTGATGATTCAAATCCATATAACTGGCGTTGTTCGTGATTTGGTAACTTAAGGTTGCTCCAAGTGCATCAAACGTTGCTGGCATATCAATTGTTTCAAATGGATGATAGGTTTTATACTCGTAGTGCTTTCTGCCTAAGGTGATTAAATCTGCCATGCGTTCGGCATCACTTAAATAAGCAGATGTGATATGTGCGGTATGCCCAGAGAATAATAACCCATTCATTTCATAATTTGGTTCATAAAGCAAGAAACCACTGATCATGACTTTGGTACTTTCATAATCAAACAAATTATAAGCTTCATAGGTTTGAATGATAGGCATTTCATACCCACCATCGATATCCGATGTTAGGTAGAAGTTTTCACCGTTATACCATACATAACCTGTGACGCTGATATATCGATATTGATTTTCGACTAATGCCGTGTTTAAGAAGTATGCCGATGCAATCGTCATATCTTCTGCAACTGGGATATCCGAATTCACCATCAAAGTTTCTACTTCTATCATAAAATCGCTGATGGTTAATAAGCCTTCTTTGTAGGTCGTCAATCCGATGATTCTAACCAAATCACCAATTTGTTGTTGGTATTTACCTTCAACCAAGATTTGACCGGTTGAATCTCTAACGATGATGAAATAAATGTTGTGATCGGTTGAGGTGTAAATGACCACCCCTTCGAATGCAACTGTAACATCATTTGGACCAGCTAGTATATTTGAAATAGACTGAATGACTAAAGGTTCCACACTTAAGATTAATAGATATGTATGACTATAATCCAAGAACGTGATGGAAACTTCTAATTCAATGACGGCTGGTGCCGTTAATGTATCTATAATCTTTTGATTTTCTACATCCACTAAATGACCATTTAAAGTTGGTAAATAAGTGATGGTAATCGGATATGGTGCATAAGTTGCTGGCAAATAAATACCTTGGCCATCATAGTAGACTTTAGCATTTGCCTGTTGAATGCTCATATATGCGTCATCCACGACTTGTGCTTTATTGAGTTCTGCGATAATGCCGTCAGGATGACTAAAGAATATTAAAGTAACGCCATCTTCACTTGGGTTGGTTAAACCAGCAATGCTAACTTGTTGGTTTAAGTAAGTTGCGAGAATGGATTTATCAAATGGTGCGAATAAATATGCCACATCTGTGCCATTATCCAAGTATTCTCTACCTGTTGAAGTTTCTGTTTGCATGATGCCTTCAATCCTAACAAACAGTAATTGGTTTCTGATGTCACTCATATCCAATGCATTGAACTCAGCTAAGGTCATAGGCGTAGGTAATAATAACGGATTCCCCATAGATATGACTTCTAAAACCGTTTCAGACCCTGGATTAGATAAGGTTTTCATAAAAGGGTCAACTTTATAACCTTCTACCAATAACTTATCCCCAGGGTGTAGGTCGGTTCTAAATGTTTCAACCATTAAGGTACCTGTTTGGTCGAATACGACCACTAGTCCTTCATTTGGGAATAATACGGTGACTTCTAAGGCCGCTAATGTGACTTGATCTAGATCCAAGAATGCATCAATCGTCATAACTGGACTTTCTTCTCCTAGATTTATCGTTAATTGGTAAGTAGATGATAACCCGTTATAAGTGATGGTTACCGAGATCATAGTGGTTTGATAGCCTTCAACAAAGTACACGAATTTTTGAGCTAGATCGATATGTGTATTGGAATCTAGATAATGGTCGTATTGGATAGAGGCCGCAAAGACCGGATCGATATCTGGTAAGTATAATAAATCACCAATCGCATAACTATGTTGGCTATGGTATTGTTGTAGTTTTGAATAAATTAAATCGAGTGTTTGTTCATCGGTTAAACCGATTGGTTTGATGTCATTTGGATGATTCATATAAGCGAAATGTAGGTTGCCACCCATATCAAAATTAGGGATAGAGAAACCAGCCATTTCAATGGTCATACCCAAATACATCTCAAGTGAAGATTGTGCTTGATAATCCATGACTAGGATTGGTAAATTAAAGCCATTTGATGTGATGTAATACATATCAATCATCTCATCTTTTGACAAAGTACCGCTGATCATGAACGATCTAAACCAATATAAGGCTTGATCGCCAGGTAATGTACTGTAGGTTTCTATATCAATTGATGTTGGGACAAATGGTAATGGATTATTGGTTGATAATACCTCTACCAATGACGCATTAGGGTCATTGGCTAACATCAATACGTCATCTTCAAACTTATAACCAACAAAAACGGCTTCATCCCCGATTTGGACTGGTTGACTGTTATTGACGATTAAATAGTTACCATCGACATAAATGATGGTGATTTGCATCATTGAAATACTTTCAACGACAATCCCTTTAATCTTCGCATAACCATTCATTGGTAAGTCTAGGAATTCTTGGTATGTTAGGATACGGTCCGCTTTAAGGGTAAAGGTGAATGTGACCGTTTCTGATAAACCATTGATGGTAATCGTACAGTTTAGGGTAATGATTCTATCTACTTCAGTATCTAAGAATGTACCCGATAACACATCAAAATACATCGCATTTTCACCAGTTGTTTCAAAGAATAGACTTGCACCAAAGGCAGGTTCATTCGTTGGTAACATCAGTTCGCTGGTTGGATAGAATATTTGATTATTTAAATTGGTTTGACCCAATAAGATGATTTGATCAATCTTTTCTTGGTCAGTCAAAACAACCTCAGTCAATGAGGTAGTAACAACCGCCACATGCCAAATATGATCGATGCCATTATAATCATGGATATAGGCTTCTAAAGTGACCAGTTTACCAAGATATGGCAATAATACCGTTTGGTCAACAAACGATCTGAAGTTTAACGCAACCATATTGTCGCCAAATGGTGCTTGTAACATATAACCCATCATCGTCTGTGAAACAATACCTTCAAGTAAGACCCTTTGACCATAGTTAAGGACATGATGTTCATCCAAATAAGGGATGTCTTCTAGGTCATAACTGCTAAACTCTGGCATTGTAAATGTAGTTGTTTCTAAGGTTAAGTTGGTTATATTCTCAAGTTGTGGGGTTTCTTCAAACTTGCTAAAGGTCGCATCAAATGAAACTGAATCCCCAACTTGATATGGACTTGGATTAGCTAATACAAATATGTTGGCTGTGCCATCATATAGGTAAAAGCCTGGGAAGCCAGTATTACCGAATATATAAGTAATCATACCTCTCACTGATACATTAGATGGTTCTGTGTTAATGACACTTTCAATCGGCATAAAGCCTTCATCTATTGCCCATTTTGCATATAAAGTCATATGACTATCATACATGGTAAAGGTATCTACTTTATTATAAAATTCTGGTTCTAAGAACCAACCCAAAAAGACAAATCCAGTCTTAAGTGGGATATCTAATTGATAAGATTCGCCATAGGTTAAATCAATGACTTCAATTTGACCTTCGCCTTTATCTAGGTATAAGTTATAAATGGTCTTTTCAAATTTTGCATATAGCATCAAATCGGATGCAGGCATGTGAGTCGTATCAAGTGGGACTAATAATAAGTCATCTAAATACCAACCATTAAAGAAATAACCCATCTTGAATGGTACTGCAATATCAATTCGTGCATTGAAGTCTAAAGTCATATTCGCTTTATCGATATTGCCAAATTGAATTTGATATTGATTCACTTGATAATGAGGCATCAAGGCTATATTTTCTGCTGGCATTAAAGTTAATGTAAATGGTAGAGCATCTCGATACCAACCAGTAAAGGTATACCCAGTCATCAGTGGACCATCCTTTAATTGAATGGTTTCGTTATAAAGGAAATCATCGGTCACAAGTGAGCCTTCAATGACATAAGAAATGGTATAAGTATTGGTTTCCCATTTCGCATACAAGGTCTTTCCACCAACAGGCATGGTTGTGAACGTATATTTCTCAGTCAATGCTTCATCTAGATACCAGCCTTCAATACTATGTCCATTTTTTATAGTTTCAGGTTCTATAAGTTCAGAGCTATAATCGTATATTGCATCTTGAACTATTGAACCGCC
>CAKMJY010000007.1 GCA_927433595.1 uncultured Acholeplasmatales bacterium | reverse complement strand
ATTGTGTGCGACAAAAAACGGAAAACCATTTCGAAATGATTTTCCGTTTAATTTTGACCACAGTTCATTTGATAGGTATGTTTGACCACAACCCTTTTGATAGGTGTTATTTGTCAAAACCACAGTCTATTTTATAGGGCCATTATTTTTTTGAAATAGTTGCGCCAACTTGATCAAATGATACTTCAGTAGGTGTCCCACGACCAAAGATATCGATTGAAATGACGGCTGTTTCTTTTTGGTTATCAAATGAAACAACATCCCCAACTTGACCTGCAAAAGGCCCACCAATGATCTCAACGCGATCACCAAGTGCATGTTTGAATGTTGGTTTTTCTAAGATACCAACTTTTAATAATATTTGATTAATTTCTTCTTGAGGTAGTGGTACTGGTTTTGTTCTACCACCAGATGATCCTAAGAAGCCCGTAACTTTAGGCGTGTTACGAATCACATGCCATGAGTCATCGGTAATAATCATTTCAACAAACACATACCCAGGAAACATCTTACGAACTTTTTCTTTTACATTACCATTCTTGTCTTTTTCAGTATAATGTTCTTCAGGTAAAACCACACGGAAAATGAGGTTTTGCATCCCCATGGACTCGATTCTTCTTTCTAAGTCCTCTTTGACAGAAGATTCATACCCCGAGTAGGTTTGCACGATATACCAACGACGTGGATTGATCATCGCGTGAATAATCTCCCGCTTAATTCTGCCAATAATAAGTCATAAGCAAAGAATACTAACGCGAAGAAAATCACGAAAATCAATACTCTGACAGATGCATCTAGGTATGTTGACCATGATGCCCATGACATTTTTTTAAGTTCTGGTAATGCTGGGACGAAGAATGGATAAATAACTAGTAGTAAACCGACAATTGAAATGCCTAATAAAATACCAGCGAATAAGTTTGGATAGTCTGAGATAATTGGAATCGGACCATCTTCTGTGGTTAAAATACCACCTAAAATCATAATGGATAATGCTAGAGATAATGAAGCTAAGATACCTAGTAATAAATTTTCCCATGGATAATCCGTGGTTAAAATTTCAACAACCTTGCTTTTTTTCTCTGTAGCTTTTGCTTTAACTGCCATAAGAAGCCTCCTATTTACTCTCTTTATGTAGGGTATGTTTATTACATTTCGTACAAAACTTCTTAATCTCTAAGCGTTCCTTTTGGGTTTGCTTGTTCTTAGTTGTTGTGTAGTTTCTGCTTAAACATTCCTCACAGATTAAAATCACTTTTTCTCGCATAAAAAAACCACCTTTGTGGTCATTTGCACATGTATTTTAACATTTACAAACGACTTAGTCAATATATTATACCCTATTTAAAGAGATTGTGATAATTTTTTCTTTATTCTATAAATTGCGTTATAGACTTGCTTAGGATCCAGCCTATGCCTTTGGGCAATATCGCTGATCTTTTGCTGATTCAAGAAATATCTCACATAAATTTCTTCTTCTAATGGGCTCTTAAACTGCATATTACGCATAGGTTGATATGTCTGTTCTTCTATGTAAATGGGGCCGACTTTTGCTTCATTGATGAGCAATTCAATCTCTTTTACATAGCGTTTTTTCTTGTTGGCAAGATTAATGAATTTACGTTCTAAGATGGTTTCAAAGTACCGCATAAACGTCTTGTTATACGTGTCTTTAAACGTCATCACGGCTTTGTGTAACACGATTAAACCTTCTTGGTGAAAGTCATCACGGTCAGCATCAAAGATGTAAAATTGACTAATCTTTTTGTGGATAAATTTGTCGTACTTTTCAAATAACAATTCTAAAGCCATCATGTCCTGTTGATCTTGAACCAAGTAAATCAGTTCATAATCATTGTAGGCTTTATAGTACATAAACTCTCCTTATAAATCGGCAATTTGATATAAAATGAGTGCTGCGGCAACACTCGCATTTAATGAATTTACTTTGCCCTTCATTGGGATTCTAACCAAATAGTCACAAGACTGTTTGGTCAGATAAGTCATACCTTCGCCTTCATTGCCGATGATCACGGCAACGCTCACTGAGGTATCAATTTCTTTATAGGTCTTTTCGGCATGCATGTCTGTACCGACTATCCAAAAACCATTGTCTTTTAGCTTTTGAATCGTTTGATTGATATTGCCTACTTGGATGACTTTAACGTATTCAATTGCCCCTACAGCTGTTTTCGCAACGGTTGGGGTTAAGTCTGCACTTCGATTCTTTGGTAAGATTACCGCGTCAATTTTGGTTGCTTCTACGCTTCTAAGAATCGCACCTAAATTGTGTGGGTCTTCAATTTGATCGAGAATCAAGACTTTCTTTTTAGTCCCATCAAATAGAATAGAGATGTCTTCATACCCATAGGCTTTTACATCTGCAACAATGCCTTGATGGTTTTGATTATCCGTCAATTGATTGAGTTCATGTTTAGAAACTAATTGGTATTTGATTTGAGCTTGTTCTAAAAAGTGATTCAGTTTGTGGTCTGGTTTTTTCTCATCCAGATACACTTTGTATACAGGTCTTTTCGCAATCACTGCTTCTTTGACTGTATTTTTGCCATATATAATCATATATACCAAGTCTCCTTATGGTTTACTTTAAATATTTGCTAACTTCATTAAGACATTTTTAATTTGTCTGGATATAAAGCCTGGGATACCCGCAACGATGTGCATTAGTGGGTAAGCAGCTTGTAATAATACCACCAATAATAAGAATTGGTCGACCGGTAGTCTTGGGACCAACTGGCCTGTGCCTGTGGTGTAATAATCTTTCCAAAGTGAGTTGAACTCAAAGAAATCAGGGAAGACAATGACAGCAACCACGAATAAGGTAAACATGACCGCGAATAAGACTTTTCTTAAGGCATTAAAAGGTCTTAATACGCGCAGTAACACCATCATTGCTGTGAATGTGGCTGATATGACAATCAAAGTTGAGGATTGTGTCTTATCAATCGATAATATTGGGGTTAATGCGAATATGATTAACGTATTGATGACCACTACTAATGCCCCAGGTAATGCACGTTTTAAGACGTTGATTAAGAACTTACCTTTGACTTGGTTGGTGTTTGGTTCAAGCGCTAATATGAAGGATGGAATCCCAATTACTAAGAAATCAATCATGAACAATTGAGAAGTCGTGATTGGATAAGAACCTTTGGATAAAATCGCGATGATAGATAACATGAACGAGAATATCGTTTTGGTTAAGAATAGGATCGCAACCCTTTGAACGTTGTTGATGACTCTTCTACCTTCGTTGACCACTTTAGGCATAGAAGAGAAATTTGAATCCATTAAAACTAAGTGCGATACGTTTCTTGCAGCTTCGCTACCAGATGCCATCGCAATCGAGGTATCTGCTTCTTTTAAGGCTAAGATATCATTGACACCATCGCCTGTCATCGCAACCGTTTTACCGGCTTGTTTCATGGATTGAATTAAGAGTTTCTTTTGCGTTGGTGACACACGGCCAAATACCGTATATTTATCAGCGGATCTAATCACATCTTTATCGGACATACCATCTAAACTGATGTATTTTTCAGCATCGACGATGCCCGCTCTTTTTGAGATGTGTGATACCGTCATCGGATTATCACCGGAAATGACTTTGACATCCACACCGTGGGTTTTAAAATACTCAATGGTCAAAATGGCATCCGGTCTAATCGTATCTTCAATGATAATGAGTGCGATGGCTTCTAAGTCGGTTGGTAACTTATCGCCTTCGATTTGTCCTTTTGAATGGGCTAAAGCGATGACGCGATAACCGTCTTTTGCGTTTTTCTCAACGTCATGGCTAACGGCTTTATAAGCATCGCCCTTTAAGACGAATTCTGGTGCACCTAATGCAAATGTGCCATACTTTTCAAACTCAACTGCGGATAATTTTCTCGCACTTGAGAAAGGTAAGACATCATTGGTTTTAATCTTTTTAGTGGTTCCGAATTTCAGTTCTAATGCTTCTGAGGTTAAATTCTTTTCCTCAAGTGATGCCATCATAGTTGGGATGGCTTTTTTGACTGGTAGGCCAGATGGGTTAACATATTCAATGACATTTTTTACGGCCATGGTGCCATCTGTGATGGTCCCTGTTTTATCTAAACATAAGGTATCGATACGAGCTAACATTTCGATACAGTATAGTTCTTGTACGAGTGTGTTGTTTTGTGCGAGTCTTAATACCCCAACGGCTAACGTCATGGAGGTTAATAAGAATAAACCTGACGGGATCATCCCTACGACTGCACCTGCTGTGCCTCTGACGGCATCATCATAAAGTGCGCCGCCTTGGAGTTGCATCCAAAATAGCGTCCCACCAATTGGTAAAATCAAGAAGCCAACTGTACGGATGACTAATCTCAATGATTTTAATAAGTCCGATTTAGGTTTTCTATATTTTTTAGCTTGTCTAGCAAGAATCTCAATATAAGAGTCTTTCCCGACTTTATGGACTTGTGCCAAACAGTGACCTGATACAACAAACGAGCCTGAAAATAGTTCGTCGCCTGGTTTCTTTAAGATTGGGTCAGATTCACCGGTTAATAAGGATTCATTGACTTCAATCGCACCACTTCTAACGATGCTATCGGCACTGATTTGTTTACCACTCGATAGTTTCATGATATCGTCGATGACAATATCTTGAATCATGATTTCTTGTTCTTCGCCATCTCTAATCACCACACCGGTTGGTGCAGAGATTAAGCTTAATTTATCAATGGTTTTCTTTGCTCTAATTTCTTGATAAATCCCAATCCCAACGTTTAATGAGATGATGATCATGAAGAATAAATCTTTAAATGCACCAACTGTGATTAACCAGATGGCAATCCCAATATTGAGCAGGTTAAAAAGCGTTAAGACGTTCGAAAGGACGATTGCTTTAATCGTCTTAGTAGACCCAGAATGTGTGCGGTTGCCATAACCACCTAAGAGTCGTTCTTCGACTTCTTGATAGGTTAACCCTTTCGTTACCTCAGGGTCAAATCGTTTGACTTCAACGACATCTTTTTTATGTTTTTTGTCTTTAACCTTAGTCTCTTGGTCTGTCATAAGCTCACGCCTCTCTATTGATAATGTCGATTGCTAATAGGATGATGTCATCGGCTCTTGTTTGATTGGTTAAGTATAAATACCCCATCATCGCTTCAAAGCCTGTGGACTGGTGGTAAAGTGCCATATCAATGTTTTTTCTACCAGGTCCAGATGCATTTCTGCCTTTTTTGAAATAATTGATTTCATCCTCATTTAATACGTTTTCTTCGAGTAACTTTTGAATGACTTTTGCTTGTGCAACCCCACTGGTGTATTTGATTGCTTTTTTGTGTAAGTCATTGACTTTTGTGATGCCTAAATTCAGCAAGTATTTTCTAATATTTAATTCGTAATACACATCGCCTAAGTATGCAAGCGCAACCCCATTTAGTAAGTGTGCTTCCATTATAGTACGCCTGTTTCAACTAATTCCATGCGGATCTTATCGGCATCTGTGTAGCGTTTTTCAGCTCTTGCTTGTTGCCAAGCTCTATATTTGTCAATTTGTTCTTCTGATAACGGCATTAAATCCATTTTGATGCCTAATAAATGTAACATCAATGAAATCGTATGATAGAGTCGAGCGGTTTCTTTGACCTCTTTACTACGGTTCATGGCTTTTAATTGATCGTAAATGACACTAAGTGCATTAGCGATATTAAAATCATCGTCCATATGAACTCTAAACTGTTCTAATGCTTGTTCATTCATTTCAATGGTTTGATATTTTTCTACAGATATATCCAAGAACGCTTGTTTCATCGCACGCTTGATTCTTTGCCATTCGTTATCAAATTGTTTCATTAAATCATCTGTATAGTTGATTGGTTGACGGTAATGATGTGATAACAATAACAATCTAAATGATTGGTATTCATAGCTGTCTAATAGGTCTTTGACTAAAATGATATTGCCCAATGATTTACTCATTTTTGTATCACCGAAATTCAGTCTTCCGACATGCATCCAGAAGTTTGCGAGTTCATGATTATCGTGTGCACAACTTTGTGCCACTTCATTTTCATGGTGTGGGAATTTTAAATCGGACCCACCACCGTGAATATCAATTTTATGGTTGAAAATCGTATGGTTCATGACGGCACATTCTGTGTGCCAGCCTGGTCTGCCTTTACCCCATGGGGAGTCAAATGATATCCCTTCAGAGGTCGATTTCCATAAGGTAAAATCAAATGGTGCTTCTTTTTCTTGGGCGACATCAATTCTCGCCCCAACGTTTAAGTTTTCTAATACTTGTTTAGATAACTGACCATATGAACCAATCTTTTGAACTCTAAAGTACACGGTATCGCCACTATGATAGGCATACCCTTTTTCGATTAAATCGTTGATATAAAAAATCATATCGGCGATATAGTTGGTTGCTTTAGGCATTAGGTCTGGCAAGTCACTACCTAATCTAAGTGAGTCTTGTTTAAACGCTTCTGTAAATGTTTCCGTTAACGTTTTTTCATCGATGTGGATTTTCTTCGCTTCTTCGATGATTTTATCGTCCACATCCGTGATGTTAGACACATAAGTGACTTGGTAGCCTAAATAGGTAAAGTATCGTTTGACCACGTCAAAGAATACCACAGGCCTGGCATTACCGATATGGATATAGTTATAGACAGTAGGTCCGCAGACATACATCGATATTTGATTTGGTTTGACTGGTATGAAGTCCTCTTCAGTCCCAGAAAGAGAGTTATATAGTCTCAAGGTGTCACCTCATTATTAATATATTATAGTTAAAAATAGTGTAAATTACAAGCAAAGGGGAAAGATTACATAATCCCCTTATGATGGGATTACCTAACCCCAGCAATTTTTCTTAATTCATTTAGGATTTCAACCATTGCCCATGTGTCTTGTTTACAATAATTGATTAAGTCTTTGTAGTTTCTTTCAAATGTTTTTGGATCCATGTTTGGAAACTGTGAATAGGTGACCAACGCTTCACTACCATTGCCAATTGGCATGCCTTTATAGGTAAGATTAGAGAAGAGTGGTAGTACTTTTTTAATCGAATAACTGCCATTCAAATCGGTATGGTAGTAATTGATCTTTTTGGCTTCTGATTCATCGTAGCCTAGGTTTTTATAAAGCTTTGTATTGCCTTTGACGATATCCATTAAATCAAATAGTCTATCGGCAATGTCTAGTAGTCTATCCTTATAAGCTGGAAATAGCCTTGCTAACTCATTGATACGTGTTTTTTCAAACGCGATGTTATAGACTAATACCGACCCACCATCTGGTTTGATGATATCGATCATGCCTTTTATCAAGGCTTCTCTTGGGTCGTTGTGGTCCCCTGCTAGGAAGTAGTAGTTATCAGAGTCTTTATCACAAACCCCTGGTTCATGTTCGATATGAATGGAGTATTGGAATAAGCTTTGCATATAAGGCGACTCCCCTTTAAATCTTGGCAGTGGACAAGGGAAAGATTCAAAGTCTAAGTGATAGATTGGGTATCTGAGTTCTAGAATACCTTCTCTAATTTTTCTAAAATTGTAGTAAGGTTCATTGCCTTCAACGACACGTCTTTGGATGACGTTATTTTCTCTGGTTAACCAGTCTTCTGGAATTTGTAATAGGTCAAGGACGCCATCATTTAACAAGTCATACCGGTCGTGTTTTTCACCACTTGGGTCAGTGAATCCGTTATGGTTGTTCAGATAAGTTAATATACTGTTTTTAGCTGGGACGTGTTTCCAACACACATCAAAGAATGGGCATTGTTTTCTGTCTTTTCTTTGACAGTGCTTGCCTAATGGGACTGGATTCGCATTCATGGTATCTAGGTTATCAATGACCGTTTGCATGTCTGCTTCAATAATCGGCAAATACAGCTTTGTAATCGACGTAAAATCGATAAATACGATGATGGATTCATCGTAGATTGGTTTGTCATTTTCGTCTTTCTTACCGTCAAAGATATAGTCCTTATTTAACACGGCTAAGTAGTACTTTTGATCGCCTTCTGGCTTATCACTTGCGTGTTCAATGACAAATCGTTGAAATGCTAAGTCATAAACGTATCTACCGACATCGCTATAGCGGTCTAATAGTTTTTCTAATTTCTTATCGTATTTTTCATCGGTTTCAAACCCTAAGTCTTTGGTTAACATCAAAATGCCTTCTGGACTATATGCGAACATCGATTCTTTATTGTGCATCATATCCATGTATTTTCTTGAGGTGGTTGCCTTAGACTCAAAGACTTTAAAGCCATGTGATTGAGCCAAGAAGCCATCTAGGAAGCAGTAAAAGTGATAACCACTTTTTTCCATCTCAAACTTCTTTTGTTTGTAGGTATCTAACATATTAAATGTAAATTCCCCTTCAAACATTTTTTTAACGGCTTTAGCGGTTAAGCCTTCAATTTCATTATAGTAAGGCATCATGGCGTTTAACTGGATGTCTTCTTTGACGATTAGGTCTTCGTCGTCCTCATCGTACATGTCGTTTAGTAAGGTTTCTGTCTTGATTTTATTTTCACTGGTCATCAAGTCATCCATGTTATCTGAAAACGTGACGAGTGCTTGGTTTTTCTTTCTGTAAATCTCTTCAAGTGCGGCATAGCGGTCGCATCTAATGATATTGGTAAATCCGGTCTTAGATATCTTCATAGTATCACCCTAGCATCATTGTATCACCAAAAAATTAACTTGCAAGCCATGAATTATATATAACTATATATATAATTTTATCTTACCCTAGAAAAAGACTCCCAAAATGGGAGTCTAAGCTGCGTTTATAGTGGTTAGTAAACCTTGAATGACTGTATCTGTGAAATACGCATCTAGTGCGGTTTCTAATAAGGCATCATATGTGGTAAGCACTGGTGTTTCAACGCTATTTTCAATCGATAGGTTTAAATGAGCTGTATAACTTGTATCATTCACCGTTAATGACCCACCAAAATAGTTTGCGGTTGGTGAGGTGACATTACCCAACCCATTGGATACATTTAATGTTAAATCGGCAAGGGTTGTAATCTCAATTACCATATCATATGCAAGGCTTTGTTTAACGCGGTCACCCAATTGGTAACCAGCAAGCCCGCCCACAAATACTTCTTCGAATCCATTAAATACCTCACCTGTTAGGTTAGAGATTTCAATAGATCCAGTGGATAACGCTTCTGTGATATTAGACGTTGTAATCCCAACGATACCACCAATGGACAGTTCATCGTCTTCACGGTTATTAGTCGATGTATTTGATACTTTTGAAACAACGATATCTGTGTCGCTATAAACTTGTGATACGGTGCTACCTAAGCTTGCGCCAAGTAGGCCACCGACATACACGCTCATCGCAGGGTCATTGGTTAATGTGGTTAAGACGTCAATAGACACTTCAATCGATGCCGTTACTTCTGCGTGTGATAACTTAGAAATGATGGTCCCAACGTTTTCCATTGAACCTACTAAGCCACCCACAAATGTGGTATCTTGTGATGAAATATCTAATGAACCACTTGCGGTTACTTGATCTAGTTGTGCACCTTGTGTACGACCAGCAACAAGACCTGCATAAGGTTCAGTTCTACCTGTAATGGTTAAGTCTAAATCGACATTTTCAACGGTTGTGTTGGTAATTTTTGAACTAGATTCAGATAAACCAACTAGCCCGCCAACATAGATTTCTCCAGTTCTAGCATAAGCTAAGGTCACGCTTGAATTCTTTAAGGTGACGTTGTCGATTAAGCCTGCATTTTTACCTGCAAGGATCCCAACATTTTGAGTTGGTGTGGTGAATGCCAATGTCACATTTTCAACGGTTAAATTCTTAATGGTACCTTTGTTATACCCGAATAAACCAATATAAGATGTGATTAAATTCATGTTGATGTTTTTAATGGTATGGCCATTGCCATCAAACTTACCTGAGAAGGCGTTTGTCCCATATGTATTTTGGAAATCTGCGTTTTCGAAGTCTAAGTCTGCTTCTAAACGATAGAATGCGCTTAAGTCATTCTTGATGTTATTGAAGTCTTCAATGGTTGTAATCAATCTTGGGTTATCTTCAGTCCCACCAACGAGTGTGGTCGTTGCGCTACCGGTTGCCATCTTATGGCTTTTACCGCCATAGGTTGCGAATATGGTAAACTCATATTTATAACCAACCGATAAACCATCAAATTGAACCGATGTGACACCATCTTTGGTGACTGGTGCTTTACGTGTTAATTCGTTACCTTCATAATAAAGGACAGCGGTTAATCCGTTTTCGGCAATCTCTTCTTCTGGGTCTGTGACTTCAAGTTCAAAATAAACACTGGTTCTAGCTGGCGTGATGGTATCAATCTCAACTTTAACAGATGAGTTAGATGTACAACCTGCTAAAACTAATAATGTGAATAGAAATGCAAATAATGTTAAACCTTTTTTCATGACATATTCTCCAATATTTCTAAAGTTTTATCGATACGGTTAAGGACTGTTTTCTTACCAAGTAAGGATAAGGATTTAGGTAGGTCTGGTCCATGTAACATGCCTGTGGTCGCGATGCGACATGGCATGAATAGGGACTTACCTTTCACGTCTAAGTACTTACCGACATCTTTGATGGATTCTTTAATGTCTGCGGCATCAAAAGAACTCATCGATAATTGTCTTTTGAATCGCTTAATGACATTAAGCGCTTGTGGTTCAGTTTTCAAAAATTCGATGGCATCTTGTTCAATCTCAAATCCTTCATGGAAGAATTCATCGTGCAATGTTACAATTTGTGCACCGAACGCGGTTCTATCTCTTAATAATAAGCATAGGTCACTGACCCATTCTTGATTACTAATATCGATATTCGCTTTCGCTAAATGTGGTGTGCATAGTTCAACAAATGCTTCATGTGATAATTTTTTAACATATTCTTTATTGATATAGGCTAACTTTTGAACGTCAAACATCGCTGGGGCTTTAGATAATCTAGAGGAATCAAAGTTTTCTATGATTTGTTCTAAAGATAAGATTTCTTCGTTGATAGATGGGCTCCAACCAAGTAGTGAAATGAAGTTCAATAACGCTTCTGGTAGGTAACCAAGTTCTCTATATTGTTGAATAAATTGAACGATGGATTGATCACGTTTGGATAATTTTTTCTTCTTTTCATTGACGATGATTGTCATATGGCCAAAGCGTGGAATGTCCCAACCAAATGCTTCATATACCATCATTTGTTTAGGGGTATTGGTGATGTGTTCTTCCCCTCTTAATACGTGTGTGATGGCCATCAAATGGTCATCGATGACGACAGCGAAATTATAAGTCGGAATGCCATTATCTTTTACCATGACCCAATCTTCTACTTCTTTAGATTGGAATCTTAACGTACCTCTAACCAAATCATCGAATGCATATTCTTTATCAGCAGGTACTTTAAAACGGATGGCATACTTATTTGAGCCTTCTTTGTATTCTTTATAAGCCATACCCATTTCTAATAATTGTTCTGCGTATGTTTTATATAAATCTAAGCGTTCAAGCTGTCTATATGGACCATATGCCCCACCTTTATCTGGTGATTCATCCCAGTCTAAGCCTAACCAACTTAAATTGTCTAGTTGTGATTGTTCGCCGCCAACGACATTTCTCTTAATATCGGTATCTTCTATACGGATAATAAAATCGCCACCGTTGCTCTTAGCGTATAAATAATTAAAAATTGCAGTTCTTGCGTTGCCAATGTGTAATAACCCTGTTGGACTTGGCGCATATCTAACGCGTACTTTCATATCAAAAAACCTTCTTTCGCTTATATAATTATACGATAATTATGGCGTATAAACAAGAAAAAAAAGGGCAATCACATGATTGCCCACCAAAATTAACGTTTTGAGAATTGTGAAGCTCTACGTGCTTTCTTAAGACCGTATTTTTTACGTTCTTTAGCGCGTGGATCTCTTGTAATTAAACCAGCAGGTTTAAGTGTTAATCTTAACTCTGGGTTTACTTCAAGTAGTGCTCTTGTAATACCATGACGGATTGCGCCAGCTTGTCCAGTGATGCCACCACCATAAACGTTGACAGACACATCAAAGCGACCTTCATTTTCAGTTAGTGCTAATGGTTGTAAAACGTCTAAACGTGTTGCTGCTGAAGGAATATATTCTTCAAATGGACGGTCATTTACGATAAATTTACCTGAACCAGTTGTTAAAATAACTCTTGCAACAGAACTTTTGCGGCGACCTGTACCTAAATATTGAACGACTTTAGCCATATTATAATACCTCCAACTTTTCTGGTTTTTGTGCGATATGAG
Source organism: uncultured Acholeplasmatales bacterium (assembly GCA_927433595.1). GTDB lineage: Bacteria > Bacillota_I > Bacilli_A > Acholeplasmatales > UBA5453 > Paracholeplasma. The sequence goes on along the minus strand of CAKMJY010000007.1, from coordinate 3,772 downwards.
GATGTTCACTGCCTGCATATACGTATAACTTTCTATACATATCTGCACCTAAACGGTTGTGAGGTAACATACCTTCTACTGCTTTTTCTACCATTCTGGTTGGGAATTTAGCCATTAGGTCTTTCGCTTTAGTTTCTTTTAAGCTACCTGCATAATCGCTGTGTTGGTAGTAGATTTTGTCATTCCACTTTTTCCCTGTTAATTCGATTTTTTCCGCATTAATGATGATGACATAATCGCCACAGTCTACGTGAGGCGCATATTGTGGATTTAGTTTTCCTCTTAATACAGATGCTACTTGAGTCGCTAAACGACCAAGTGTCTTGCCTTGTGCGTCTACGACATACCATTTTCTTTGAATGGTTTGTGCGTTCGGCATTGTTGTTGTTCTCATAATTTTTTTCCTCTCCTTATAGTAAGATATAAGGGCTATTTGGGCTTTTAAAACGTACCGGAATAATCTTACTATAAGTAACACTAAATGTCAACTAAAAAATATTAGATTTCAAATCCGATGATATTTTCGCTGTATCTATTTACTTATCCATATCTATACGATAGTTTTTCTAGCAAAGTTGCCCTGTATGGTTTTGACTGGTTGGGTGATCATGAACGCTTTTGGATCAAAATCTTTTACCAATCGTTTGATTTGTGTTAATTCATAACTTGAGATGACGACCATGACCATGGTTTTTTCTTTATGGGAGTATGCACCTTCCACTTTAGTCAAGGTAACGCCTCTATATACTTTTTCTAAGATCAGTTGATAGAGTTGGTCTGGACTTTCAGTGACGATTTCTACTTTTAAGAAATGGTAAGCCGTATGGATTTTATCTGTGACAATCGTGGATACAATGATTCTAATGATGGTATATGCTGCCACACTCGCACTACCAAAGACGACTGCACCTGCCATGGCAATGAAGACGTTAAGGACTAACGAGATAAAGCCAACAGACGTACCGTGTCTAAGTGAGTAATACTGTGCAACGATATCTAAACCACCTGTGGATGTGCCGTATTTAAGTGCACCACCCACACCAACGCCTACAAGCAAACCACCCATAACCGCTAGGACAAATGTATCCTCAATGCCCATGTCAATGATTGGGATAAACCCTAGAATCGTGGATTGGATGAGCACTGAAACAATCGAGTAGATGGTAAAGCGTTTTGATACGCCGAACCACCCTAAAATTAGGATTGGGATATTACCAACAATCACGAATATCCCTAAAAACATAACACCAATATCCATACCAAACTTGGTAATTAAGATATTTCTAATTAACTGTGCAATACCTGGAATGCCGCCTGTATAAAGCGGTTCCGCTGAGGCTTCAAGAAACCATGCGACCCCGATACCATAAATAATGGTGAAGATCGTTACAGTGATGAATGCCCTAATTTCAAGCCATAGCTTTTGATTGTTTGATAAGAACTTTGACATGTCTTATTAATTATCCCTTTAAGATTTCTTCAAGTTTTTCAACTGCATTAAAACGTTCAAATAGCACTTCTGGTGCATTGAGTTTACCACTTTGATAAGCACCAAATGTTAATATTGAATCAAATGAACGTTGATCGGTATTAATTTGGTTTAAGATGTTTTCTGCTGTGTCTGGGATGAACGCTTGTAGACATACAGCCGTGATTCTAATGGTTTCAATGAGTTCATATAAAACACCATCTAATTCGCTTTGAGCGGACTCATCCTTAAATAGCTTCCAAGGTTCTGTCACATCAATGAACTTATTGGCAAGTCTCAATACTTTCATGACTTCTTCAATCGCATCTGAGACTTTATATTGATCCATCTTAGATCTGACATCTTGAAGTAAGGATTTGGTTGCTTCTACTAAAGACACTTCATAGGTCTTTTGTGTATTGGCTTTGGTAATTAAACCGCCTCTATACTTATTGGCCATACCAATGGTTCTATTGACTAAGTTACCAAGCGTATTGGCTAGGTCTGTGTTATTTCTTTCAATCAATAGTTCATAAGTTAAATTACCATCTGCTGCATATGGTATTTCATGTAAGACATAATATCTTAATGTATCTTTCTTAAAGTGTTTTAAGATATCATCGACATACATGGTGTTACCAATCGATTTGCTCATCTTGGATTTATCAATTAATACCCATGGATGACCAAAGACGGTCTTTGGTAATTCAATGCCGAGTGCCATTAACATGATTGGCCAGTAAATGGTGTGGAATCTTAAGATATCTTTACCGATTAGATGAATATCAGCCGGCCAGAATGTTTTAAATTTATCTGACGGTGCTAATGACCCATCTAAATCTAAGCCTGTGATATAGTTGGTTAATGCATCAATCCATACATAAGTCACATGCTTTTCATTGAATGTTGGAATGCCCCATTTAAAGGATGTTCTTGAGACACTTAAATCTTGAAGTGGCTCAGATAAGAAGTTATTGATCATTTCATTTTTTCTGGTTTCAGGCAAAATGAATGTTGGGTTATCTTCAATGTGTTTGATTAATCTAGCTTGGTATTTCTTTAAATCAAAGAAGAACGTTTCTTCTTCTGTCCAAACGAGTTCATCGCCGTTAGGGCCTTTGCCATCGACGATGTCCTTTTCAGAAATAAAGGACTCCTCAGACACACTATACCAGCCAGCATATTTACCTAAATAAATGTCACCTTGGTCGTAGAGCTTTTTAAAAATGGCTTGTACCACTTCATAGTGTCTTTCATCTGTGGTTCTAATGAAGTGATCATAAGAAACACCGACTGCCGCATAAATGCGCTTAATCTCATCGGAGATTTGATCGACATATGTCTTTGGGTCTAAGCCTTTTAGTGCAGCTTTAGATTCGATTTTTTGACCGTGTTCATCGGTCCCTGTTTGGAAATAGACTTGATAGCCGTCAAGTCTTTTAAAACGCGCTATGGCGTCTGCTAAAATGGCCTCATACACGTTTCCGACGTGAGGAATTGCACTAGCATATGCGATTGCAGTTGAAATATAAAATGGTTTTTTCATCATAACCTCCATAAAAAATAAAAAACGTCCTTAAAAAATGCTAAGGACGAAAAATCGCGGTACCACCTTAGTTCTAGAGATTATCCCTAGCCCTTTAAACACTTAACGCGTGCGCACGGCAAAATCTACCTATCGATTTTGCAGCTCCAGAATCATGTTCAAATTAGCCTCTGTTTGTTTTCACCTGCCACAAACTCTCTAGCTTAAAGGGATAATTTTACTCTTTCTATCATAGCTACATCTATTATATATAATATAAACCCTAAAAACAACTAATTTTTGAATGTTGTGTAAAGTTCGGTGATACCAAAAATGAGGATCATTTTTTGTGCTTCTGTTAGGCTGGATTCATAGGCATTATGGCCATCAATTGCACCACCTAATGCATCGACAACGACGCCATTTTTAATGATGAATAGGGTTGGCGAATATATCCACATTTGGGTTGAATCGGTTGGATGACGGTCTAAGAAATCAGGGTCGATTTTGTCTGTTAATGCTTTAAATTCCGCATTCAAAGTGACTTTATCGCCATCGATTATGATGTCGTTTCTAATGGTTCTATGGTTATAATAAAGGATTTCTTCAATGCCTTGTTGTTTGGCAAGCATATTGTAGTAATAGATATACTCAATGCACCAACCACAGGTTGGCCAGCCCATCAATAAAACAGCATCCGTGAGCGAAGGCAAGAAGACATTTAGCTTAACCGTTAAGAAATTAACTGGTAATGCCGTGTACGATTTATACCCATCACT
>CAKMJY010000006.1 GCA_927433595.1 uncultured Acholeplasmatales bacterium | reverse complement strand
AAACAAAAAGTCATTAAAAAAGCACGATTGCTCGTGCATTTTCTAATTTTTAATTAGTGAGACATTTTTTGTTTTGCGATATCTGCTTTGATTTCGCCTGCTTTGGTTAAAGCAACCTTCGTAATGAGTGGTCCTACCGGTTCATAGACGAATGTAGCAGATAGAATGACCGCAGAGATTTCTTTAGCATATTCTGGGACAATGCTTGCAGCCACGATGGATAACCCAATCGCAACCCCTGCTTGAGGGATTAAGCCAAAGCCTAAGTACTTCTTCACATTTGGACTTGCATGGGCAATTTCAGCACCTAAATAAGCACCAAAGAGTTTACCAGCCACACGACCAAGGATATAAATGACACCAATACCACCAACGGTTAGTAAGACGTCAAATTGTAATTCTGCGCCACTTAAGACGAAGAACATGATGAATATCGGTGGTGTGACACGATCGACTAAATACATCACAGTATCTAATAAATCTTCAGTTGCCATATTGGTAAACACGGCGCCCATCATCATACACGCTAATAAGGTTGATACTTCAAAGTCTGGTGCGAAACCTTTGATGATTTCTGCTAATGAAGCAACTAGGAATAGAATCGCTAATAATAATGAGATACGGTTACCTCTACCAGTAAACCATCTAACGCCATAACTGATGATAAAACCAGCAACAACACCGATGGTTAAGCTTGCTAAAATTTCAATAAACGGTTTAACAACCATCCAAAGCACAGAAGATTCTGTGGTTGACCCGATTGTTTTTGCAATCGCAACAAACAATCCAAAGAATATAATCGCAGTTGCATCATCGATTGCTACAACGCTTAATAGATTTTCAGTGACTTCACCTTTTGCTTTATACTGCTTGATAACCATGATGGTTGCAGCTGGTGCGGTTGCTGCCGCAATCGCAGATAATACAAGCGAGAACTTAATATCGTTGCCAAACGCAATCAAGACTAAGAAAACAACGATGATGGCAAAGAAGGATTCTAGTGCTGCAATCACGATTGGTAACTTACCAACACGTTTGAAATAAGACAGTTGGAACTCAGTCCCAATTGAAAACGCAATAAACCCTAATGCGATTTGCGAAATGGCATGCAATTCTTCATAAGCCACTTCAGGAATGACATGATAACCTGTTAACCCAATTAAAGGCCCAATAAAAAGTCCACCCAACAAATACCCTGTGACGTTAGGTAGATTGAACTTCTTGGCAAGTTTACCGAATAACAAACCTGTTATCAGTAAAACAGATAGATGAAATAAAATCATTATTGCTTAAACCCTCTTAAATAGTCCACAGGGAGGGTGAATAGAATACCCGTATTAGGTTCATCGATGTTACCAATCACGCGTTCAATAACGGCTTCAATCTTAGGCACGTTTTGTTCTTTCGTGACCATCATGATTGTTTTGTTTTCTTTCTTTGTATCTTTCAATAAGTTTCTTAGTGATCCAAAAATATTGGATAAAGACTCATCATTAGAATTCGCTAATTGTGATGCCATACCAGAAGAATTGAACACAGTTGCCCCGGTTAGATGTTCATCGGCTAGTTCTTTTAATAGTCTGTCTAGTTTTTCAGTTTTATTTAAAATAAATATTAATAATTTCATCCAAACACCTCTTTCGACATGTATTATACGCCCTTTATCTGATATTTCAAGGGCAAATTCAAAAAAAATAAAGACCGCAGTCTTTATTATTTCTTTTGTCCCTCAATATATGTGACTAAGTCGCCAACTGTTTTTAAGCCTTGAGCAGCTTCATCTGAAATTGAAATATCAAATTCATCTTCAATGTTCATAACTAGTTCAACAGCATCTAGTGAGTCAGCACCTAGATCTTCTTGTAAACGGGCTTCTAATGTAATTTTTGACTCTTCTACTTTTAATTCACTTAATATCATTTGTTTAACGCGTTCGAAAACCATAATGATACCTCCTTTTGTTAGTCAATAGTAATTGTAAACCATACACCAACGTTTGTCAAGAAATAGAAAGCATTTTCATTTGAATATCAAATTAATTACCTGATCAAACCCATACCACAAAAATAATGTAAACATCCCAAGTAGTAATGCTAAAGCCTTTTTAGGGTTTCCTTTATACAATATTGCATATAATACAATTGAAAAGAGATTAAGAAATGCACCTAATACGAACCAAAGAAAGTAATCTGCGATGGTTTTGTCTGCTAAAGGCTTAGCATTTTCGCCACAATGGCTACAATAAGGTAGGTTTTCATGTAGTAATTCACCACAATGTGCACACCTCATCTGCTGGATACCCCGACTAAAATGGCATAAAGAATGATGACGCTAAAGCCTAAGATGATAAAAGCGAATGCCCCAAGGCTACCTTGTAAGAGTCTTTTAGCTGCTTTCTTGTTCGTTTGGTTGAACCAAAAATATAAGATGATCCCAATATAAGGTAAGAATACCCCAAACAAAAACCACTCAATATAGCTTTTGTCTGGTAGTGTATGGATTTCTTTGCCGCAATGTGGACAGTAATTCATAGGTCTTCCTCATCATAGGTCGTTAATTTTTCAACTTGATAACCACGATCTTCTATGGATTCGATGACTGCTTGCTCATCCATGTCATCGTAATAGAATTTACCAATTAATGTCTTCAAATCGATATCTGCTTTAATCGCGCCTTTAGACAAACTTATGCGTTCAATTGTGTTGATACAAGACCCACAGTGAATGCCTTTTAATTTGGTTACTAGTACTTTCATATTTACCCCCTGATTAGTTTTGTGATGCCACTAATATCTTTATTTAACAGTTTTACAAGCCCACATACTCTGTTATAAGAAAATTTATCTTTTGAGAATAATGGCATGGCTCTTAGTGGTAAGGATTCAAACTGTTCTTTCATCATACGTTTAGTGGTGTCATCGACTTCGATTTTATTCATTTCCTTAATCCCGATCTTATAAATCATACTACCAATTCGTGTATGCTTGATATCATTGATGGTGGAATTCAAATGGAACTTATGGTGCATATTATCATCTCTTAATGGTAACTCACCATAGATGAGTTCGAAATCATGGACTGAGATGTATCTATCTAGCATATCATAAACCGATGGTGCTTGTGGTTCGATTACGTCACCTTGGACATAAAAGGGCTTTGTTAGCCTGATGTCTCTGGATGAACTACCGACTCTAATCTCGTATTCGCCTTGTTTCACTCTGAAGTCATCAATATCGACATCATAGAAATTAAAGTCGTCATATGGTAATTCAATTTGAACAAGTTCAGAAGACTGCTTTTTCACAAGTACTTTCTTAAACGCCTTTAATTCTTGAGATGGTTTATGAATGTCATTGGATAAGTCCGTAATATAGACTTGAACGACCTCTTTACCATCACAATTACCCGTATTGGTCAGCTTAAATGAAATGGTTAGTGCATCCTTTTCATTGAGTGTGTCCGTTGATAACGTGAGGTTATCATATTTAAATGAGGTATAACTCAACCCATGTCCAAATGGGTAATTGACCATTA
>CAKMJY010000005.1 GCA_927433595.1 uncultured Acholeplasmatales bacterium | reverse complement strand
AACTTTGTCGTTGGTAAATCTAACCGTTTTGCCTTCCAAATGGCGTTAAAAGTCGCAGACCAACCAGGTAGTGTTGCCATTCTTACAAATGCCTTTATTCTTAGCGATGTACCAAGTGGTCCAAAGAATTTGGATTACAGGCGGGACATATGCGGATTCAGTCACAAACAAGATGTTCTTAGGCATTAACCTAGAAAACGCAGGTAACTTTGGTGCTATTGTTGGCCAAGGTAAAGGCGACTTAGCAGGTTGGATATTAGCCATCATCGTTGGTATCACTATGTGGTTCTTAAACCATTTAGCAATGAAAAAACCAAGTTATTCTAAGAATACAGCCTCACATAATCCTCAATCAGGTCAAGCTGAACAAACACAAAAGATGATGAAGTATATGCAATACTTTATGATCTTCATGATGTTCTCAATATCACTACAAAGTAATGCGTTAGCAGTATACTGGGTAGTCGGTAATATATACTCAATCATCCAGAATTTAATTAATCGTAAATTGAATGAAAAGAAATACGACACAATGAAAAATAAGGATTTGGTGGGATAATATGACAAAAAAAGTTGAATTTGAAGCGAAAACACTTAAAGAAGCTGAAATCAAAGCAGTTGAACTACTAAAAATGCCTTTACAATATATCAAATTAAATCTTCTAAAAGAAAAGAAGGGTATCCTTGGTATTGGCGCGAATCAATATTATGAAGCGATATTAGAATTTAACCTAGCGCTTGAAGGTAAAAAATACTTAGAAGCCATTTTCCAAGCTTTAGAAATTGATGTTAAAATGGAATTTAGAAACCTCAATGAAGGCCTAGAAATCTATTATCAAATCCAAAGTAAAGAAAATGCACTATTAATCGGTAGAGACGGTAAAACACTAGAAGCATTCCAAACGATGCTAAAAACCTACTTACACAACTTTACAGATGACAGAATGCTAGTATCATTGGATATTGGTCAATATAAGCAAAACAGAAAGAAACAACTAGAAATTTTAGCAACTAAACTTGCAAAAGAAGTCGCATTCACAAGAATAGAAGCTAGCCTAGATCCAATGAACTCTTATGAACGTAGAATCATCCACACGAAATTAGCTGAGTGGAGAGACGTTTATACAGAATCTGAAGGCGAAGGCGAAAACAGAAAAATCATCATTAAACCAAGAAAGAAATAAGGCCATCCGCCTTATTTTTTTTCTACTCAAAAGGGATTGATTCATTGTTCGATATGTTATAATAGTAAATATGAAAAGAATACTTAGATTACTACTGTTCGCGGTAATCGGCTTCTTTGTCTTCCTAACGGGACAAACCATCGGCGAACATATCGCAATTAACCGTGAAATCCGTCAATTCGTACAAAAGGGAGTTTTGGATGAAGTTAACAGTACAGACACCATTAAATACTACAAGGTTTCACGTGAAACATATTATCCAAATGAATTAATTAGAGATCCATTTTATACAGGTGATTATTTAAAACCAGGGGATGCTGGTGATATCTTTGTCACACAACGATCACCATTAGTTGCATACCCAGGTGTTGATCAATTTGTGACATTCTTTTTTGGCGGACATGCTGCTGTTATAGATGATTCTAATACCATTTTTGAAACAATTGGTATTCCAAATAGTGATGAAAAATTACTAGATGTCATCTTAAATGGTGGTAGAGATACACATGTAAAGGGTGGTATACGTAATTATTGGTTAGATCCAACACATCGTGCAGAAGATAATAATGATCCAAGTTATAGAGCATTTGGTACTTATTATAGAAATGATTGGATTGGTTTGCGTATTAAAGGCATTACGCAAGCAGAGATTGATGAGTCATTGGCTTATTTATCAAAATTAGAACAAGAAGAAGCACAATATAATTTCTTATTTGTTTTAAACACAAAGAACAGATATTATTGTACAGATATGGTCTCAAGAGCATATGAATCGATTCAAACAGAAAGCGGCAAACAAAAATACGATTTGAATCGTGATACGATTGCTGTCACTGTAAATGATTTAGTTTTATCAAAAGATACATATATTAGTTACTATGTAACTACAGATAAAAATGATGTAAAACACGTTTATTACATCGGATAGGAGAACATAATGGAAGAAAAAAAGATTTGGGGTTTAGACTTTAACACACTACTCATCTTAGGATGGATCGCACCACTTGTGTTAAATGTAGCAGGGGTCGTTGTTGCGATTATCTTTGCACTGTATTTCAAGAACGAAAAGAAAGTAGATTACTTAGCAGAAGGGTTTAGACAAATTGCGAACGTGAATATTTCGATTTACATCATCGTCATTGGTCTAGGTATTAGCATGTCAATCTTCTTTATCATCCCTGTGGTAGGGATTATTGTTGGTGACATTTTAGGACTAGTTATATTGGTCGTCGGTATTTATGAATTGTTTGTTACCATCATGGGTGCCATTGAAGCTAGTAAAGGCAATATTTACAAAGCTAAGTATCAAATCGAGTTTTTAAAGTAGGTAGCTAAGATGACAACAGAAACCATTTTATGGCTATTGGTCATATTGGTTGGCATATTGTCTTTTACACTCATCTTTGGATTAATTGGTTTGAACCGTAAAATCGAACAACGTCAAGACTTAAATCCACTTCACACCAAAGTGGATTTAATTTTTAAACAAAACCAAGATGTCATAGAAAAGTTTACAGAGAAAAATGGCGACCTAAAAATATATTTATCTAATGTGATGGCAACCCACAATCAGAAGACAACCGAAGACTTCATCCAGTTTTCGGATAAAATGAAGCAGTCACTAGAAGTTCAAATCGATAGAATCAACCAACGCGTCGATGAAAAACTAGGGACTGGGTTTGAACAAACGAATAAAACATTTAATGAGGTAGTTGAACGACTCACACGCATCGACGCTGCTCAAAAACAAATTGAACAACTTTCGAACGACGTGGTGAGTTTGAATGAAATCTTATCTGACAAGAAAAACAGAGGGACGTTTGGCGAAATTCAACTCAAACAAATATTCGTTTCGATATTTGGTGAAAATAGTAGCGGGATATATGAACTACAAAAAACACTATCTAATGGGACGGTTGTTGATTCAATCTTACACGCACCAGAACCAATGGGCGATATTTGTATCGACTCCAAGTTCCCACTTGAGAACTATAGACGGATGATTGACCGTGAATTAAGAGAGACTGAAAGAAAAGAATCTGAAAAAACATTCAAGTCAGACGTTAAGAAACACATCGATAATATCGTTGATAAATACATCATTCCAGGTGAAACAGCAGACCAAGCCATTATGTTTATCCCAGCTGAAGCCATATTCGCTGAGATTAACGCAAGACATGAAGACCTTTTTATGTATGCACAATCCAAACGTGTATGGTTTGCATCGCCAACAACTTTGATGTCAACACTCACGGTTGTGCAGATGATTCTAAAAGACATTCAAAGAAACAAGTACTCAAAAGTGATTCAAGAAGAGTTGAATAAACTAGGCATTGAGTTTGAACGTTATCAAGATCGTTTTGATAAAATACTCAAGAACATCTCAACCGTGAGTAAACAAGCAGATCAAGTATCTAAAACAACCGATAAGATTACAAAACGATTTAAGGTTATATCAAATGTCGATACCGATCAATTAATTGAACCTGAAGCAGACTTGATGTTGGATATAGATGAGATTGAAACAATCGATCAATAAAGATAGGCACACGCCTGTCTTTTTTTGTTTATATACATAGATAAAATTAATAAACCGTTAAAAATACGCTTTTTTTCCTTATATTAATCCAGTTTCACTCGTTTTTTTACATGGTCTTTGATATAATTGAGTTTAGGATGTGAATACATGAGAGTTCTATTATTTAGAGAAATGCAAAATATGTTAAAAGTTAGTGGCATAGGTCGTGCATTCAGACAACAATTTAAAGCGCTAGAGATGAATGGTGTGAATGTCACTTCTGACCGTAGCCATCCATTCGATATCGTTCATTTTAATACTGTATTTGCCGAAAGCTTCAGCTTTTTAAAGCATGCGAAAAGAAAGAATATTCCAGTTGTGGTGCATGCGCACTCAACCAAAGAAGATTTCTTAAATTCGTTTAACTTTTCTAAATACATTAAAGGTTGGTTTTATCAAAAGCTTAGAAACATGTATTCTAATGCGGATTTGATCATTACGCCTTCTAACTACTCAAAATCCTTATTAGAAAAATATGGTTATATTACATGTCCTATTAAAGTCGTTAGTAACGGGATTGATTTAGAAGAATACAAAAAGTCCCCTGAAAAGGAACAAGCATTTAGGGCACATTTTAATCTAAAACCAAAAGACAAAGTGGTTATTGGTGTAGGGTTACTATTTGAACGTAAAGGCCTTCAAGACTTCATTGAAGTGGCTAGACTTATGCCGAATGTCACATTCATTTGGTTTGGGACTTTAAATAAAGCGATGCAAACGAAAACAATCAAAACGGCGATTGAAAATAAGCCAGCAAATGTGATCATGCCTGGGTATATAGCGGGTGATATCATCAAAGGTGCATTCACCAGTGCAGACTGTCTTTTATTCCCAAGTTATGAGGAAACAGAAGGCATTGTCGTCTTAGAAGCGATGGCGTCAAGGCTACCGGTTATTGTTAGAAATATTGGTGTTTATGATGACTTTACAAACGGTAAAGAAGTCTTAAAGGGCAATAACAATCACGACTTTATTAAACACATAACGTATTGTCTTGAAAAAGACACATCCAAGCTCACAGATGAGGCTTACCTCAATGTCAGTGGGAAAGACTTAAAAATCATTGGTGCCAAATTAAAAGGCATTTATCAGGAACTGCTAGAAAGAGATGAAACACATGAGAACAGTTAAAGAACTTACAATTGAAAAAGATACACTTAGTGGCAAGCAAGTTGTTATTGCCGGCTGGGTAAGAACCAATAGAGCACAAAAAGAGTTTGGGTTTTTAAACATCAACGATGTATTTACCCATATCTTCAGCCACTTGCATGTCACCTTCTAAGTCGGTGAATGCCATTTCTGGTTCAATCATCCAGAACTCAGATGCGTGCTTTTGTGTATTCGAGTTTTCTGCTCTAAAAGTTGGTCCAAAGGTATACACATTTCTGAATGCCAATGCATATGCTTCCGCTTCAAGTTGACCTGTCACCGTTAAGTTTGTCTTTCGTGCGAAGAAGTCTTTTTTATAATCAATCTCGCCTTGATCATCTCTTGGAATCTTGTTTAAATCTAGTGTTGTTACAGTAAACATTTCCCCTGCACCTTCACCATCGTTCCCAGTGATTAATGGGGCATGGAAATAGACAAATCCTCTTTCTTGGAAGAATTTGTGGATTGAGAATGCGGCAACGCTTCTTAATCTAAATACCGCATTAAAAAGGTTCGTTCTTGGTCTTAAATGTGCGACTTCTCTTAAGAACTCGCGTGTGTGTCTTTTTGGTTGAATTGGGAAGTTTTCTGGTGAGTCACCTAATAAAACCACCTTCGTTGCTTTTAATTCAAATGGTTGTTTCATGGTTGGGGTTAAAACCAGTTCCCCAGTCACTTCAACGCTACTACCAACACGGTATTTTTGAACTTCACTGAAGTTCTCTAATTTTTCTTCATATACCACTTGTAGGTTAGAT
>CAKMJY010000004.1 GCA_927433595.1 uncultured Acholeplasmatales bacterium | reverse complement strand
ATGTAGCTTCTGAAAGCTTCTGCTAATGTTACACCAGTTTTTGAAGCTAAACCTTCAAGTGTGGTTAAGATATTTGCAGTGTGTGCTTTAGTAACTGTTCTTGTTGTGCCATCCGCATTTGCGACTGTTACATTGACATTTAAGCTTTCAGGTGTTGTTGTTTCAACATTGAATGAACCTGTATAAGCAGCTGAGTCAAATGTAGGTGTTGCGACATCTAGGATATCTTGTACCCAGTCAATACGCATTAAGAACATTTGTTCGATTTCACCGAAACCATCGAAATAAGGTGTGTAGTATAAACCACCATCTGCTGCTGTCATAGATGCTCTAACTGAAGGATTTGCAGTTAAGAATGCATTTAGATTTGGCATAGAGTTTAAATACTTAGATAAGTCAACGAAGTTATCACCAGATACACCATATTCAGTTAATGATGCGCCTGTTGAGTTAACTAGGTCAACACCATCAAAACCGGATGCTAATAATTCATTGAATTGGTTAGCTGTGTTATTAGATACTTTTTTGTCAACAAATGTGACATTTAATTTACTTTCAAGTGCTTCCCAAACTGGTAAAGTGTCGCCTGCATTGTATGTTTTACCACTTAGTGAAACATATGGGTTTGATTCTTGATAAGTAATACCTCTACCTTGATAGTTGTAAGCAAAGTTAATAGTAATTGCTTTAGATGGATCATCTTCAACTAACGTATCAGATACGACAACTGAGAATGTGGTTGTCTTTTCTTCATAGGTAACGGTTAATAGTTTTTGACCAGCAGTTAATGAATCAAAACCAGTAACGGTTAATTCATTTGTGTTGATTGCTTGTGTTGTACCATTAGAATAGATACCTTCAACTACCATACCATTTAAGTTAAGCACGCCATTTAAGCCATAAGTTGTCTTAGATGGTTGTGTTTTAACTTGAATTGCAAGTAAAGTGACTGGTGCATCTGGGTCAGATACAACGACAGAGAATGTGGTCGTTAATGTACCAACAGTCACGGTAATTGTCTTTAAACCAGATGTAGCTGTGCTAAATCCAGAAACTTGATATTGAAGTGCCCCTGTACCTTCTGTGATGATGATACTTGAACCATCATTGTAGATACCTTCAACTTGCATGCCAGTTAAGTCAAGCGTTGTGTCGTTGACTTCATAAGCTGTTTTAGTAGGTGTGACTTTAACATTGATGGATACCAATGTTTTTTCTGTTGTCGTACCGCCATTGTTGCCGATACAACCTGCTAAAACGAATAGCGATAATGCCATAAGGATTATCCCAAACATTTTTTTCATACTTTTTGTTTCCTCCTCTTTCTTATTCTTTAACCCCACCAACGTTGACGCCTTTTGCAAAGTACTTCTGCAAGTAAGGATAGACAACGATAATCGGGATAATAGACATAACAATCATTGCGTACATATAAGAATACGGTGAATACGGTAAATCTGTAATCGATGCATTTTCGTCCATTAAGTATTCTGTTAAATAACGTCTTAAGAACACTTGAAGTGGATGTTCAACATTCCAGTTGACCAAAATCATATTCCAGAAATAACCATTCCATCTTGATAAGGCATAAAACAATGTAACCGTCGCAAGTGCACTTTTTGACATTGGCAAGTAAACATTCAAGAGTACTTGGAACTCATTGGCACCATCGACAATGGCAGCTTCTTCAATTTCTTTTGAAACCCCACTAAAATAGTTTCTTAATAGAATCACGTTAAAGGCTTGAACACCAAACCCATAAATGATCCCCCATCTATAGTCGACACCAAACATCTTATAGTTTAAGAACGTTGGAATCATCCCTGCACTAAACCACATGGTAAATACGATTAAGAAGTTAATTTGACTTCTAAATACCAATCTGGATTTAGATAAGGCATATGCGGCCATGACTGACATGACCATTGAGAATGCGGTACCGAAGAATGTATAGAATAAAGTATTGGTATAAGCAATCCAAAACCCTTTATCTGAAATAACACCGGTTAACGCATCCATTTGGAAGTCGACTGGCCAAAAGATAACTTGACCTTGCTCAAATGCGAGTTTGCCTGACACAGAAGCTGATACTGTATATATAAATGGATACAGCGCGGCTAGTGCGAATAAGGTGACCAACACATAAGCAATGATCTTAAATATTAATTCTGTGACATCTAATCTTTGCATGGTTATTCTCCTTAAAACAATGAGGTGTCAGAAACACGTCTTGATATGAAATTCGCACCTAGTACTAGGAACATCGCGATAATTGAGTTAAATAAGTCGGCTGAGGCTGCAGTATTCAGTGATACAGTCGCGCCACCCATCAAGCCACCAATTCTGGTAACAAACGTCGAGATAACATCTGCAGTGGCGTAAGTTGCTGTATCATACAGTAACAAAATCTTCTCATACCCAACGGATAAGATTTCACCAATTCTTAAGATCAACATAATCGTTAAGGTTGGTGCCATCCCTGGTAGGGTAACGTATCTGATTTGTGCAAGTTTATTCGCGCCATCGATACGTGCTGCTTCGTAGTTGGTTGGACTAATCGCCATAATCGCTGCGAAGTATACGATTGACCCGTAACCCGCACCTTCCCAAATACCTGAGATGATATAGATGGATCTAAAGTATTGAGGTTCTTTCAACATTCTGGTGTTTTCACCAATGACACCCATCCATCTAAACAGTTCAGTTAAGACCCCTGCAGATTGGTGAGGTTCATTGCCTTCAAATAACATCAAGGTGATGATTGAGGTAATAACAACCGTTGAAATGAACTTAGGTAAGTAAGTTAAGATTTGTGTTAAGCTTCTATAAAAATCGCTTTTGATTTCTGAGAAGAATAACGCTAGGATGATTGGCACTGGAAAACCAAATATTAAGCCATACATCGATATCGCAAATGTATTTCTAAATGCTTGCCAGAACTCTTTTGAGTAGTCACCAGCGATTAGTGATCTAAATGCATAAAACCCTGAAAATGGTGCATCGCCAACCGATAATGTTAAGTCATTTTGATTCTTAAAAGCGGCTAATATACCATAAATTGGCATATATCTGAAAATGAAGAAATATAGCAATACAGGGACCAACATCGCATATAGTGGCCAGTCTTTTTTAATCGCATACCAGTAGCGATGCCATTTTTTCTTTTCAAGTTCTTCGAGTAAAAGCTCGTGTTTCAAAGCTTCATGACTCATCAATTGTACGTCTCGATTTGCTCTCATAAGTGTTCCTCTTGTTGTCTTTCTTTTATTTGATTCAGTAGATATTTTTCCATATCTACCATAAAGTCTTCTTGTCTTTTAGCAATCATTAAGATAACCCAACCCAAAATCAGGTTTAAGCCGTGTCTGGTGATTAACACAATCCACTCAATTTCTTTAAATAAGATATATTGAGCGAGTACTTGTGTGAAAAACATCATCAAGTACCCGGTTAGAAAGTATAACGTTAACCATAGCACTTCTTGTTTGATTTGATTCCTGCCAACGAGTTTGAACCAAATCATGGCTGTTGAAATCATAAATATCGATGTAACATATAACGCAAGTGATAATAAATCAAAGTTTCTATATAATATGAGGTGTAGTATCGCTACTACCAAAGTCGATATCAACCCACGGTAATCCCACCTAATATAGATGATCAACAAAATCGGGGTAGATAGTGTAACATAGAAAAATATTAAATCACTTTGACTGACAAAAAAGCCAACAATATCGATTATGACACATAGAAGCGTTAATACGATTAAATCAATCAATCGGTATTTTGCTATTGTCAAAGTCACCACTCCTTTATATAATAGGTTTGAAATGAGGTAATCCTATGAAACTAATTTTTAATCCTAGTGACGATATACAAGCAAAGCTCGACTCAATCCCACTAGATGAAAAGCTTGAATTGATATTAAACCCAGGTACTTATCACCAAAGACTCATCTTAAGACACCCTTATATGCACGTTTACGGCAAGGATGCTATCATCACATCCAGCGAACACGCCTTAAGTTTTCATAAAGATGGCTTACTCAATAATACCTTTAGAACACAAACTGTTTTAGTACTCGGTGACCATATCACCTTAGAAAATCTAACGATTATGAATGAAAGCGGTAAGGGTGAAAAGATTGGTCAAGCGATAGCGCTTTCAACTTATGGAGACGATACATTGATTAAAGGTTGTACCTTAAAATCTACTCAAGATACGCTTTTCTTCGGTCCATTACCAAGTGATCTATCCTCGCGTTACAGTCACATTTTGTGTGAAGCTGAACGCCACCAAAACCCATTAAAGCACTATGTATTCGACTCAACCATCATTGGTGATGTCGACTTCATATTCGGTTCAAGTGATGCCTTCATCGATCATTGTACGATCATTTCAAACGGTAGCGGGTATATTGCTGCACCTTCTACTCATCCGAAATCATCGTTCGGGCTGGTTTTTAATGCCTGCACATTTAAACAAACTGGTCATTTCAATGTCATTCTGGGAAGACCTTGGCGATCGGGAGGAAAAGCCCTATTCAAAGATTCAACATTTCTTGAGCCAATTAGCCTTACCAGATTCAATGATTGGGATAAACCCATGTATCATTTTTATGAAACACCTTATATTTCATGCATTCATTCGAAACCGTTGCCCGAAACAATGGCAACATCCATTATGGAAATTATCGCTCTAAAGCGGTAATTTTTTTTTTACATTTTAAAATATTTATGTGCGTTGTTGTATGAGATATCCTCAACAATTCTGCCTAAAACGTCTAAGTCGTATGGGAATAACCCATCTTCCACTAAACGCCCTATTTTATCACAAAGCAATCGTCTAAAATACTCATGTCTTGGATAACTTAGGAAGCTTCTTGAATCGGTTAACATCCCTACAAATCTAGATAACAGCCCGTTATTAGCGAGCGCATCCATTTGTTTAGACATGCCGTCGATGGTATCGTTAAACCACCAAGCCGACCCACATTGTAGTTTCCCCGGGATTTTACCATCTTGGAAAGCTTGCATGAGGGTAACAACCACATCGTGGTCTCTAGGGTTTAACGCATAGATGATGGTTTTTGGTAACTCATCGTGGTGATCTAGTGCATCTAGGATATGGGATAAAGGTTTTGCGATTAAATCATCATTGATCGCATCATACCCTGTATCTGGTCCTAGTGTTTCAAGCATTCTTCTAGAGTTATTTCTTAATGCGCCAATATGATATTGTTGGACCCAACCACGTTTGTGATAGCTTTTACCCAAGAAAATCAACATATAGCCTTTATATGTCTCAACTTCTAGTTGTGATAACTTGATGTTAGATCTCGCACGTTTGAAAATGGTTTCTATTTCTTCTACTTCATATGGATGGTAGTAAATGGAATCTAACCCATGATCAGATAGTTTACAACCATGTGCATCAAAGTAATCCATACGTTCATTTAAAGCTTGTTCAAGTAACTCGATTGAATCGATTGCATACCCGACTTTGCTCGATAATTGATCAACCCAACCATTGAACCATGATAGTTCAATATTGATTGCTTTATCAGGACGAAATGCAGGTAATACTTTAAATGGATTTTGTTCTGCTTTTAGTTTTTCATGCCAAATGAGGTCATCGGTTGGGTCATCGGTCGTACAGACGACTTTTACGTTACTCATTTCAATGAATTTTTTAGGGGTCAACGTTTTTAGTTTTAAATTGGCTTCATCGTAGATTGTTTTTGCTGTTTTTGGTGATAAAAGCGTATCTATCCCAAAGAAGCGCTTTAATTCTAGATGAGACCAATGGTATAACGGATTACCTAATAAATAAGGCATAACTTCAGCATACTTATAGAATTTTTCAAAATCCGGTTTATTCCCAGTGATGAAGGCTTCATCTACACCATTAGCGCGCATTAAACGCCATTTGTAGTGGTCGCCACCTAACCAAACCTTACTTAAGTTTTCAAAGGGTTTGTTTTCATATATTTCTTTTGGATTCAAATGACAGTGATAATCAATAATTGGCATTTTAGCTGCATATTGATGATATAACGTTTTCGCTACTTCAGTGTTCAATAAGAAATCCTGATCCATAAATGGTTTCATATTTGAGAGTCTCCTTTATAAGATGACGCCGGTTTTGAAGATACCAATTTCTCTAAAGTTATTGATTTCATTGCGGGTTTTCTTGCCATTCACGACTTCAACGATGAAATCGATAAATTGTTCAAGTAGTGTTTCCATATCAACGCCTTCAGTTAAGCTGCCAGCGTTGAAGTCAATCCAATTTGGTTTTTTCTTATAGATTTCTGTATTCGTAGATACCTTGATGGTTGGAATAAATCCACCAAATGGTGTCCCTCTACCCGTTGAGAATAATACCAATTGACAACCGCTCATGCCAAGTGTGGTCACGGATACTAAATCGTTACCTGGGGCACTGATTAAGTTTAACCCTTTGGTTTTTAATCTATCGGTTTGACCTAATACGTCACAAACGATAGAATGGCCAGCTGTTTGTGTACAACCAAGTGATTTATCCTCTAAGGTTGTAATCCCACCATTTTTATTACCTGGTGATGGGTTATCATAAATGACTTGGTCATTCTTTTTATAGTAAGCTTTGAAATCATTGATGAGGTTTACCGTTTTTTCGTATACAGCTTGGTTTTTTGCACGGCGCATTAAGATTTTTTCTGCACCGAACATTTCTGGGACTTCTGTTAAGACGGTTGTGCCACCATGATATGTAACATAGTCCGATAACTTCCCTAATAATGGGTTAGCAGTAATCCCACTTAAACCATCTGAACCACCGCATTTTAATCCGATTCTTAATTCAGAGACATCGGCTTTTGTGCGTTTATCATCTTTCATGACGTCATAAAGAGATTTTAATACGTCTAGACCAGCTTCTAATTCATCTTCAACTTCTTGCATGACTAGGAACTTCACTCTATCTGGGTCATAAGCGCCATAAGTTTCTCTAAATTCT
Organism: uncultured Acholeplasmatales bacterium; assembly: GCA_927433595.1. GTDB lineage: Bacteria > Bacillota_I > Bacilli_A > Acholeplasmatales > UBA5453 > Paracholeplasma. Next base: position 17,689 of record CAKMJY010000004.1, on the reverse strand, counting down.
TTGACTTGATTATTTTCACAACCCAATCCAAGAATCAAGACTGCACCAGCATTTGGATGTTTTGAAATATTTTGAAGGGTTTCTTTGGTGTTATTATGGTCATCACCCATTTGTGAACAACCGAATTGATGACCAAATAAATGGATACCATCGAACTCAGGTCCTGGATTGACTTCTCTCATGAATAAATCTGCTAATTGTCTGGTTTGACCAACAATACAGCCAACCGTAGGGACAATCCATAATTCATTTCTAATCCCGACTTCACCGTTTGCACGTCTATAGACATTGACTTCACGGTTTTTAGGTTTTACGTCATAAGTATCTGCTTGAGGTTCATATTTATAGTCGATGACATCGTTTAAATTGGTCGCCACATTGTGTGTGTGCACATGAGCCCCTTTTAATATATCTTCGGTCGCATGTCCGATTGGAAAACCATATTTAATGATATCTTCATCTTTGTTGATTGGTTTTAATGCTATTTTATGTCCTTTTAAAACATCATCTAGTAATAAGACATCATTGACGATTTCGCCTTTATTGAGTTCGACTAGCGCAATCATCACGTTATCATCTGGATTGATGATTAAAAACTTGGTGTTATCCATTTATAATGCCTCCAATACGTGTTCTAATGCTTGTTTCATACCTTTATCTGAGATTTGTTTTACCATGTCTGTCACATAAGTTAAGACATCTGGTTGACTTAAACGATCTGTTTCCCAATGTGGCAACGATAATACTGTTTTAACGATATGGTTGATATCATTTGTTGCCCATAGTGATTTAAATAAGTCTAGGAACGCTTGTTCGTCTTGTAGTAAGATAGGCTCACCATTTCTTTCTCCTTTATAAAAGGTAATGAGTGAGGCTAAGCTAAATAGTGCTAGTTTAGGGAACGCGTTATGTTCTAAACGTTCTAATACACTTGGTAAAATTCTGGATTTATATTTGCTCATTGAGTTTAACGCAATGCTCATTAATTCATGTCTAACAAATGGGTTTAAGTAACGTTCTAATACCGCATTTGCGAATTTATCCATATCGGCTTTTGGTAAATCAATGGTTGGAATGACTTCATCCCAAATATAATGTTTTACAAACTTGCCAACGACGCTATCGGATACCGCTTCTTTTACAGTATCAATGCCGTATAAGTATGCCACAGGCACCATTGCCGTATGAGAACCGTTTAAGATTTTAACTTTACGTTCTTTATAAGGTTTTAATACATCCACAAAGTAGACATTTAAGCCTGCTAAGTCAAATGGTAAACGTTCGTTTAGGCCCTTTTCGCCTTCAATTACCCATAGATGGAATATTTCACCTTTAACGATTGAATGATCTTGATAACCGTATTCAGCTTCTAATCTAGCTGCATCTTGTCTTGGATATCCAGGGACAATACGGTCTACCAATGTGTTATAAAAACGATTAGCGCTAATTAGCCATTGAATGAAGGTTTCACTCATTTGGTTGTATCTTGCGAGTTCAACTAGGATCTTTTTAAGTTGAGCCCCGTTATCATCAATTAATTCACACGCGATGATATCAAGTCCTGCTGCTTTACTACCCGCAAACGTTTCAAAACGCATACGTAGGAAAGCAAGTAATTTACCTGGGAATGATACTGGTGTTGAATTAAAGTTAATTTGTTCTGCTAAAAAGGCAATACCAGCTTCTGTAGTATTAGAAATAACAGTTGTAATATCTTTGCTGGTCGCTAAGTCTAAGAAACCTTTATAGTCCTTGTACGGGTCATAGAAATCACTGATCACATCAATGATGCGGGATTCGTGAATGACTTCACCATTTTCAAGGCCTTCTAATATTAATGTATAAAGACCATCTTGATCTTTCATATCCATTACTCTACCAAATGGCATTGGCTGAATGACAGCTACATTACCATAAAACAAACCCTTTTCATTCAATGTTTGAATAAAAGGATCAACAAATGCACGTAAGAAATTACCTTCCCCAAATTGAACCACTTTAATTGGTCTTTCTGGTAAAGGTTTAATTGATCTAGACAGTCTTTCCATATGTACCTCCATAAATACCCACACAAAAAAATCATATTCAAAACCGTTTATATATGCGGACGCCGTTTAGTTACACTTAATTTTAGCAAATATTTATTGGTGTGTCAACGGTTTCCGGAAAAAAATGTAACCGTTTTAGTCAATGTTACGAAAAGCTTTCGAAACAAGTTAAAAATCCGTTTATAAATCATTACCATGCATAGCATAAAAAAAGAATGAGCGTTTAACTCATTCCAATTGATTAGGCTTGTTTGACAAATGAATTGTTGTCAGGGTCTGTATAAACGCGTTTGCCTCGGTTCAAGTTATTGATGGCTAATACGTCTTCACTGTCTAGTTTTACGTTCAAACTGTCAAAGTTTTCTTTAATGCGTTTAGGTGTGACAGATTTAGGAATCATGAATATGTTTCTTTCAAGTCCCCATGCAACCACCACTTGTGCAACGCTTGCTTGATGCTTGGTCGCAATTTGGTTTAAGGTTTGATAATATGGGCCATTTTGGTCGAATATTTCGCCTTTCATAAATGGACCGTATGAGATTAACGCAATCCCCAACTTGTTTAAATAGTTTTGAAGTGGTAATTGGTATAACCCTGGGTGTAATTCAACTTGGTCTGCCATTGGTGTAATCTTCGCAATCTTTAAAATAGCATCCATGTGATGGATTTTAAAGTTTGAGACCCCAATTGCGCGTGCTAATTTTTGTTCATAGCACACTTCCATCCCTTTCCAGGTTTGTTGATTGAGTTCATCAGATGGTGATGGCCAGTGAATCAGGTACAAATCGACATAATTGGTCCCTAGTTTTTCTAAAGAGATGTTCAATTCATCGATGGCTTCTTGGTAACCTAGTTTGCTAGATGCCAATTTGGTTGTGATGAAAATGTCTTCTCTTTTTAATCCAGAATCTTTAATTGCTTTACCGACAGATGCTTCATTGCCATAAAGCTGAGCGGTATCGATGTGACGGTAACCTAATTTGAGTGCCTCTAATACTGTATCATAGGCCTCGTTACCCTCACCAACTTTAAAGGTGCCTAGCCCTAGTACAGGCATCAATACACCATTGGATAGTTTTCTTGTTAGCATAAAAATCCCCTTTCTTATATTTCTATTATAGCAAAGGATTTTGAAATTTCGCAATTTGTTCGTTGGTTAAATGGTTAATCAAAGCTCTAGCCATTTTAAATGCAGCTTCATGATCTTTTTCATCAAACATCGCAATGGTTGAATGGATGTATCTTGCAGGTAAGCCGATGGTTGTCGCAATAATGCCGTCATTTGAATCTAGTGCTCTTGCTGCGTCGGTACCACCTTTTGCGATATAAACTTGGTGTTTGATGTTTTCATCTTCTGCAACAAATTTGAAATATTTAAATAGTTTTGGGCCCATGATATTTCTTGGATCATATAGTCTAATTAAGAACCCTTCACCCATTTTACCGGATGCTTTAGGGTCAGATAAATCATTTAAAGGCGATGCGTCCATCGCAATAAACATGTCTGGTTTAAACTTAAATACAGCTGTACCAGCACCTCTTAATCCGACTTCTTCTTGGACGGTTGCGCCAACAATCAAATTAAATGGTAGGTCAACATCATTAAAGTCTCTCATCAATTCTAACGCCATCCCACAACCCCAACGGTTATCAACCGCTTTGGACATGATTTTGGTTTGATCATAAGAATAGGTGAATTGGTTTTTTGGTAAGACCATATCGCCAACTTCTATGCCAGATTCTAATACTTGTTGTTTAGAGTTTGCACCAATATCAAAAATCAGGTCTTGAAAATCTGTGCCTTGGGCTTTGCTTAAATGTGGTGGGACAGACCCAATAATACCAGGCACTAAGCCTTTTTTGGTTTCTGCAAACAATTGTTGAGAGATGAATACCTCAGGCACTAAGCCACCAATTGGAATGACTTTGATGGCACCGTTTGCTAAAATATCAGAAATCATTAAGCCGACTTCATCCATGTGGCCAGCAAACATCACCGTTTTGGCATTTGGTTGTTTTGATTTTTTCACACCAAAAATAGAACCTAAATTATCGACATGAATCTCAAAATTAGGGTATTTTTTCATTTCTTCATGCATGATATGGAATACGCCATTCTCATAGGCAGAAATCCCAAATGCACTCATTAATTTTTCATAAATTGGATCAATCATACTTGCCTCCTTGCAATAAATCCATAAATTGGACCATTTTCTCGCTTCTTTAGTTCATATTCAGATACAGCTGTTCTTAATGGCGCATCTAGTGATTGCCACGTGATTTTAAAGCTGGACGTCTTAAGATATTCAATCGAATCATTGAATAAATCTAAGTGATCTGTTCTAAATTCTAATTCACCGTCTGTTGTTAAAATTGATTCATATATTTTTAAGAAACTTTCAGCGGTAAGCCTTCTTTTATGATGTCTTGCTTTAGGCCATGGGTCTGAAAAGTTTAAATATATTTTTTCTACTGAATTTGGATTGAAATATAGGTTTAAATCTTTAGCATCAATTGGAATGATGGCTAAATTGGGTAGTTTTAGGTCTTGTTGTTTTTCTAAAATACGGTAACACACATTGATGTCACGCTCCATCGCAACAAAATATTTATCTTGATGAAGGCTAGCCAACTCAACGATAAATTTGCCTTTGCCACTACCAATTTCTAATACAATCGGTAAATCCGATTTGATGATTCTAGGTGTTTGTATGATTAAATCAGAGGATTCAATTGTTTCTTTCGCTTGTTTTACTTTCTTCGTTCTCACTTTGTTTGATTATGACATATGCTAAATATGCCGCTCCTGTCATTAATACTAAGCCAATGATGACTTCTAGCATAGGGGTGTTTAAGATTGGATTGGTTTCATTTAATAAGTATATAATGGCAATTGGACTTGCGACCAATAAACCTAGAATACTTGAATAAAACATGGCTTCATAGTTTATTAGGATGAGTTTGATGAGCTTTGAAAATAGGATTGCCCCAAAAACAAACCCTAAAACCAATAATATGATTGGAAATAAGTTATTTAATACAGTTTGGATGTCAAACGTTACCACTGCTTCGATGGTTTGTTTTGCCAAATCTAGTATGTGCGTATAATAACCGATGATCAGTAACACCATTGACCCACTGATACCTGGGGCAATCATGGTGATTGCAGTAATCATCCCAACTAAAAATAACATGATGTAATAAATGAATCCGCTTTGAGTGCTACCACTTGTTTTTAATAGCGGTAACCCAACAACGACGATAAAGGCTATTAAAAAACCGATGATGTTTGGCATACGGTAAAACTTACGATCTACCATTTTGTAGATTGGATTTAATCCACCGAGAATTAACCCGACAAAAATAAATACCGTGATGAATGGTACTTTTTCGTAGCCATAAGATATGCCAAACACCCCTAAGATTACCCCTAAACCCATGCCTATTAATATATAAATAAGGGATTTGAGTGACTTAAGTGGTGTTTTATAAATATCGGCAATTGCGGTAATTAAGCGGTCATAGATTTTAAAAATGACGGCCATTGTGCCGCCACTGACACCAGGAATGATATTGGCTAGACCAATAAACATACCCTTGATGATTTCAAAAAGCTTATTCATAAATCACGCCTAAGTTATCTCTTACAAGTAACTCAGTGATGGCCTCTAGTGCTTTTTCTTCATCTGAACCAGATGTTTTAACTTTAAATGTTGCTGCTTTATAAATACCAAGTGACATCACACCCATGATGGATTTCATGTCAACTGCTCTGTCGTTTGCGATTAACCAGATGTCTGCATCAAAACGCATTGCAAGTGTCACTAAATTAGTTGCTGGTCTAGCATGTATGCCATTTTCTGCGATAACTTTAAATGTTCTTTCCATCCTCAATACCTCTTTCTATTAATCTTTTAATTTCTTTTGGATTTTGATCGAATGTCATCGTAATCTCTTTGGATTTAACGAAGACACCTTCTTTTGAAAAGCCTTTAAGTAATTTTAAGTCTGCCTTTTTAATATCTTTAATTAAAAATTTGACACGTTCGTGTTCAATTTTTACAGATACTAAATTATCGATGCCAAGCGCTTCTTTTAATACTTCGATATAAGCGAGTGACACCTTTTTTTCTGTTTGATTTTTTTTAGCACTTCTTAAATATAGGTTTAAACTGATGATGACAACCAATACGCTCAGCATTAAGATTGTGATTACTGTAGACGCATCTATTGAGGTTGTTAAAAACATAGGATCACCCCTCCATTATGATTATACGTTTAATAGGCGGTTTTTACAAGCAAATATGTAAATACAAATGCCTAATTATCATGGTATAATTGCCTTAAGAGGTGTTTTTTTATGTCCAACTTTATAGAATTATTAAAATATATCTTTTTAGGCATCGTTCAAGGGATCACGGAGATATTACCAATCTCGTCTTCCGGTCATTTGGTTTTATTTCAGCACATCCTAGGTTTAAAGCTACCTGGACTTGGCTTTGAGATGTTTACAAACATGGCATCTTTAATCGCCATGGTCATCTATTTTAGAAAAGATTTGTGGGCGTTATTTACGGATAATCTTCAGTTTATTTTTAAGAAAGATACGACTAAAAAACCAGCATTTGATTATGCTTTGAAATTGTTAATTGCTGTTATACCAATCGGCATTAGCGGTTTACTATTCAAAGATTATATGGATGAATTTAAGTCACTTTTAGCCGTAGGTATCGCTTTAATGGTGACGGGTATGTTCTTGTTATATATCTATAAAAACCGCAATGTCTCTGATGCGAAATCAGACATTTCATTTGTAGATGCCATCACCATTGGGTTATTCCAGGCAATTGCGATATTGCCAGGTGTATCTAGAAGTGGTTCAACCATTATTGGTGGGTTATTCAGACGTGTATCCTTAAAGGCATTGCTTAGATTCTCATTCTTATGTTATATCATCGTATCCATTCCAACTTCTATATTAGCCATTATAGATGTCACACAAACGTCGGTTGAAATTGATTTAGTTGGTTATATCTTAGCCTTTATCGCAACCTTGTTTACAACCTATATTACCGCAAATCTCGTGATGAAGAAATTAAAGACCAGTCATTTATTATATTTTGGCATTTACGTCTTAACGGTGGGGTTAATCGCACTAGTTAGCTCGTTCATATTCTAAAAAAAATAATCAGTAATCATGTTTAATCATGACTGCTGATTTTTTATTTTATGAACATGGCATCGCCGAATGAAAAGAATCGATATTGTTCTTTAACGGCTGTTTCATATGCCTTTAGCATCAACGTTTTAGAGCTAAATGCAGATACCAACATGATTAATGTCGATTTTGGCAAATGAAAGTTTGTTATTAGTGCACCCACGGTTTTGAATTGATAGCCTGGGTAAATGAAAATTTTCGTTCGATATGCCCCGGCAGTAAATTTGCCATCTTGATAATTGGATTCTAACGTTCTAACCGAGGTTGTCCCAACGGCAACAATGCGCTTTTTGTTAGCCATTGCCTGGTTTAATCTATCTGCAGCTTGTTCAGAAATGACATATAACTCTTCATGCATGTGATGATCTTTGATGTCATCCGCTGAGGTTGGTCTAAATGTTCCAAGTCCAACATGCAGCGTCACTTCAATGACTTCAACGCCTTTTTCTTTGATTTTTTGCATCAAATCTTTGGTAAAATGCAAGCCCGCGGTTGGTGCAGCTGCACTACCGATTTCCTTGGCATACACCGTTTGATATCGGTCTTTTTCAGCCAAACGCTCTTTAATATAAGGTGGTAATGGCATTTGTCCTAGTTGATCCAGAACTTCATAAAAGATACCATCAAACATCATCTCAAACGATTTGATGCCTTCTTCTTTTTCACCTACGCATAATGCCTTTAATAAGCCATTACCGAAGGAAACAACCGTACCAACTTTGACCCTTCTGCCTGGTTTGACTAACGCATCCCATGTATTGCCATTTTGTTCTAGCAATAATAACTCTATCATTGCATTGGTATCTAGTTTAGACCCAATCAATCTTGCAGGCATGACTTTGGTGTTATTGATGACCAACACATCTTGATCAGACAGTTCATTTAATATGTCGTAAAAATGGCGATGGGCAAATGATTCACTTTTTCTATCGACAACAAAAAGGCGTGATTGATCACGACTTTCAAGTGGGTGTTGCGCAATTAATGTTTCTGGTAAATAAAAATCAAATTCACTGGTTTTCATGCTTCAAATAATCCTTTTAAGTATTTTTTGCCTAACGCGTCGTAGCTTTTTTGCATCGCAACACGACCTCTAGACGTTCGTTTGATAAAGCCCTCTTGTAATAAATAGGGTTCATAGACATCTTCAACGGTGGTGATTTCTTCACCGATGGTGGCAGCAAGCGATTCAAGACCGACTGGCCCGCCATTAAACTTATCGATGATGGCACTTAAGTAGCGCTTATCGGTATGATCTAACCCATTAGATGCGATGCCTAGTTTTTCTAGTGCATGATTGGTAATGTGTTGTGTAATGTTGCCATCGCCGATGATTTCTGCGAAATCTCTGACACGTCTAAATAAACGGTTTGCGATTCTAGGTGTGCCTCTTGAACGCCTTGCAAGTTCATAGATGGCATCTTCATAAATGTCTGTTTTATACACACCTGAGGTACGTTTGATGATCATGGCTAGATCGTCTACATTATAAAATGACAATCTCAATACCACGCCAAAACGATCTCTAAGTGGTGCGGATAAATCGCCAAATCGAGTGGTTGCACCAATGAGGGTAAATGGTGGTAAGTCAATTCGGATAGACCTGGTTTGTTGGTCTTTACCAATGACGATATCAATGACATAATCTTCCATTGCGGCGTATAAAACCTCTTCAACGACACGTGGTAATCGGTGGATTTCATCAATAAAAAGGACATCGCCTGGTTCTAGTGATGTTAAAATCGCAGCTAAATCACCACTGCGTTCAATAGCTGGTCCTGAGGTCACTTTCATATTGACACCCATTTCATTGGCAACAATTTGAGCCAGCGTTGTTTTACCTAACCCTGGTGGCCCATAAAATAAAATATGGTCCATCGTTTCTTGTCGTTTTAAAGCAGCCTTAATATAGACATCCAGCATTTCTTTGATGTCTTTTTGGCCAATATATTCAGTTAATCGTTGTGGTCTTAAAGTTTGATCTTCATCTTCTTTAACGGCCAGACTCGAGATAATTCTATCATCTGTTACCATGGTTGCACCTACTTCATCAATAATAATAATGCTTGTTTAATCATCTTGTCAGTTGGTAAGCTTTTATCTAGCTTATTTAAGACTTTCTTTAGTTCTGTTTGTGAGTACCCAAGTGCCATTAAAGCTTCCTTAACTTCACTGGATGATTCATCTGTGACTGCAAGTGCTTTTTTATCCAGTTTACCTCTTAAATCGAGGATAATTTGTTGCGCACTTTTCGCCCCAATACCTGGGAATTTTGTTAAAAATTTGACGTCTTGTTGCTCAATCGCAAACATGACTTCATCTGGTTTACCCGATGCCAATATCGATAATGCACTTTTTGGGCCAATCCCAGATACGCTGATTAAATCAATGAATAAATCGCGTGCTTCTTTCGATTCAAAGCCAAAAAGTGTTTCTATATCTTCTCTGACATAATGGTGTATAAATAATTTTTCTTCATCATTTAAATGGTATAAATAAGGGTTTGGTGTGATGATTAAATACCCAATACCTTGATGGTCAAGGACTAGGTTCGTTGGGTTAATTTCTACAATTTTGCCTGTGATATAACTATACATAAAAAACACCTCGATATCATTATAACATGCTTGTCTTTTCTTTACGCTTTTTCTAGGACAATCCGATTTTTTTGATTCGAATAAATGACTGTTAATCCGTGTTTTTGAGCATAAAACCGAAACACATCTTCATCAAAAAAAGACACATGCGTTTCATCTCTGATATACCACCATGTATAGATTTGTTCGAATGCTGGTTTGAATTCGGTTTGTATGATTAAACGCCCTTTTGGGTTTAACCAACTAACCAATTTTTCAAACATCCCATCAATGTCTCTAATGTGTTCGATGACTTCAATCATGATAATGGCATCATAGGTATCCTCTAATAAGTGGTCATGCTTATGAAAATATAGGTCATAACAAGCCATATCTAATTGACTAATGGCTTTAAGAGGCGCTTCTTCGCCGCACCCATAGTCAAGGATTTTGCCAAATACATAATGAGATACAAATGTGTCAAAGATTTGTTTTTGATAAGCATAGTAGCGCGGATCATCTAGTTGGTTGTTGTGTGTTAAATACCTAGCATGTTCAGCCTCACTGCTGATAAAATGGCTTTCATCTTTATAGACTAAACCACTTTGTGGATCCATATGGAGTTTTATTTGATTGGTTTTGTTCATCTTAATCATCCGTCCACATTAATTATACCAAAAAAGCCCCACAATACTTCAAAAAAGTCACCTTCTATGATATAAAAGTGATATATATTTGCTTTGATATCTACCTCATAATGGCTTTATCATGTTATAATATAATATAGATTAGAGGTGACATATGGGCAATATTCATGCTAGAAAATATGAATCGCTTCAAAAAGAGCGTTTTGATACGCTTTTTAATCATGTCCTAACCTCATATGCTCTAACCAATGAAACCAGTCACCAACTAAAAGCAACCCGTGTTTTAATTGAGAATTTAAGTGATCAAATTGATGACTTAAATAAGCAATTTGAACACGCACTAATCCGTTATGGTAAAGACTATTCTAATGAGCTCGGTCAAATCAATCATCAATACCAAGATGCCGTTAAACGGGAAGAATCGCTTTATGCAGAAAGCTTAAAACAGCTCAAACGGAATTACCAAGATGAAGCACAAAAATCGGCTAAGGCACTTGAATTACTACATCAAAGTTTCCAAAAAGTGACAGCCCAGACCAACATTGATGTCAAACGTGCTTTAATTGACATGAAACAACGCCATCAAGAACTTGATTTTGAATACGATAAAGCGAAATTAACCTACCGAAAGGCTATTAGTGAATTAGAAGATCAACGCGTATCTAAGCACGAAGAAATTCAAATTGGTTATGAAAATAGCTTAAAAGACAACAAAGCACAAGATCAAGTCAGACAATTTGAACTCACACAAGAACTTCAGCGCTTATCTCAAGAGCGTCTGGTCGAACAAGCCGACTTCGATGAGTCTGTTTTAAAAATTAAAACCATATTTAACCGCGTCACCATCAAATTTAATCAAAAAATCTTACTTTATCAAAAAACCTATAACAAAAAAATTGACTTACTCAAATTAGAACTTCGTTCGGAAATCAAAACACTCAATGATGAAATAGATACGATTAAAGACCTCTATACCGCACAAGACAACACCATTCTTGAACGGTTTAAAGAGGCATTGCTAAAATGTGATAAACGCATGGATACGATAAAAACAGAGTATCAGGCGCGCAATGATGCCATCATAAAAGCTTATGCAAGAGATATCACCGTCAACAATTCTAGACTTGCTTCATATAAAGAACTGAATCAAACCCAACAAAAGGAATTAGAAACCAATACCTTCACACAAAGGGCTAATTTGGACAAAGAAGATATCAACTATAAAGAAACTTTATCTGGTTTGAATCAAGCCTACTTAAGAAATAAAAGACAACTTGAAAAAGACATCCGATTAAAAATAAAAGAGACCGCTCAATTAAATAAAAAGCGCACAAAGGACCACCAAAAAGATTTACTGAAGAGTGAATTTACCTATATTCAATCTCAAGAGACCTTAAGGTTAAAAATAAAAGTGTTACAAGCCCAAAAACAACACGAACTCAACCTCAACAAGTTGGATTTTAACACCAAATACCAAAGTGTCATGGCCAAGATAAAATTGTTAGAAAGACAGTTCTTTTTGTTTAACCAAACCACACAAAAAGAGGAACAAGGCCCTGCCATTTATCCATATGAGTCAGAAGCTTTGCTCATACGTTCTAAACAAAATCTAAAAAACAAATCCAAAAAAGATGTCACACCATTCAATCAAAACCACGTACTTGATATCTACCTATATGAATCTGAAGTTTTATTATCTAGGGAAATCTACGATGCTGAAATGAGTTATCGAACCCTTGAGAACAACTATTTTAAACAAAGTCAAAGTTTGAAAGAACGTAAAACACACATCACATCTGACTTAAAAGAAATCACCATCCGTTATGAGAAAGATAGACTTGGTTTACACCACGATTATGAATTAAAACAAACAGACCTAGTCAGTTATTTAAACATGGAGTATCAAAAGAATGACTTAGTTGGGTTTTCAAAGATCATTGCGGAAAAGAAAAAGGAACATGAACTTTATTATCACAAGCATGAACTCAACTTCTTCTACAATCAAGACATAGAGAAAGAAAAACGTGCGAGCGAACAAAAAATCATCAACTTCAAACAACGCTTATACCAACAAATGTTAGAGGTCAAAGAAAACAAAGCCTTAATTGACCATGATGCCACAATTGAACTCGCTAAAAGTAACTATACAAGAGAAATCGGGATTAGAAAAGCCAAGCGTATCATAGACACGTCCTTAAATGAAACCCAAAGACAACGTCGTATATTTGATATTTATTTCCAAATGCTGTTGGCCGTTTTATCTGAACAAGAAAATTTTGTGATGTTATTTAGAGACATTTATCAAACCTCAAACACAAAAGAGTTTCATGCGTCTATAGATCATTTAAAAACCATCTTAGCCGATCAAAAGACGTTTAAGAATGATATCATTATGGCACTTGAAGCTGAAGCCATCAGCTATTATCAAGAAAAGATCAATGAGTTGACTGCATTCAAATATATGAATCTTCAAGAGTCCATCCTAGAAGATTATGAATCTGAAAAGAAAATCTATGATGATGAGATTAAATCGTTAGATAATCAGTTAAAGGTCACCCGTGCAAAAGTGGCTGAACTGTATCAACAAATTGCCGTTTTACAAAACACAAATGACAACATTCGCTCAACTAAAGCCATCATTAATAAGCAAATTCAACAAATCTCACAGCGCATGTTTTCTAAACAACAACGTAAAACTGTGAATAACTTAAAAAAGGAATTACGTGCAACCCAAAAAGAAATCGTTAAAAACAACACCGATATCAAACATATTAAAATGCAAGTTGACCAAGCAACTAAAGAAATGCAAGTCATCAATAGTAACTTTAAACCTCTTAAACAAAACCTCGTTAAAATCGAACAAAATCGCATTGAACGTGAGAAAAATCTTAAGAAAAACCAGTATTTGGAAGGCAAAGTCTATTATGATGCAATTTCATCCATTAAAAAGTTGATGATTCATATCAAACAAAGCATGGATAATCAGTATATGGTCATTTATGATGCGTTTGACCATATCGATGAAGAGGGCATGACCGATAAGGTCTTTAATAACTACTATCAAAACATTAGTAAGAAATCCCTCAAACTACATGCGCATCTACAAGATTATCATAAATCTGGGGTTAAACTGTGTGATCAACAGCACTTAGAGATCAAAAAGGAACAACAACGAATCATTCATGAATATGATACGTCTTACCGTTTAACATCCAGTAATATTAGAATTACGACTGAAAAACGTCAAATGAAAATGCATAAAAAGGCTTTAGAGCTTGAGAAGTATCAAAAATCATTCATGGCAATTCAAGCAAAGCAATTGCTCAATCAAAAACACATCATCACCATGCATTTTAAAGACCGAATGGAACAAATTGATGAGCAGCTAAAACAAGCGCACAATCATATCAATAAAGCCTATGAGTCAAAAAATGCATTATTAGAAGCGACAACTGCAAACATCAATATGGTAGTTGCTGATCAAACCACACAATTTAAACATGCGTTATCTGAACTTGAACATGCTTATACCGTTCAACACAAAGATTTCAGCAAGAAAATCCAAGATATTGACCATGAGTTATCCCAATCAGAAGCTTTATTTAACGAGAAGATCAACTTCTACGCACAAAAAGAAAAACGTGCTCGTAAACGTGTACAAGAACGCCTATTCGATAACCGGGTAAACTATCGTAAAAAGTTTGCATCAAATCGATTATTGGTCGATACACTTGAGGTGAAGACCTCATTATCCACTAAACATTTAATCGGCAACCAAAAACGTAAATCCTACTTTATGACAAAACAGAATGACTGGGGATTAATGCCATTGAAGTTGGATACAACGTTCACCATCTATAAGCGCAAAAGACAAGCCAGACAATTATGGCAAACCAAACAAAACAAATTGAATCAATCGTAAAAAAACAACATTTTGATTAATGTTGTTTTTTTTAGTTATTCGTGATGTTCTTCTAGCCAGTCAACGATATCATTCATGACAGATTCGCTGTCTGTTTCATTTAATATTTCATGCCACATACCGTGGTATACTTTGTAGGTTTTATCTTGTTGAGGCAATAATTCAAATAAGCGTTTTGAATAGGCTTCTGGTACGATTTTATCGTCGCTACCGTGCAACATTAAAATTGGTTTTTGATGTTGATCAACATGCTTATTTAAATATCTAACCCCTCTAATGAACATTTCACCAATGAGGTTAATATAATACGATTTGAGCACCAATGGGTCACTCATATAATCTTCTTCAATCTTTCTAATATGACTTAGTTTCTCAAATGATAAGTTGTTCTTCACTTTTAAGAAGCCGAAATAGCGGTAGCCTGTGAATCTTAAGAATGCCGCATCTTTGATGAAATAGGTTGGACCTGCTGAGGTGATGGCACAATCGATCACTTTATTATTAAGCATATATAGGTGTGTAATTAAAGCCCCCATAGAATGGCCTAATAAACAGTTTCTTTTACCTTTGTTATACATGATGACGAGATCTAAATCAGCGAGGTAATCCTCAAATCGTCTTACATAACCTCTTTTACCTTCACTCTTACCATGACCCCTTAAATCAAACCGAATGACAGAGTACCCATGATCATTTAAAAAAGCAGTAAACAAATCGTATCGCCCTAAGTGTTCTGCGATACCATGTACAATAAATACACGCATTTTTTCATTTTCAACGATATTTTTAACGACATTTAGTGCCATAGAATCAACTCCTTAACACCATTATATAACGAAAAACACACTTTCAATTAAGAAAGTGTGTCAATATTAATCAATAAATTCAAATTCGTATTCAAATACTCTGACGTTATCGCCGTTTTGAACGCCTGCTTTTCTTAAAGCATCGTCCACGCCATAACTTCTAAGTTGTCTTGAGAAACGTTTGACGTTTTCTTCTTTGGTGAAATCCGTCTTCATAAATAATTTATAAAGGCCTTCGCCACTAACCACGAATACGCCATCATCGGCTTTTTCAATGATAAAGAAAGCTTCTTCTTTTTGCTTGATATAATTCTTATGGATTTCTTCTACTTCAAACTTAGGTGTTTTTTCAACTAAATCCATTGCCTTATAGACCAAGTCATCTAGCCCTTGTCTAGTTACAGACGAAATTGGGAACACCTCATATTGATTGCCAATTTTTTCTTTAAATGTTTCAAGGTTCGCCCAAGCATTTGGTAAATCCATTTTGCTTGCAGCAATGATCATTGGACGTTTCAATAAGTCTAGGTTATAAGATTCTAACTCTTTGTTGATTTTAATGAAATCCTCATAAGGGTCTTTTTCTTCTAATCCATCCATTTCAACCACGTGAATGATGACACGGCAACGTTCAATGTGTTTTAAGAACTGGATGCCTAAGCCTGCGCCTAAAGATGCACCCTCGATAAGACCTGGTAAGTCTGCCATAACAAAACTCTTGTTTTGGCCAACATATACCAATCCTAAATGCGGTTCTAAGGTTGTAAAGTGGTATTCAGCGATTTTTGGTTTCGCTTTAGAAACCGCGCTAATCAACGTTGATTTACCCACAGATGGGTAACCAACTAGACCAACGTCAGCTAATACTTTTAGTTCAACTCGAAGGTTTTTAGTTTCTCCTAAATCCCCTTTTTCGCAGATTTCAGGTGCTGGATTTTTATGGGTTGCAAAAGCTTCATTGCCTCTGCCACCTTTACCACCCTTAGCAAGTAATAGGATTTGACCTTGAATGGTTAAATCACCTAACATTGCGCCTGTTTCTGCATCATATACGACCGTACCAATTGGTACTTTAAAATATAAATGTTCAGCATTCCTACCATGTTGTGATTTATTCAACCCAGCAGTACCATCTTTTGCGTTTAGATGGCGATTAAATGATAAATCTAATAGGGTTGACATACCCTCTTCAGCAACAAAAAATACAGATCCACCAGCACCACCAGAACCACCAGCAGGGCCGCCGAACTCAACATATTTTTCTCTTCTAAAAGCAACGATACCATCGCCACCTTTACCACCTTTAACTTTTATTGTAACTTCATCTTTAAACATAGGATAACCTCCATTACTTGAAAAAAAAGGATAAGACGGGCTTATCCTTCGTAGACTGAAACTTGCTTTTTGTCACGGCCAAGGCGTTCGTATTTAACGATGCCTGTTACTTTAGCAAATAAAGTATCATCGCCACCACGACCAACATTGTTACCAGGATGTACTTTTGTTCCGCGTTGACGGTAAATGATTGAACCAGCAGTGCAGAATTGTCCATCTGATAGTTTAGCGCCTAGACGTTGAGCAGCTGAGTCACGTCCATTACGAGACGAACCAGTACCTTTCTTCGATGCGAATAACTGTATGTTTAATTGTAACATGTTATCCCTCCTTTTGGTATTTAATATATTTAGGGTATTGTAGTTCTAATTGGTGTAGTGTATCTTCTAAATTGTCTAAGAGATACCCTACAAATTCGTTTGGTTTCAATACTTCAAGATGAAAGAATCCATCTGAAACTGAAACGTTCAAATTGTCTTTAAAGCCCATTCGTTCTAACGCGTTATAGGTTAGAATGGTGGCTGTAGATACTGCAGCACAAACGATGTCTTCACCATGTTTTGCATAGTTAGCATGTCCACTGACTTTAATTTCAGTGATCGTTTGGTCCTTACGCACATGATATTTAATCATATGTTTTTTGTTAAGCGTTGATTGCTTCAACTAGTAATTTAGTATAGCTTTGTCTGTGACCTTGTTTGCGTCTGTAGTCTTTTTTAGGTCTATACTTGAAGACAATAATCTTCTTCGCTCTACCTTGTTTTAACACTTTCGCTGTAACAGATGCGCCATTTACTAGTGGATTACCTACTACTGTAGATTCGCCACCAACGAGTAAAACTTCATCAAAAGTAACAACTGAATCGATTTCGGCTTCTAGTTTTTCAACATAGATTTCTTGTCCTACTTCAACTTTAAGTTGTTTCCCACCAGTTTTAATCACTGCGTACATTACAAATACACCTCCTTATTTTATGTTTGAAGACTCACTATCTAAGGTAATGGAGATCCATATTTATAACCTGTACGGATTCGGGGACAACTCGTACGGCCAGCTCGGACTTGGACACAAGAACGATGTGGTCGAACCTACCTTCATAACCGATAAGGTGAAGACTGTCGCACCGGGACGCAACC
>CAKMJY010000003.1 GCA_927433595.1 uncultured Acholeplasmatales bacterium | reverse complement strand
AGTGAAGTATTCAATATACTACTTCAAATTTTAGATGATGGTAGATTAACCGATAACCAAGGTAAGACCATTGACTTTAAGAATACCATCATCATTATGACATCTAATTTAGGTAGTGAATACTTCACTGTTGTCTTATTTGATGAAATCGAAAAAGCCAACAGTGAAGTATTCAATATACTACTTCAAATTTTAGATGATGGTAGATTAACCGATAACCAAGGTAAGACCATTGACTTTAAGAATACCATCATCATTATGACATCTAATTTAGGTAGTGAATACTTACTAGAAGATCAAGATCAGGGTAAGAAACAAGTCATGGACTTGGTCAAACAAACCTTTAAACCAGAGTTCTTAAACCGTATTGATGATATCATTCTATTTAACCCACTTGGCTTCAATGTCCAAGTCAAGATTGTGGATAAATTACTAAGTGAATTATCAAAGAGACTAACAGATAAAGACATCAACATCACGTTTTCTGACAATTTAAAGAAATACGTTTTGAACCATGGTTACTCGATTGAGTATGGTGCTAGACCAATCAAACGGTTCATTCAAAAAGAAATTGAAACCTTTATAGCCTTTAGCATCATCAATGAAGTTGTTAAGCCACATCAACCATATCAACTAGATGTGATTGATGAAAAACTAACGATATTATAACGAAAGCGCATGCCCTTTTGGACATGCGCTTCTTCTATTAAATAAGTGATTTGATTTTTATTACCATTGCTTGGTTAACACTATAATGTAGATTCAAAAACTCAAGTGCGAATATGGCAGATTCAAGGTTTTTATCATAGCCTTGTTTCAACCCGCTTAAAATCTTTTTTGATTCTTGATACTTAAATTCAATTCTTCTTTCAAAGACATAATAATCATCTAAGGTATCAGCAGCAACAAATAAGTCTTCAAACAACCGCATGATCAAATCTGCTGCATAGACTTGGATAAAGGTAAAGGCACTGGCGTGCTCACCTCTTTTTTCTCTTAATACCCCAACATACAAATTAGTTAGTGCTTCGTTGATGTTGAAATCCTGTTTGAGTGGTTTTTTAGGTTTTAACTGTTTGGGTTCAACGATACTTAAATCAAACCCTGGTTTGGCATAATATACTTTGCCTTTGGTGAATCCGATATGAGGCATTTCGCTTTGAATAAATACCGCAAACTCGGCAAATACCCCATCTGCAAATAATATCTTATAGCCATCTTTGGTGTTTTGAAATGAGAATACAATCTCTTTTCCAAACCAACTTAAGTCTTTAATATAGGTTTCTTTAAAGCCGTCTTCGATTATCAAAAAGAAATCCATATCAGAATATTGATCCATTCTCGATAATTCACTCATGGAACCTAGCCCTAATAAACAACAAACATTAGGGTCAGTCTCAAATCTTTTTGCCATACTGACTAATGTCTCATATGCTTGATTCATCTTTTACCTCCATCTAGTTCACTTCTATATATTTGTGTGATGCCGATACTCAGTAAAATGAGTGCAGGCATCAATATCAATAAATTTGTGATTAAGAACATAGATAAACTTTGGGTGGTTGGGTCCATAAAAGGATAAGGGTAGAACCGTAGTAATCCCCCAAACACCATATAAAACAAAAAGTAGCCAAGTGGGTGTAACAGCATGAAGTAAAAGTCTTTGACTCTAAATGGTTTTTCCATATAAAGCATGAAGATTACTAAGTATAACACTGGATTGATCGTGTGGTTAATAAAGACCAATGTCAGTTGAAAAGGGTTCATACCTGCTTCATATTGTCTTAATAACAAGTTATAGATGAGCCCAGTTAGTAATATGTCAAACAATGCGATATAGTAAAAGATTGATTGGTATTTCAGTTTCTTCTGTCCTAAGTACAATAATAGCATCACCAAGACCAAAAGATTCGATTGGTTGGTAAAATATTTGATGTTATCAATCCCGAAGGCAAAGTAACTCCCAACCACCCCATAGATTGCCGTAACTAAAAGCGTTAGTGTTAGTATCTTTTTTAGCATCATATCGCCTCACTTCTACTTTTATCATACGACAAAACGAAAAAAAAGCCTAGTTAAAGTGATCAAAGACACGTATAATCTAGGCTCTTAATTCAATTATAATGGAAATACGTTTCGACCGAATTCGATATTAACCACTTGCGCAACCGCACCATAAAATGCAGATAACCCACAAAATATCCCAACATAACCTGCAATGGTTGTGACCAATTCAACGTGTGTGAAATCGCCTAATGCAAGTAAGAAGAATAATAGTGCTAAAGAACCGAAAATGATTTGTGTGGTTCTAGAATGCTTTAATGTCCCAATGAACATGAAAGCTGTAAATAAACCCCAGATCAATAAGTAAAAGCCCATTGATAATTTATCGGCTTCTAATCCAGCTTTTGGAAAATACCAAATGATGACTAAGCTTAACCAGAAAAACCCATAAGCTGTAAATGCGGTCCCACCAAATGTGTTCCCTTGTTTTAATTCAAAAATACCAGCGATGATTTGTGCAAGTCCACCTAAGGCAACCCCCATACCGATGATGACCATGGTTAATGGAATGAAACCGGCATTGTGTAAGTTTAGTAAGATGGTCGTTAAACCAAAGCCTAGTAATCCAAGTGGTCCTGGATTAGCAAGTTTTAATTCTTTCATATTGTCCCCCTATGATACCCCTATGTCTATATGACATATTTGACATATCGATTATATCTAACTTATCATAAATAGTCAATCAAAATCATGTTATGAATAATTATTCATATTAAAGGCAGAAAAAAAGCCTTAAATGCTAAGGCTTATAATAAGTATAAGAAGCCGCCCATAAAGGCTGAAATTAAAACCAAATGAATCGGTGTCAACTTTTTGACTAGTCTCGATAATATCATCACAACGCCAAATATGATTAAAGCGATATAATCAAAGGTCACTTCAACTAGATAGTTACCAAGGATGGCGTGTAATAAAACACCTAAGCCAGCTGCAAAGATTAACCCAAGAATGACTGGTTTTAAGAAAGATAAAATCGTTTGTGCAATAAAAGTCTTAATGAATTGATCACTATAATATGCAATCAATAAGATGATGATAAAACTTGGCAGGACGACTCCTAGGGTTGCGAATACGGCACCAATGACCCCAAAGGTATGGTATCCAGCAAAGGTTGCGATATTCACTGCGAATGGACCAGGTGTAGATTCTGCAATCCCAATGAACTGGTTGATTTGATCGACTGAAAGATACCCACCATTGAGCATTTCTTGTCTGATCATTGGAATCATCGCATACCCACCGCCAAAGGTGAATAAACCAATTCTAAAGAAGACAAAGAATAATTTAAGGAGTTCTAGGATCATACTTTTCTACCCCCTTTATAAAGGGCGTAAAGAAAGCCTAAAAGACCTGTTATGAGTAGTAATAGGATGATGGAAAAATTGGTAAAGAATGAGACTAAGAAGGCAATGACCATTAAGCTTATATTGATCACATTCATTTTCACTTTTTTAGATAGTTTGAATAACGCATTAAAGATTAATACAGATACCCCTGCAGATATACCCTTTAAGCCATTTTGGATATAGATATTCTCACTAAATGCTTGTAAGAATAATGATACAAGTATAATGACTATAAAGCTTGGTAAGATGACCCCTAGGGTTGCACATAAAGCACCTAAGAACTTTTTATGTTGATAACCAATATAAGTTGCCCCATTAATCGCGAATGGCCCTGGGGTTGCTTCACTGATGGTAATGAGTTCTAACATCGTTTCATCGTCTATCCATTTTTTCTTTTCAACGATATCCTTGTGCATGACCCCAATCATCGCATACCCACCACCAAAGGTGAATAAACCAATCTTGAAGAAGGTCAAAAAGATATCTAAGTATTCGTTTTTTTTCATACGTGCTCCTTAAAAATAAACATAGATTATCATCCATGTTTATCGAATTATCTTTTAATTGAGGATGTCGTCATCCTTGAATAAGAGGGTTGTATCCACGACAGGGATAACAACCGGTGGAATCATCGCTAATGCCGTTAGCTGCGATACGGTACTTCTTAAATATGGGTATAAGATATTAACCGCATCTTTCTTTAAGTATAGGACGATGTCATCTTCTTTTTCTGCCACATGAAATTCTATATTAGCACGGACATAAACAGAGATATTTAATGGATAAACGGTATCTGCATGGTCTTTCACTTCAAACTGAAGCTCAGTGAAATACACATGGTCTGCAATCTTACCCGTTTGTCTTTTGATTTGATGATTGAGTTGAAACGTCCCTGAGATAAACTTGTTATTGAGTTCAAGTTTGGAGACTTGAATATTCATTCTTTTAATTGGTAACATGCTAACACCTCTATGGTTTATTATAACACGTATGCCCGATAGAAAAAACACGTATTCATACCCATTTAAACGATGAATAATAGACATCACGTCATTTTGACATGTTTTTTTCATCTCGAGGGATTATAATATTATAAAGGGTGAGGCTATCATGAAAACACGAATCGTCAATATTGTTACCATTTTATTAACACTCGTTACCGTGATTACGGTCTTTTCGGTTGCATTAAGTACGGTTAATCATTATCACCACGAGACG
>CAKMJY010000002.1 GCA_927433595.1 uncultured Acholeplasmatales bacterium | reverse complement strand
GTCATCCTTGTTACGTTTAAAATCAATTACACGATATTTTCTTTTTGCACCGCCACCAATGTGACGAACGGTAATCTTACCTTGGTTGTTACACCCACCTGTGCGAGAAAATGGCTCAAGTAGTGATTTTTCAGGAGTAGATGTCGTGATTTCTTCGAACGTTAATACGCTCATGTTACGACGACCATTTGTCGTCGGTTTATAAACTTTAACCGCCATAAGTTAATTCTCCTTTAACATTTCACTAATCATTAAATAGCAAATTTGTCGATCTTTTGACCGTCTGCTAATTTAACGATTGCTTTTTTGTACGCTTGTTTGTACCCTTCGTATTTACCCATTCTCTTGAACTTAGGTAATACGTTAATTGTGTTTACTCTAACTACAGTTACACCGAAGATTTCTTCAACAGCTTTTTTGATTTCGATTTTGTTAGCTTTTCTATCCACTTTGAACGTATAGCTATTTTCGGTTTCAATCATTCTTGAAGATTGTTCAGTGATAATTGGAGCTTTAATAATGTCGTATGATTTTGTCATTATGCAAGCACCTCCTCGAAGTGTTTAACTGCACTTTCAGTTAATAATAATTGTTTGCAGTTTAATAAGTCATAAACACTTGCATGTGAAGCTTGAACTAGAGCAACTTTTGGTAGGTTACGCGCTGCTAGGAAAACATTGTCTTCGAATACGCCATCTACGATTAGTACTTTTTCAGTCACATTTAAATTGTTTAATAATGCTGCAAAATCTTTTGTCTTTGCATCAGCAATTGTCAATTTGTCGACAACCACTAATGTGTTGTTGTTTGCATGGAATGAAAGGGCAGAACGTAGTGCTAATTGAGCAACCTTCTTATTTACTTTCACTGCATAGCTTCTTGGAGTTGGTCCGAATACGACCCCACCATGTCTCCATTGTGGTGATCTAGTTGACCCTTGACGAGCACGACCAGTTCCTTTTTGTCTCCACGGTTTTCTACCGCCACCTGAAATTTCACCACGATTTTTAACATCGTGTGTACCTTGACGCATAGCAGCTCTTTGAGCATTTACGACATCATATAGTACTTGTTGGTGAGGGGCAATACCGAATACATAATCATTTAACGTAAGGTCAGTTACTTTTGAACCTTGTTGATTTAATACTTGTAATTTAGGCATCATTGTTCCTCCTTACTTTACACTCTTGATGGCAGATCTTACGACCACTAGACCTTTAGTTGGTCCTGGTACGCTACCACTTACGAGTAATACTTCACGTTCTGAGTCAAAAGCTACCACAGATAGGTTTTGAACAGTAACTTGTTCATGTCCCATATGTCCTGGTAAGTTTTTACCCTTCATGTTGCCTTTGATGGCACCCATAGAACCTGGACGACGGTGATATCTAGAACCGTGAGTCATTGGCCCTCTTGATTGATTGTGTCTCTTGATTGAACCTTCAAACCCTTTACCTTTTGAAGTACCAGTGACATCAATTGATTCGCCTGCTTTGAAAATATCTCCAGAGACAACTGCGCCTACCGCTAAATCCGCTAATTCATTAAGCGTTTCGTTAAAGCGAATTTCTTTAATGAAGCGCTTAGGTGCTGTATCAGCTTTTGCGACGTGCCCTTGTTCTGGCTTGTTGCTTAATTTTTCCCTTTTATCTTCGAAACCGATTTGAGTCGCAACGTATCCGTCAGTTTCAACAGTTTTTTGTTGTAACACTACGTTTTGAGCCACATCGATAACAGTAACAGGGATTAGGTGACCATTTTCATTGAAAATTTGAGTCATGCCTAATTTTCTACCTAAGATTCCTTTGGCCATGTTTCTTTCTCCTTTTAATTATGTTTTTGTACTACTTCTTTAATACGATATCGACACCACTTGGTAAGTCAATATGCATTAGAGCTTCGATCGTTTGTGCATTTGGATCTAAGATTTCGATCAATCTCTTGTGTGTACGACGTTCGAATTGTTCACGTGAATCTTTGTTTACGTGAGGTGAACGTAGAATTGTGAAGATTTCTTTTTCAGTTGGTAGTGGAATTGGTCCGTGAACCTTTGCCCCTGTCTTTAAGACACTGTCAATGATCTTCTTAGCTGATTGGTCAATCAATCTGTGATCGTAAGCCTTTAAACGAATTTTGATGATTTCTTTTGCCATTTATAATAGTCTCCTTTCGCCTATAATCTTGTCATAGACTTGCTCCATGGAAAAACCCTTCACATAGACAACGGCTATCCGTGTGCCGACAACCTTCCATTTCACAGCCCTTCGCTTGTGCGTAAGCGTATCTATTATATGATAAAAAAAAAGAATATGCAACCCTTTTTTACTATTAATTGAAAAAAGTTGGTATTTTTTTTGCATATTCTCTTATTATTTGGATTGAATTATTTTTTTCGCTTCTACTAAAAATGGTAATGTGATGCTAAAATCTGTGGCAGAAATACCTAGTAAAGCCTTAAAGCCTGCTTTATGGCTAGCGATATCCCCACAAATCGTACAAGGTACGCGCTTATCTTTCGCAAAACTCACAATATCATATATCGCGTCAATCAACTTTTCTACATAAAGTTCAAAGTCAATTGGTTTGGTTCGATCAAAACCAAATAGATTGCTACCTAAGTCATTAGACCCAATCGATATAAATCCCACTTTAGAGAAGTCAGATAAGTGTTCGAATGCTTCTTTTGTTTCTATCATCACCCCAATTGGTGGTAGTGGTTTAGATAGATTGAGTGCTGATTTTAGCTTGGTTGCGATTCGTGTAATCACTTCATAGTCTGATTTTGAATACACCATTGGAATCATAATTCTTAAGTTATCGTATTTTTCTGCAACTAACAATAGTGCGGTCATCTGTTCAATGAATGCATCTTCATACGATAACAAATAGGCTGCAACCCCACGGTGTGCGTTTAAGCCGTCCAGTGATTTATCTTCCGAAAAATCATAAGTTCTAATCACCACGGGTTTTGGGTAAAACTGTTTTGCTAAGTTTGAATAGACTTCATATTGATATTCCATGGATGGGAAATCATGACTGGTATGATATAAAAATTCGCTTCTATATAACCCAACGCCATCGCTATTTGCTATATAGGTTTTGTCAATTTTACTATCGCCGCTTAGATTTAAATAGAGTTTATATGGTTTGTGTGGATAAGTTAACGCATTTTCTTCATTTCGTTGTTCGAATAATGCGCGTTTGTGATCCATCACTTTTGGGTTAACCATGATACTACTCGTATACCCATTGACCAATAGTTTAGTTCCTGCTTCATAAGGAAAGTCTTTAACCACTAAATATGGGATGTTACGTTCCCTAGCTAAAATAGCTGCATGTGACAAATCATGGCCTTTTTTAGCCAGGATACCCTTGATTTGTTGTTTGAATTCAAATAACATCGATGGGTATAATTCTTCGACACAAAGAATGATCGCATCATTAAATTTGATATTGCTTGTCCCGTGATAATTTTGAAATAACCGTGTGGTTAAATCATGTAAATCAGATACACGTGACTTAAAATAAGGGTCATTTAATGATAACAATTGCTTGATATAAGAAGACATAGCTTCTTCAAAGGCTTTATCGATTGGTCTATTTTCTTTGATTCGTCTTTTAATATCTTGTTCAAAGGCATGGTCATTTAACACAGCGATTTGGAAATCTAGGATGTCTGAATCGGCTTTATCTTTCATTTGGTTTAGTGATTCAATCACATGGTATTTTAAAGATTCATAGGTGATTAAGGCTTCATCTACCCCAATTTTCTCATAATTACCTTTGGTTGGCTTTAAATAAAATACTTTGCCGACACCAATGCCTCTTGAAATGACTTTGATACTCATGATAAGGACTCGCTAATCACCAGATAAGCAGCCCCATACATACCCGCATCGTTGCCTAAGTTTGCTAGTTCAAATTGCATGTTTCTAACTGCGAAATGAGCAAACTTGAAATAGTGTTTTTTAATGTTTTCTAATAAGATGTCACCTGCATTGGAAATCCCGCCACCAATCAATATGACTTTTGGATCGGTTGTTACTGCAATACCAGCACACGCAAGCCCTAGATAGTAACCCACTTGGTCAGCTACTTTTAACCCCACGGCATCGCCATCTTTGGCTGCTTGGAATACTTGTTTTGGTGACAAGGATTCATCATCTGTTAAGCTTGTTTTATATTTTTTAGATTGAATGAGGACTTTTGCCATACGGTTAATGCCTCTAATGGAACATTCTGTTTCTAAGCAGCCTTCTAAGCCACAGCTACATGCGGTTGGATGATCAAAATTGACTCTAATATGACCGATTTCGCCACCTGCTCCATGTGCACCATCGACGACTTTACCATTAGCAACAATCCCGCCACCAACACCAGTACCTAGTGTGATGAAGACAATATCGCCTTTGATGTTACGTTGCCAGTATTCACCTGCAGCAGCAACCGTTGCGTCATTGCCAGCTTTGACAGATACGGCTTTACCATAAGCGCTTCTAAACGCTTCTGGGACATTGACATTTTCCCATCCTAAATTTGGGCATTTGATGGCCACATCATTTAGAACTGGGCCAGGTAAACCAAAGCCATAACCAATGATATCACTGTCTTTTAAGGATTTCATTGTCATAAATTTTTTGATAGATTCAGCGACATCAAATAAGATGTTATCCCCATGATTTCTTAAATCGGTTGGAATGCTCCAACTCTCTAACAAATCACCTTCGCTGCTTAAAAAACCGATCTTGACAGACGTGCCGCCAACATCTATACCAAATACATACATAAATACACCCACTTTACTTGTAATTTCTAATAAATTATACCATGAAGCCATTAGTTTTAAAACAGTAAACACGTGAAAATAAGCACATATAGGTCAAAAAAATAAGCGCATTTCTGCGCTTATGCTTAATATTTTTGTTTGAAATAATTTGAGATATTTTCTAACGATTTAACCAGTGCTTCGTCTTTCTCAATGTCTAAGTCGGCTAGTAGCGACTCAACCATCTCATTATGAAAGCCATCATGCACCCTCAGTACATCGAAAGCAGCGTCCGTTAAATGTAATATGACTTTTCGTTTGTCGTCATCTGCACGGTTTCTAACCACAAATTTTTTGCGTACTAAAACATCGACAGATGTCGTTAGCGTACCTAAAGTAATTCTTAAACGTTTCGCAACGTCCCCCATGGTTTTGAGTTCTGAATTGTTAATTGCCTCTAATACATGGACTTCAGACATCGATAACTTCACACCACGATCTCTTAAGGTTTGTCCCTCAATGGATAAAATGTGGTTGAAAACTTCAACCAATAATTCATTAATTACATCTTTTGCACGACTCATTTACTTACCTCACGATATAGCCAACACCTAATGTACCAGGTCCAGCATGTGCACCAACCACTGGGGTTAATGGGACAAGCTCAACTAAGACATCTGCTCTTTGGGCTAAAATTAATTGTTTGATGACTTCTGCATCCGGTTTATTATTCGTATACGCGATGAAAATATCTACTTTTTTGTCTTTGATATCCTCAATTAACAATTCTAGTAGACGTTCTCTTGCCTTGGATGTTGTACGTATTTTTTCAAGGGGTACCAATGTACCTTCTGGTAGGACATGTAATAAAGGTTTGATCTTTAATAATGTGCCTAAAAAACCTGAGGTTGCGGATAAGCGACCATTCTTGACTAAGTATTTTAAGGTATCCACTAAAACGAAAATGCGGATATTTTCTCTTAATACGTCTAATTCTGCTTTAATTTCCTTAACCGTTCTACCTGCTTTAGCCATTTCGATGGCTCTTTTTACCAAATAATACTCGCCGTGTGACACACTTCTTGAGTCAACGACTTCAATTTCAAGGTCTTCTACCATCGATGCGGCTAATACAGCACCTTGATATGTCCCTGATAATTTAGATGAAATGGTAATGGCGACTACAGAATCATAGCCTTCAGCTTTAAATGACTCATAGACTTCTGCGATTTTACCGGTTGGGGTTTGAGACGTTGAAATGGCGATATCTGGATTATTGACGACTGTTTCGTAAAATGCATCCGCTGTAATATCAACAAAATCTTCATATTCTTTGCCACCAAGGTTCAATGTTGAATGGATAATCTTCACTGGATAATCTAATTTTAGGTAATCTACACCTGAGTTACCACATACCATAATTCCTACTTTTGACATATTTTCTCCTTAATGTTTTGATATTCAAACTACTTACGGATTAATTGTAACATATCTAAGTAAGAAGTCAAGAGAATGACTAATATATCAGCATATAACGCTTTATCTCCTAATGATTATAACAAATCAAAAGAAATAGTTAATAATCGTGTGATTAATTCGTTTTTTCTTTTTTGGATTCAATATACTTATATAGATAATAGATAAATCCAATCAAACCAATGACAAAGAATGCGCCAGCAAATAATCTAAGCGATTCATTTCTAAAATAAATGTAAATAGATGCACCGGTAGTTAAGATACTGCTAACTAAACTAGTTACGATGTTTTTACCAAATCCAATGTTCGTTTGTTTTTTCATGATACCTCCCGAGATAAAAAAAAACCATAGTATCAAACTTAGGTTTTAAATATATGATGCACACGATGTGTAAAATGTAAATGGTAGCTCGTCGGGCTCATAACCCGGAGGTCGTTGGTTCAAATCCTTCTCCCGCAACCATCTTGGTCCGGTGGTGTAGTGGTTAACATGCCAGTCTGTCACACTGGAGATCGCGGGTTCAATTCCCGTCCGGACCGCCATTATTTGGCGAGGCTCTGTAGCTCAGTCGGTAGAGCAACGGACTGAAAATCCGTTATGATAAGATAAATTATTATATGTCATTTTATAAGAAAATGAAAGATTAAGCATGTTTATTTGAGTTATTAAAAATATGCACTTTTCTATTGTTAATAACATTGATAAAATGTACATAAATGACTTTTTAGCAATGTGCATCTTCTATGATTTAATATAATAAATCACA
>CAKMJY010000001.1 GCA_927433595.1 uncultured Acholeplasmatales bacterium | reverse complement strand
CAAGTACATCCTCAGGGTGAAGCACTAATGGCGTAACGATATTTTTAACGAGTAAATCATAATTAATAGCCATTTCAGTAATCCCCCTTTGGTATTATTTGTCTAAAACTGAATATTTTTTGAATAAGCTTTTTACGGTTTCAGTTGGTTTAGCACCATTGTTGATCCATTTAGCTGCTTTTTCTTTATCGATGTTAACGACTGCAGGGTTTTTAACTGGGTCGTAAGTACCGATGATTTCTAAGAAACGGCCGTCTCTTGGAGAAGTCGCTTCTGTTGCAACTACGCGGTAGAATGGATTCTTGTTAGAACCGAAACGTTGTAATCTAATTTTTACCATAATTTTCACTCCTTTGTGTCTACTACTATTATACTGGTTTGAAAACTATTGTCAAGTATTTTTCCTTTACACTTCAAAAACAATGGTTTGTGCTTCTAGTAAACTCTTTTCGTAACGAGAAACACCTTTCATTTTTTCGAGTGCTAGTTTGATTTCTTTTTCTTTTGAACGGTCGAAATAAATGGTGGCGTATTTTTGTTTTTGTGACTTATAGACCACATTGACATCTAGTTCTTCAATTCGCTTAATGACGTCGTTATTTTTGATATAAACGATATATGACATACGGTTAACCTGCATGACAACTGCTCTCCTTTAGGAAGCCTAACTCATTTGGTGCTTTGACATGACTTGATATTTTATTCGCAAGGTCTCTTGCTAAGTCATCTAAGATTTTTTGAATGGCTTTTTCTTGTTCGATATACTGTTTTACTTCTTTTTTTTCATATAGTGCACGTTTTGCGATAGATAACGCTAAAACAGCTTCTTTAAAATCTGGGTGATATTGCCCACCCGTTGCTTGAATGTCACTAAAACGACTATGTGCTTTTTGATAAGCATCGACTTCTTTTTTTAAATGATCATCCATATATGTTTTTAAAGCAATTAATGACTTAAATGCTTCTGATGCTTTGATTTCATCGGCAACATCGTATGCCTTTAAAATAATTTCCATTCTGTCCATAAATTCACCTAATATAACTATACTTTTTTTTCTAGTTTTTGTCAAAATAAGTGTGAATAATGGAAATTATGTTATAATTTAGACGAGGTGTTTACTATGATTTTAATGAAAGATATCATCCGTGAAGGGCATCCGACTTTAACCAAGGTCGCTCAACCTGTAAAAATGCCAGTTACTTTAGAAGACAGAAACATTGCGTTCTCACTCTTACAATATGTGATGAATTCTCAAGATGATGAGATTGCTGAAAAATATGGCTTAAGGCCAGGTGTGGGATTAGCCGCCCCACAAATTAATGTATCTAAACGCATGTTTGCGATGCACGTATATGATGTAGACGGTGAACTTTATTCCATGATTGTCGTTAATCCAAAGATTAACAGCCGTTCAAGTGATATGGTGTTCTTAAATGGTGGTGAAGGCTGTTTGTCTGTAGATAGAAAAACAGACGGCATCACACCAAGACATAAAAGTATCAGCTTTGAAGCTTATATTTTTGACATCAAATCCAATTCATTTGTTTTATCACATGGGACTTTAAGCGGATATCCTGCAACCGTGTTCCAACATGAATATGACCACCTAGATGGCATCATGTATACAACCAAACTCTATGTGGACATTCCAAATGCGAAACCACTGTTTGAAGAAGAGGAACTAATGTAAAAGGCGATTACTCGCCTTTTTATTTTGTAATAACCTTATTAAGAACATTAATATAGATTTTTAGCATGTTGGTATAATCGAGTGTTTCTTCTGGTTTTAGGCCTAAGAGTTGATCCATTCTAACATACTTGGCTTTTTCTTTTTTATCTTTTGTGAATAAGCCAAAGAACTTTCTTTTTTTATGCGCGTTCTCTCTGTTTTCAATATAATCCATTAAGTTGAAGTCTAGGATGTATGCGCCTTTATATTTATCGCGATTCATCTTTCTAACAACTTCCATGATACCCGTATAGCCATAGCCTAATAAGTATGGTTCATTGTTCTTATCGATATCATAAATCATCACGCCTTCGGTGTTTTTCTTCATGATGCGATAAGTCGTGGTTACAGAGGCTTTTAATCTTTTAACCAGTCCAGCATCAAATATAAACTTAACGCCTTTAATTTGATTGATTAAATACGCAATAACGCCTGGTTTATAAGTAGGATTCACTTTAAATACGAGTTCAAATGATTTTTTCTTAGTATCGTCCAATAACCACTTAACATGGGCTAGGAAGTTTTCATGTTGCAAGTCAAAATCATCAACATCCGGTAATTCTAAGATGAGGATTTTGGTTTGTAGTAATCGTGCGTTTTCAAAAAGCGTTTGAAGTTCTTTTTGATTAACACCAATGAAGTTGTAGTAATAGTTTGCATCAACGATTTGGAGGGTTAATTTATCTTTTTTGAATAGCGCTTGGATATCCTTGATTTGATTCAAGTCTAAATCAAGCAGCGTTTGATTTGAGAAATTTCTCAAACTGATATGTTTGATATCTAAACGCTTTGCCTCATCGATTTGTTTTTCAATTTCGCCTTCAATATGGTCAAAAAATCCTGTGATGATTGCCATTTTTTACACCTGCCATTCATACATGATGATAGACCCAGCCATCGCAACATTTAATGATTCGATGTCTCTGGTTTTAACGCGGATGGTTTTGGTCGCTAAACGCATGATGTCGTCTGAAACGCCTGCACCTTCATTGCCTAAGACCAAAACACATTTGTCTTTTGGTGTGATGGTTTTAAGATCGACTGACCCTTGTAGCGCAGTCACATAAATCTCATAACCCATAAACTTTAAGGCTTTGATACGGTCTGCTAGTGGTGCTTTAATTAAGTTAGCGTATAACAAGTTGCCTTGGGTTGCTCTAATGGTTCTTTCATGATAATAATCGACTGAGTTTAAACTGGAGATCACTGTAGTAAATCCAAACCCCACTGCACTTCTAATGAGGGTACCCATGTTGCCTGGGTCTTGGATGTTATCCAACATTAAAATCCGATTTGAATAGCTTTGTTCAGGGCGTTTCTTAACCACTGCTAGGCAATCTGTCGGTGTTTCAGTTAGAGATACTTTTTTAATCAACTCGTCGCTGATTAATTCACCCTTTTTAAGTGGGTTTGAGGTATATAACTCCATCTCAAATCCTTGTTTAAGTGCTTCTTCAATCGCGTGGTCACCGTAGATGACAAACTTGTTAAATTGGTCACGGTATTTCTTCGATTGGAGTTTGATGATATATTTAATTTTGTCATTGTCCTTCGATGTGATCATGCATTGCCTCCCAGGCTTCCTTGACTGTAAACCCATGTTCAATTAAATTGACTGGGTGATTTGGCGAGATAACAAATGTTTTGATATCGTTGATGGCTTCTTCTAGTAAACCTTCGACGTTTGCCATAAACTTCTCATTGATCAATGCTTTTTTAACCGATGGGGTAGTTGAAGCATTTTTCGGTGTGTAGACTGTACAACAATCCTCAAACGGTAATATCGATAAGTCATAGGTATCAATTCTCTTAGATATATCGATGATATCTAGTTTATCCATTGTAATCAATGGTCTTAAAATTGGTAAAGTCGTCACGGCTTCTATCGTTACCATCGACTCTAAGGTTTGTGAGGCAACTTGCCCCACAGATTCACCCGTAATGATCGCTAAAGATTTTGTCTTATGGGCTTTCATTTCTGCCAATCTAAACATCATCCGTCTCATCACAGTCACCACATAGGATGGTGAAATACGGTTAATGATTTCCTCATGAATTTTAGAAAATGGTACCATATGAACTTTGATTTCATGTCGTTGTGCATATAGGCTCATCTTTTTGGCCAAATCAAGTACTTTTTGAGCAGATTCAATGGAAGTCATTGGTGTTGACTCAAAATGAATCGCTTCGATTTCGATGCCTTGTTTCATCGCTAAAAAGCCTGCGACTGGGGAATCAATCCCACCAGAAAGTAATAATAACCCACGGCCAGCTGCACCAACTGGGAACCCGCCTAAGCCTTTAATTGAATCTAGGTAGATGAATGCTTCATCTGCTCTGATTTCAAAATATAAAGTCAGTTCAGGGTTTCTAACGTCTACTGTCAGTAAGTCTGATGTCTCTTTTAAAACACTTCTCGCCAGTATTTGTGTGATTTCTTGAGAGGTTTCATTTAACGATTTATCTGTACGCTTCGTTTCCACTTTAAATGTGGTTGGTTTCTTAACTTCTTTTTTTATGAGTTCAATTGCTTTTAAAGCCATTGTTTCGTAGTTTGGTTCTGTTGTTACAACAAAACTAAAAGACCCAACACCCGATACTCGCATTAAACGT
This sequence comes from uncultured Acholeplasmatales bacterium, assembly GCA_927433595.1. Taxonomy (GTDB): domain Bacteria; phylum Bacillota_I; class Bacilli_A; order Acholeplasmatales; family UBA5453; genus Paracholeplasma. The sequence continues at coordinate 58,236 of CAKMJY010000001.1, read as the reverse complement.
TCTTTTATGATAGATTCTTCGACATCATTGATCACTAAAAACAACCTGTCGTGTCTTTTTTCTAATTTAACATTCAAGTCAATGACGTTTTTCTTTAAAAGGGCAATTGCTTTTTCCCTAAATATTCTTTGATTTTTTCCCTTTAGCATGAGATCGCCAAAACGGATTAAAACTTTATCGTAATTCGACATTATATCACCGTTACTATTTTAACATAGAATGGCCATTTTTTTGGTATAATGTATTAGAAGAAAAGTGAGGATATACCATGAATTTACTATTAGAAAGCGGCAAATCATTGCTAGAAGGTTCAAAAAACAACTTATCGCTTTTATCGAATGCCAGTGCATTCTTAAAAGCTTATATACCCGATTTAAACTGGGCAGGATTTTATTTATATGAACAAGATAAATTAATCCTTGGACCATTCCAAGGCCTACCTGCTTGTGTAGAAATTGAAGTCGGTAAAGGGGTATGCGGTACATCGTTTGAACAAAAACGTGTGTTAAACGTCATAGATGTCCATCAATTTGACGGCCATATTGCTTGTGATTCCAATTCTAACTCTGAACTGGTCGTACCACTTTATAAAAATGGCAAGCCAATTGGCGTTTTAGACATCGATAGTCCGCTATTTAATCGATTCGATTCGGACTTAGAAGCCTTTTTTGTTGCATTCGCTAAGGTCGTTATTGACTTATATGAAATATAATTGACTTATAAATATTAATTGTGTATAATGTAGTTTGTCGGTAAAAGCAGGCAAAAACAAATTAAGAATAGATCGCTTCCTAATAGGGGTAGTAAGTAACCTTCTGCTTTAGGCGAAAGCGACAAGACGATCTCCTTAAACCTTGTGAATGCATTTTTTACCACCAAAATCTATAAGGAGGTAAAAATTATGAGTAGATACACAGGACCATCTTGGAAGGTTTCACGTCGTTTAAATTATTCTTTATCAGAAACAGGTAAAGAACTACAACGTCGTCCTTATGCACCAGGTCAACACGGTCAAAGAAGAAGCAAATTAAGCGATTATGGTACTCAGCTTCAAGAAAAACAAAAAGTACGTTTCACGTATGGTGTTTCTGAAAAGCAATTCCATAAAACATTCGTTGAAGCTAAAAAACTTCAAGGTGTACACGGTGAAAATTTCTTGAGACTATTAGAATCAAGATTAGACAACGTGGTATATCGCCTAGGTTTCGCTGCGACTCGTGCACAAGCTAGACAGCTTGTAAACCATGGACATTTCCTAGTAGACGGTAAGAAAGTGGACATCGCTTCCTATCGTTTAGTACCTGGACAAAAAGTTTCATTACGTGAAACATCAAAAGACTTAGCAATTGTTAAAGTTGCTTTAGAAAAGATGGTAGCACGTAAGGAATTCGTCTCTTTCGATGAAGCAACTACAGTTGGCACATTCGTTAGATATCCAGAAAGAAATGAAATCTTACCAGAAATAAAAGAACAATTAATCGTTGAATTCTACAACCGTTAATCATTAACAAACGAAGCACACTATCATGGTGTGCTTTTTTCGTACACTAAGACTAATAGAATAACTCCTAGTCTTAGTGTACGAAAATGCTGTGTGTAACATTAATACAAAGAATACACCTAATCCTCTCAAGAAATCAAAGCTATTGATTTTTTTTGTCATATGTCATACCTCGTTATCATCATTTTATCATAAGGTGATAAATAAAGAAAAAAACCTAGCGATTAAGCTAGGTTATAGTATAAAAATGACTGAAATAATGACTGCCATATAGATCAAACAGATGACCGTGTATTTGATTAAATACTCTTTGAATCGTTCAGGATAGAGCTTAATGACGAATTTAAATGTAATCAAACTCGCCAAGGACCCAATGATGGTCCCCATCGCACCGACATTGACGCCTTGAAGTAAATCCAGTAAATATGCTTCTTCGGTAAATGCGGATAACAATACAGTTGCTGGTACATTTGAGATGACTTGTGATACCAATAGACCTGTAAAAAAGACATTGGTTGGACTATTTAATATACGTTCAAATAAGTTTTGAACGGCTTCTAGATTGGATATGTTACCAGTAAAGATGAAAAACATCACAAAGGTTAGTAGTAAATGATAATCGACTTTTCTAAACTCATGTCTTGAGAAGATTAAGCCCAATAACACAACAATACCTAATGCGATATATGGATTTATGACATGTAGTACCGTTAAAATTGCTAATATAAACATCACTAAGTAAATCCAGATTCGGTAGTCTTTTATAAAGACATCTTCAACGATGGGCTTAACAACATCATCTTTGAATACAACAAATACTGTTAGCATCAATAGAATAAATCCAGTGATGGTAATCACGGCTGTTTTTGACATAAATACCCAGAATGGGATATTAAAATTGGTGTATAAAAAGATATTTTGAGGATCACCCATTGGCGTTAATGCAGACCCTAAGTTCGCTGCCAATGTCTGCAATATGACAATGATCAAAGCTTCTTTATGACGGTTAATTTTGGATGTGACAAACAATGTAAATGGCACCAACGTTAATAATACGGCATCGTTTGTGATCAACATTCCAAGGAAAAACGTGGTGATGATGATCACAAGTGCAATCAACCGCATGTCCCTTAAATGTTTCACCATTTTGACTGCAATAAACGTGAATAGATGTTGATCAGTCATACCTGCAACCGACAGCATCAAGGAAAACATTACGATCAAGACTTTATAGTTGATGTAGGTTTTATAGTCACTAAAAACCGGATGGATAATGATGGAAAATGCTGCAAAAACAAACGCAATTAAAAATACTTTGTCTTTCAGAAAAAAATGCTTTATATGTTGCATAAATACCTCTATGGGCTGATGTTTGGTGGATTTAGAATCATCAAAATCAAATAATCCAAAGATATTATAGCGCTTTTTAATCGTTAAGCAAGCGAAAAAAATAAAACGCACCTATCTTTTTAGATAGATGCGTCAATTGGTTATTTTTGGGTTGCTGCTTTAACAAGGGTTAAGTAGGATGCTGCATCTAGTGATGCCCCACCAACTAAAGCCCCATCGATGTTTTCTTTCGCTAGTAGTGATTCAACATTTTTAGTGTTGACTGACCCACCATAAAGAATTCTAATCTTGGATGCGACCACGTCACCATAAAGTGTAACTAGTACATCTCTAATAGCCTTAATGGTTTCTTCAGCTTGTTCAGGGGTAGCAGTTTTACCTGTACCGATTGCCCAAATTGGTTCGTAAGCAACAATGGTTTCTAATGCTTGTTTAGCATCTAAGTTGTTATATGCTTTAACCACTTGGTTTTTAACCCATTCATTGGTTGTGCCTGCTTCTCTAATTTCTAAAGATTCTCCAACACATAAAATTGGTGTCAATTCGTGTTTGATTGCGGCATGTAATTTTAGATTAACGGTTTCATCTGTTTCACTGAACATCGCTCTTCTTTCAGAGTGACCAATGATGACATAATCAACACCAGTTGTTTCTAATACCAATGGTGAGGTTTCACCTGTAAAAGCCCCATTTTCTGCATAATGCATATTTTGAGCCCCTATTTTTAGGTTTTCACCTTGTCTTTTGACTAAATCTCTTAATAAAACATCGTTCGCACAAATGACGGTCTCAACTAAATCTCTTGTTGGGACTTCTTGATTCACTGTGTAAATGAATTGAAGTGCTTCGTCACGTGTTTTATACATCTTCCAGTTGCCTGCAATGACAGGCTTTCTCAAATTATTCATAAATACTCCTTATTCTAAAATCGCTGAGATTTCATTAATGGCGTCTTCAGCATTTTGACCGGATGCAACAATTCTAACGTTTTCACCTTTAGGAATTGCTAATGACATTAACCCTAAAATAGATTTAAGGTCAACAACTTTGTCCTTGTAGTGCAATTCAATATTAACGGCATACTTAGATGCGGTTTGAACGATTTTAACTGCAAGGCTTGCGTGTAATCCAGTTGTGCTTTTTACAATGATTTCTTTTTCCATAATATATATCACCTTTCTAAAACATTGGCGGCGTACTAATCCAAAGTACTATTGCCTTTTTATTGGTATGGTTTACGATTTGATGCGACTTCTTCGCTTTATAATAGAAAGTCTCACCAGTTTTCACTACATGTTTCTTTAAATTTAAGTAAAGCGTAATTTCGCTTTCAAGTACATAACCAAACGCTTCTCCAGCGTGTCTGTCTTTTTTGATAGAAGCCCCGCCGGGTTGGATTTCAATCATGATGGGCTCCATGTCATATTTTATCGTATTAGGTAGAATCCTTCTAATGTTATGCTTTAAGTCACCGTTTACTTCTTTTGAAAAGTCTGATGGTTTAAACACAACTTGATCAAGGGTTTCTTGGAAGAAATCACTTGGTTCTACACCTAATACTTCTAAAACTGCAAATAGAGTTGTCATGGATGGGGACGCCAAATTATGTTCTAACTGGGATATATAGCCTTTGGATAAAGCTAACCTTTTCGCCAGTTCTTCTTGCGTCAAACCACTTTCGAGCCTAATTGCTCTGATTTTACTACCGATGTCCATTATTATTTGTTTGCAACAATTTCAACGCCTGGTAAAGCTTTGCCTTCTAAATACTCTAAGGATGCGCCGCCACCAGTTGAAATGTGTGTAAATTTAGATGCATAACCAAATTGAATGGCTGCTGCAGCTGAATCCCCACCACCAACGATGGTTGTTGCTTCAGTTAGTTTAGAGATTGCATCGCAAACACCGATGGTACCTTTAGCATAATTTGACATTTCAAATACGCCCATAGGTCCGTTCCAAACGACTGTTTTTGCAGTTTTTAAAATGTCTGCAAACATTTCAATGGATTTAGGTCCGATATCTAATGACATTTCGTCTGCTTTAATTTCTGTGATTGGTCCTACGTGTGATGCAGGTTCATTGGCAAACTTGCTAGTAAACGCAAAGTCGATTGGTAAAACAATCTTACCTTGTGCTTGTTCTAATAAGGATTTAGCCAATTCAACTTTTTCAAGTTCGCATAAGCTTGTTCCGATTTCAAACCCTTGTGCTTTTAAGAATGTGTATGCCATACCGCCACCAATGATGACTTTGTCAGCAACTTTTAATAAGTTAGAAATGACTTCAATCTTATCGGATACTTTAGCACCACCTAAAATCGCAACGAAAGGACGTTTTGGATTTGAGACTGCACCACCGATGAATTTGATTTCTTTTTCTAATAAGAAGCCTGCAACGGTCTCTTTGATGTTTGCAGCGATACCTGCATTTGAAGCATGTGCTCTGTGTGCTGTACCGAATGCATCATTGACGAATACGTCACCAAGTGATGCCCAATAAGCACCTAACTCAGGATTGTTTTTTGATTCTTTCTTACCTTCAATGTCTTCAAAACGTGTGTTTTCAAACATTAAAATGTCGCCGTTTCTAAGTTCGTTGATGGCACTTTCTAAAGCGGCACCACGTGTTTCAGGTACGAAGACAACCTTTTGATTCAATAATTCGCTTAAACGATTAGCAACTGGTGCTAATGTCGCATCTTTCTTATCTTCTGCGCTAGCAACTCTGCCTAAGTGAGAAAATAAGATGGCTTTACCACCATTTTCAAGTACATACTTTTTGGTTGGTAATGCTTCAAAAATACGATTTTCGTCTGTGATTTTACCGTCTTGCATAGGCACGTTAAAATCGACTCTGATTAATACTTTTTTTCCAGAAACTTCGATGTCTCTGACTGTCTTTTTTGTCATAATGTCCTCCATTAATTATTTTAATGATATTCAACCGACAATATTATATCACTATGACTTCATATTTACTAGAAAATATCACATGAAAATGTTATCAATTCGCTATAGTATATCTTCATCTACTTGTTTAATATAACTAAGAATCGCTTCACATAGCCTCATTTTATTCTGAAAAACCCGAAACGATTGTTTTATGACGATTTCACTCCGATTCTTCAGTAATACCACCACACTAGACTGATATGGATGATATCCCACAATTGCGAAGTAATTTAGCCATATATTATCATACTGTTTCGGGGATTTAGATGGCATAAGAAATATACTTTGGTTAACATAGACTGGTATTTTGGTATTCACCCTAAACTTGGTTTTGGTTAATCTAATTCTGCTTTCATAACTGAATAGTGCTTGTTCACACAACAGTTTGACAATGCTGATGGATGCCTTTTCTGCTTGTTGAACATAGTTTTCGAAAAATAGTTTCGACCCACTTGAGTCTTGATTGATATATAGTAACATTGGATAAAAAGAAAAGAGACCGAAGTCTCTTTATTTGTTAAGATCTAATACTAAACGTTGTTCAGTTTCTGGGCTAAAGAAATGGCACTTGTTCATGTCTAAAGCAAGTTCAAGTTTGTCACCAATCTTAATATCAGCACGTGCATCTACGCTTGCACAAATGTTATTACCATTAACTGCAGTGTAAATGTTAGTTTCAGCACCTAGTAATTCTGCTACGTCAACTTCAACCTTAAGGATGGCGTCTGGGTAAGTTTCCAATACTAGTTTGTCATCATGAATATCTTCTGGACGAATACCTAAAACGATTGGTTTGCCATAGAAGTTATTTTGTTTAACGATTTCAAGTTTACCTTCTGGTACTTGAACTTTATGTTGTCCAGCCACGAAGCTACCGTCTTTATTAACGACACCTTCGATGAAGTTCATTGGTGGTGTACCGATGAAGCCTGCAACGAACATATTGTTTGGATAGTCATAAATTTCTTTTGGTGCACCAACTTGTTGGATATAACCATCTTTCATAACAACGATACGGCTAGCCATTGTCATCGCTTCAATTTGGTCATGGGTTACATAGATGGTAGTTGTGTTAATTCTGTTGTGTAGTTTGATTAATTCCCCACGCATTTGAACACGTAGTTTAGCATCTAGGTTAGATAGTGGTTCGTCCATTAAGAATACTTTCGCATTACGAACGATGGCTCTACCTAAGGCAACACGTTGTCTTTGACCACCTGATAAAGCTTTTGGTTTTCTATCTAGGTAAGGTAATAAGCCAAGGATTGCTGCTGCTTCTTTAACTTTTGTATCAATTTCATTTTTAGGCATTTTACGAATCTTTAATCCGAAAGCCATGTTGTCATAAACTGACATATGTGGGTATAACGCATAGGATTGGAATACCATCGCAATATTTCTGTCTTTTGGTGCGACATCATTTACTAATAAGTTGTCGATGTATAATTCACCAGCAGAAATTTCTTCTAACCCTGCGATCATACGTAATGTTGTAGATTTCCCACAACCTGAAGGTCCAACGAATACGATAAATTCTTTGTCTTTGATGCTTAAGTTAAAATCAAAAACCGCTTGTACGCCGTTAGGATAAATCTTATCAATGTGTTTTAAGTCTAGCGTTGCCATAAAATCACTCCTTTGTAGTAGTTGTCAACGCTTACATTATAAGGTGAATAGATAAAAAAAGAAATGTGCAACTTGCACACTTCCAACCATTATGTTATTTTTTCGTTAAGTTAAGTTTGTCTAATATGAATGGTCTAAATGCTTCATAGTTACCCACTGTGAATCCATTGGCATCCATTAGTAACGCTTCGTTATATTTAAAATAGATAATCACAACGTGCCTGTACCTAACAATCTTTTTCACTTGAGGATAAGCGAATGTCATTTTAAGTTCTTCGCCGCCAATGACACTTGACACCAATACCTCAGTATCTAAAAACTCATAGTGTATTCTAACAATGCCTTTTCTTAAGCCCTGTTTAATCTTGACATGTATTAATAAAATAAATACACAAGAAACGACTAAAAGATATATCAGTTCAATCAACAATAAATAGCCAATATTGTTTAGATTGCCCAATATGAATAGACCAATAGATAGGATTAATATAAACCCAATGAATACCATATAAAGTTGTCTTCTGATGAAATGAGATAAAAAGTAGGTAACCAATAATTTACGGTTAAAGCCAGTTGTGTTTTTGAGCATATTACTTAGCGTCCTTTACTAAAAGATATACGATGGCAGCATCTTCAAATTTCTTTAAATCATAACCTGTGACTCGGTAAAACTTTTCAATTCGGTTGATGAGTGTATTGCGGTGTAGATAAAGAAATTTAGAAGCTTCACTGGTATTTTGATTCTTTTCAATAAATACCTTGATGGTGTTTAGAAACTCCGGATCGTCATAAAACTCTTTTAATACTTGCCTTTTGAATGTCTCATCGATCACATCTAATATGCGTTCATAGAATAAAATCTTGTCGTTTAGATATATACGATCAAACCTCAGTTGCATCATCTTAAATGATTTATCTTTGATGAGTTCATCATAATCACTGAAAATACTGGATTCATATAAAGACAAGTTGGTATAAAGTTCCGCATTGGTATTGAAGATAATATCGCTAAAATTATAGCTGTATGATTCTCTTAAGATAACACTTAAAAAATCCTGCTCGATTTCTATTTTCGCGGTTGGCATCATATCTAATAATAAGTTAGATAAGGTTGCTTCATCATCGATATTCAGTTGTTTGATACCTTTAATTAATAGGTAAGATAACCCCATATCTGCATCACCATATTTATTATAACTCATCTCTCCCATTATTCACATTATTTATAATCGCGAGTTCATAACTATGTTATAATAAGTGTGGTGATAACATGAAATACCCTAAATTCTTACAAAAAGGGGACACAATTGGATTATTTGCGCCAAGCTTTGGTGCGAATACAGAACCCTATCTAACACGGCTTAAAAGTGCTATTTCTAAGCTTAAATCATTGGGCTTTCAAATAAAGGAAACCGAAGCAATATTTGAATATCATTTTGGCGCAAGCTCAACTAAAGCACGTCGTGCTAGTGACTTTGAATCACTTTATAAAGACCCATGTGTTGATTTTATTTGGAGTGTCGGTGGTGGTGAATGGATGATGGATATGATCCCACTCATCGATTTTGAAACACTTAAAACCTATCCACCTAAATTTGTCATGGGTTATTCAGATAATACGAACTTAACCTTCTTAATGAATACCTTACTGGATTCCGTTTCAATCTATGGCCAAAACCTAACTGAGATGGGTATGAGCAATTGGGATACCTCGCTATTTGAAGCTTTAGAGGTCATAACTGGTATTAGAAAACAACAACATAGTTACCCACTTTATGAAGCTAAAACTGCATCATCTGATGATCCGCTAGCAGCTTATCAACTCACTGAAAAAGTCGTTTGGAGATCATTAAACCATGAACCAGTCTTATCATTTGAAGGTAGGTTAATTGGTGGTTGTTTAGATGTTTTGATGTTATATCCAGGGTTAAAGTATGATCAAGTTGACGCGTTTAACGACCGCTATAAAGCAGATGGCATCATCTGGTTTTTAGAAGCATGTGACTTAAATGTCTTTGGGATCAAAAGAGGTTTATGGCAACTGAAAGAAAAAGGTTGGTTTAAACATCTAAAAGGCATCATATTTGGTAGACCATTAAATGGTGAAATGATCATCGACATCGACCAATATAACCTGACAAAAGATATATTTGAAGACTTAAATATCCCCATCATCATGGATGCAGACTTCGGCCATGTGCCACCAACATTCACGATATTAAGTGGTGCCTACGCAAAAATTACTTACCAAGATGGTAAGGGTAGCATCACCTATATAGAAAGGTAACTTATGAAAATATCCACGTTTATAGCATCCATCATTGGATTTGTGCTCATCTTAATGCTCATTGTCGTCGAACCTTCAGGTCCGATTGAATACCGTACCTATGAAGGCGTTAATTACTATGAAACATTCCGTAAAGATACGTTTAGAAGTAAAGACGGCGATGAAATTATATTTGAAGATTATGGTTCGGCTAAACTGTTAGTGGACCCTAATAATCCTGACTTCAACATCTACTATGTGAGTATGTTAGAAGTATATGTCACGGTTGCCCCTAGTGTCACTTATAAATGTGACATATATGGCACCTGTGGTAGAGGCCAGTTTGTACTAGATAATATGTTCTTAGACCAGCTAAGTGTCTTTGAAAGACATGAGATTCCAGTGTCTGAACAGAACTTAATCTCACCTTTATTTAGAGTGGTATTGGTCGTGTTCTTCTATGCGATTTCGGTTGTTTTTTATAAAGTAGCTACTTTAAATGGGTTTGAACAATATAAGATTATCCAACGCATCAAAGGCAAAAAAGCAAATGCGATTGAAGATCAAACAATGTATTCAAGACGATTCCATAAGTGGTTTAAAATCAGCTTATATGTATTATCATTCAGTTCATTTGTATTTCTATTCAAATTCATCTATTGGATTAAATAAAAGAGCTCGGGCAAATTGCCTGAGCTCATTTTTTTTATCCGATTGAACCTTCCATTTCGAGTTTAATCAATTGGTTAAGTTCGACTGCATATTCCATTGGTAATTCTTTAGCAAACGGTTCGATGAAGCCCATAACGATCATTTCAGTCGCTTCTTCTTCCGTTAATCCTCTAGACATTAGATAGAATAGTTGATCTTCAGAAATCTTAGAAACGGTTGCTTCATGTTCTAAGGATACATCACTGTTTCTAACGATGTTAGTTGGAATCGTATCTGAGAATGAGTAGTCATCTAAAATGATGGTATCACATTCAACATGTGCTTTCGCACCTTTGGCTTTTCTACCAAAGTCTACCTTACCACGGTAGTTAACCGTACCGCCACCTCTTGAAATAGATTTCGAGATGATGGATGAGGTTGTATTAGGTGCAACGTGAATCATCTTCGCACCGGTATCTTGATTTTGTCCTTTACCAGCGAATGCGATTGAGATGGTTGTGCCTTTCGCTCTTTCACCAAGTAAAACACAAGATGGGTATTTCATATTGACGTTTGAACCAATGTTACCATCGATCCATTCCATGTGTGCATCTTCATATACAAATGCACGTTTAGTGACTAGGTTAATGACGTTATTAGCCCAGTTTTGGACGGTTGTGTAACGGCAAGTCGCACCCTTCATAACCACGATTTCAACAATCGCTGCATGTAGTGAGTCTTTGGTGTAAACAGGCGCTGTACAGCCTTCTACATAGTTAACGCTTGCGCCTTCATCGACTAGGATTAAGGTTCTTTCAAACTGACCCATTTGTTCAGAGTTAATTCTGAAATAGGATTGAAGTGGCTTGGTTACTTTGACACCTTTAGGAATGTAGATGAACGATCCACCACTCCAAACAGCACTGTTTAATGCGGCATATTTATTATCTGCATAAGGAATCACTGTCCCGAAGAACTTTTTAACTAATTCAGGGTGTTCTCTTAATGCTGTATCTGTATCTGTGAATATGACACCAAGTTCGTCTAATTCAGCCATGGTGGAGTGGTAAACCACTTCACTTTCAAACTGTGTTGAAACCCCTGCTAAGAACTTTCTTTCCGCTTCAGGAATCCCTAGTTTTTCAAATGTGTCTTTAATGCCTTGTGGGACATCATCCCAGTTATTTTCTGATTTTTCAGATGCTCTAATGAAGTATGTAAATTCATTGAAGTCAATCCCAGATAGATCAGGACCCCATTTAGGGTTTTTGAGATCTAAGAACTTTTGATAGCTCTTTAGTCTGAAATCTAACATCCATGTTGGTTCTTTCTTATATTCACTAATGGCACGAACTACATCTTCAGTAAGACCTTTACCAGTTCTAATGACTGGTGTATTTTCTGTTGTAAATCCGAATTTGTAGTCACCAATGATGGCATCTATTTTCTTCTTATTTTCATCCATTTTTTTACTCCTCCTTGTTCGCTAGTAATGCTTGTTCAGTTGCTTTCCAAGCAAGTGTAGCACACTTAATTCTAGCTGGAAATTGTGCTACCCCATGGTAAGCTAGGGCATCGCCATTTAGAATGGTCTGGTCGTATGGTTCGTTGGTTAACATGTGATAATAGTCATGTATGATATCTAGTGCCTGTTGTTTAGTTTTGTTTTTAAGTGTAATACTCATCACACTTGCACTTGAACAACAAATACTACAACCAGTACCTTCATGTCTAATATCTGTTACAATACCATTTGACTCTTTTATTTGAACAGTCATATCATCTCCGCAACTTGGATTGTGTAGATTTACTGTAAAATAAGTTGGGTCTGCTACAAGACCTTTGTTAAATGGACTCTTATAGTGATCCATAATAACTTGACGATATAAATGTTCTAAATTACCCATAAAAAATCTCCTTAAAATGCCCCAAAGAAACGAACAGCTTCTTTGACGCTTTCGACAAACAAGTCGGCATCTTTTTCATCATTGTAGATATAGAAAGTTGCACGAAGTGTTGCGATTTGTTTTAACCATTTTGTGATCAATTGTGCACAATGATGTCCTGCGCGGATACATACTTTGTTTTGATCAAATATGCTTGCTGCATCATGAGGATGGACACCTAAGACATTAAATGCAATGATGCCAGTCTCTGCAGTTTCATTATAGATTTCGATGCCTTCAACTGCTTTTAATTTAGCAAGTGCGTAGGCATGTAGTTTTGATACATGTTCATGAATGCTGTCAAATCCAATTTCACTGATGTATTCAATCGCTCTTGCTAGACCGATTGCCCCAGCAATGATTGGTGTACCTGCTTCAAATCGATATGGTGCTTCTTTCCAAGTCGCATCAAATTTATCTACAGTGACATTCATATCGCCACCAAATTCAATTGGTGACATTTGATTTAATAAGTGTCTTTTCCCGTATAACACACCGATACCGGTAGGACCACATATTTTATGGCCAGAGAATGCTAGGAAATCGACATTAAGTGCCGTTACATCAATGGCTAAATGTGGGGCTGCTTGCGCTGCATCCAAGATGACCACTGCACCTTTTTCATGTGCTAAATCAATGATTGTTTTTACGGGTGTAATATAGCCCATGACGTTGGATACATAGGTAAGTGCAACCACTTTGGTTTGATCACTTAACACTGCCTTAAAGGCTTCAACGGTAATTCTACCCTGTTGATCGAGTTCAACATATTTTAATACTGCACCTGTCTTTTTAGCGACTTGTAGCCAAGGCAACATACTAGAGTGATGTTCCAATTCACTGGTGATGATTTCATCGCCAGGTTTGAGTTTCTCAAGGTAACTAGATGCAACCAAGTTAAGGGCTGAGGTTGTGCCTCTTGTAAATACGATTTCTTCAAACTTAGCGTTTAAAAATTTAGCTACCGTCGTTCTGGCTGCTTCATATAGGTCAGTTGCATCATAAGATAAGCCGTAAACACCTCTATGAACGTTTACACCAAGTTTTGAGTAGTAATGGTCTACCACATCAATCACGGCTTTAGGTTTCAGGCTGGATGCAGCTGTATCTAGATAAACTAAATCAGGGTTAGCATCGTATATTGGGAATTGTTGACGAATCTTTTTGACATCTATCATCATTATAAGCGTTGATTTACGAGTTCAACGAAACGTTCTCTTAATGGTTCATCATCAATTTCACTGATGATTGGATTTAAGAATCCATTGATCATAAGGCGTTCTGCTACTTTCTTATCTAGGCCTCTAGACATTAAGTAATAAAGGCTATTTTCATCTAATTTACCGATGGTTGCACCATGGCCAGCTTTGACATCATATTCATCAATCAATAAAATAGGATTAACTTCGATGATGGCTTCATCAGATGCGATAATACCTTTTAAACTTTGATATGCATTGGCATTCTTCATGCCTTTTAAGATCTTTTCAACGCCGTTTAATACAACTTTACCATTCGCATTTGCAATCGCGATATTATGCATCATACCAGTTGAATTTGGTGCGGCATGAACAATTTCAATGTCGATGGTTTGCTTGTTGTCTTTTGAACTGATACCAACAGCTCTTAAGTTAACGTTAGCACCTTCACCGATTAGTTTCGCATTCATTTTTGCGGTAATGACATTACTTACAAAGCCACCGATTAAGTCCATATTGGCATCGCGTTCTGCAGTAAAATAATGATTTAATATGGCATCTTTACTTGCTAAGTCACAAACCAGTAAGTATTTCACTTTAGAATTTTGTTTTGCAGTTAACTTTAAATCGTATACGTTTTTTTCAAAATCAGCACTTGCAATTTCAAGGATGATTTTTACTTCACTTGATTCACCAACGATGATTTCAAGTGATTCATTGTTGTCGTCTTTTAGGGTAATTTTGATTGGGTCTTCGAAATACTTGTTTTTTGCAATCTTTAACGTTTGATCGCTAAAGGTAATGCCCTCAGGCAAGTTACCTGAGATGCTATGGTCTTTAATTACAAGTGAATTCATTATGCTTGTTCCGTTTCTACGAAATCAATACCCAATTCTTCCCTAACCCATTCATAACCATTTTGATCGATTTTCTCGATTAATTCTTGACCACCAGTTAATACAATTTTGCCATCAATCATGATGTGAACAAAGGTTGGCTTAATGTAGTCTAAAATTCTTTGGTAGTGCGTAATTAAGATACAACCAAAATCCTTATTAACCATATCGTTGACGTTTTCACCAACGACTTTTAAAGCATCAATGTCAAGACCTGAGTCAATTTCATCTAATACGGCAAACTTAGGCTTTAACATCTTAAGTTGTAATATTTCATTGCGTTTCTTTTCACCACCTGAGAAACCTTCATTTAGGTATCTGTGTGGTAAATCTTCTCTCATTTTTAATTCTTTGGCTGCTTTTTCATACTTGCCAATGAATTCAAATAAAGGTATTTGTGTGCCTTCATTTTTAGCTTTTAATGCAGAACGCATAAAATCGCTATTTGTAACGCCAGGTACTTCAGCAGGGTATTGCATCGCTAAGAATATACCTGCTCTTGCACGTTCGTCTACTTCTAAGGCTAGTAAGTCTTCACCATCTAGTGATACTTCACCTTCTGTTACTTCATATTTAGGATGACCCATAAGCGCACTCGCTAGGGTGGATTTACCTGTACCATTTGGACCCATAATTGCGTGAACTTCGCCACTCTTAACGACTAAGTTAACACCTTTTAGGATTTCTTTATCTTCGATAGATACTTTTAAATTGCTAATTGATAATGTTGACATAATTAGTCCTCCTTATTTCCATATGTATTATAACGTATTATCTCTATTATATCTAATAATATGACCTATTTATAATAATATTTATAATTTAGATGACTTGCCAAATTATGTGTAAAAATGTGGTAATCGTTTTCAGATGAAAATAAAAGCATTTTCATTTTAAAGGGCATATTACTTTGTATATAATGAAAGTGTCAGTGAGGTATATATCCTTTTATGATAATCTTTCTGACCATTTACGTATTTTTTCTCCCAAAAAAATACCTAAGCGTAGCACCACGCATCATGATGTTTTGTTTTTGAAATGCCATCCTCAAAGACAAAACATCTGAAAAACGGTGACTCCCTATTTTTATTCAAAAAACCACAAATCATTGTGGTTTTTTTTCTATTTGACATAACGTCATAGTTTGGTTAAAATAATATGTACGGTAAAGGACTGATTATATGAATCAAAAAGAGACTGAATTAAAAAAAGCTGCTAAAAAGGAACAAACACGTGTTCTGGCATTATCGATTGTTATCCCCATCTTGTCTTCCATATTCTTTGTCTGGTTCGCCATATTCTGGCAAGATTTAACCACACTGATGGCCTATACAAATGCCTTTTATTTTTCAGCTTTCATGTTTTTCATGGTAGGTTGGATGATTTTGATGACGAATATGAACATCTTAGCTCCGTTTGTTTATGGCATTAAGACATTTTTCTTGATGTTTGCAGGCAAGAGACCTGAACAAGACTATTATGCCTATACTCAAGATAGATTGGATAATCCGATTCCAAAAATATACATGCGTGTGACATTTTATAGCGCATTACTAAATACAGTAGTTGCCATCCTTTTACACATGATGTTATAATCAAAAATAAGAAACGCCTGATGCTATAAACATCAGGCGTTTTATTATGTCGTTATTTGTTGAATGAGATCAACTGTGTATTGATAGTATTGATTTGGCGCATAATGTTCTGCATGTAAGTAATAAAGCTTTCTGCCATTAGGTTCAAATCCGCAGTTGATATTAATCAAATAGTTGTCGCCTTCTTTATAGGCAATGATTTTTGTCAAATCTTTTATGACTTCAGTCGATAATTGATCGTATTTCTTAAATTGAATGCTAATTTGCTTATTCAATTTGCTAGTCTTTTGGTTTTGTTCCCACACTTTTTGATAAACCTTGTCCAATTTTTCATGGTAGAAATCAAATTCATTTTGATGAATAATTGTGACAAATTCTAGTAAGCCGGATTTCATCAGTGTGCGTTTAGATAAGCGTTTGGTTAGTCTGTAGTAAACTGAAAACTGAGGATTACTTGAGGCTAAAGTGAACCCAAGCTCGGTTAGTTTTCTTAGCCAATTTGAATCAAACTGACAGTTGGTCTTAGTGACGCCTACTTGCTTACTTAACAACAAATGATATCGATGTTCCATATCAAAATACGCGATCCGTGTTTTTTCTACTATTAAGACAATGACCATACCGATTAAAGATATAAACATGACCGTGTATCGTAACCATGCCGTGATATCAAATAGGTATAAAAGCATATTTAATGCCACAACGCCAATTAAAGTAGCCCACAAAATACCTAAATGGATGAGTTTCTTTCGACTGTAAAGCGTTTGATTATTTATCTTCCCATTTTGCATAGACTGTGATGCCCTGTGGTATAAAGTTCCATTCTTGTGTTTCTTCGTTGAAACTGTCTGCTTTACCTAGGAATACCTCACCATTTATGTATTGGAATCCCCAATCATTGGTTAGTGTCCCATCTAATGAGAACCAGCCGACAAAACGTTTTGTTGCTGTATCTTGTAAAACAGGGAATAAGATATCAGAAGCGAACTCAACGGTGTAAATCGTTGGGTTTGCAACCCCATTTAATAGTGATCTAAATCTAACTGTATATTCCTTATTCTCGAATAGAGCGTATAACGTTACATCTGTACTAAAGTTTTGAGTAGACTTGATGATTGGATCACCAACCTGGTACTCGTCAACCGGTTTTAGAATCCAACCGATGAACAAGCTGCCCAATCGATCTGCTTTAGGCAAGATAAACGCATCTTCTATGGTAAATACAGTGACTGGGTCATCGATAAAGTTACCACCTGCTTCATCAAAAACATAGGCAATATTTAAATCTAGGTAAGACCATTTTGCATAAATCACAGTGGATGAATTCACCACATCGGTCTCAAATACCCAAGGTGTAGTTGTCAATTTATCTTTGTACCAACCTTCAAACTGTAGGCCTGCTGCAGTTGGGTCTTCTGGTCTATCAATCAAATTGCCTTTTGGAAAATCTGTAATCGATGGAATGGTCGTTGGTGTTACTGCAGTTGTGCCTGCAGCTGTATAAAATATCACGGTCAAGGCGTCGTTAGATGTTCTTTTATCTTGACACCCGAACAGTGCAATTGAAAATAGAAACATCATGACTAATGTGATTGTTTTTTTAGTTGTCATCATGATATGATACCTAATTTCTTTTTCATTTCTATGACTTCTTTTTCATTGGCATACACAAAGTGCCCTTCAGTGATTTCGACAAATGATGGTTTATCTGTGCGATAATCATGGATTTTTGGAGAATATGAAATACGTTCTCTTTTTTTCTCATAGTCTGGGTCAGGTTGTGGAATAGCAGATAAAAGTGATCTAGTATACTCATGTAATGGATTTTTAAATAACTCTTCAGATGTTGCGAGTTCAACGATTTTACCAAAATACATGACAGCAATTCTATCGCAGAAGAATTTAACCACCGATAAGTCATGCGCGATAAACATGATGGTTAAGTCTAATTGATCTTTTAAATCAGATAGTAAGTTGATGACTTGGGCTTTAATGGATACGTCAAGTGCACTGATTGGTTCATCCGCGATGATGATACTTGGATTCATAATCAACGCTCTAGCAATACCAATTCTTTGTCTTTGTCCACCTGAGAATTCATGTGGATATCTTGAAATGTACTCTGGCGCAAGTCCAACTAGTTTAAGCGTTTCAACTACCTTTTCATGAATGACTTTTTTATCTCTCTCACCGGCAATCACTAAACCTTCTGATACCACTTCTAACACCGTCATACGTGGATTTAAGCTAGAGATTGGATCTTGGAAGATCATTTGCATTTTCTTTGCATTTGTTTCTGCTGCACGTGACTTTTGAGTTTGTTTAGAAATATTAATTTGGTTGATTAGTTCCTTGCGTTCTTCTTGATAAGCTCTAACCAACTCTGCTTTCAACTGTTGGTCAACCATGTGTGGGGCATTAACTTGTTTTAATGCTGCTTTTTTTTCTTGATTTAGCTTCGATATTTGAAGCTTAAGGTTGTTAATCTGCTCAGTGTTTTTTGCTTTCAGTTCAGAAACGCGTTTCTTAAGTGTAACATAGTCAGGTTTTGAGATTTGACTTATGACACTTTGGTGAGCTTTTTGCAATACTGCTTTTTCACTCAAGTAAGTTGCCTTAATGTCTTTGTGCAACTTCTTGTAATCTGCTTTTGACAAAATATGATGACTTGCATCTTCCATCTTTGGTTTCATTTCAGTCTCGATTGCAATCTTTTTAGCATTGAAACCTTCAATGATATCATGTTTATGTTTCGCCTTCGCTTCTTTTGATAACGCTGCACTCTCTTTAATCCCTTGTAATTTCTTCTTAAGGGTTTTATCTAAGCCTTTTAGAAGCATCTCATACTCTATTGTGGCTTGATTCTCAGTTCTTTTTAGTAGCGAGTCTTTTTCAATTTGATATTGAAATAACAAGCGATCTAATTTGACTTCATGTGCTTTGTTTTCATCATAAACTGCTTTTTTGTAGTCTATGAGTGTAACTTCAATGACATCTTTTTCTGCCTTATAAGCTTGATGTAAAGCATCAATTTCTTGTTTGATTTCACTGATCTTTTGATTATATGATTCATGAATTAAGTACTTTTCATACTTATATTGGTTCAACTTTAATAACGCTAACTGGTGTGCTTTTTTGTTTGTCTTTAAAGCGTGAACCAAATCACCACTACCTGAGCCAATCGTATCGCCTTCCAAAATGACTTCACCATTTGTCGGCTTATATAATCTCATAATGGTTCTACCGGTTGTTGTTTTACCACAACCAGATTCGCCAACTAGTCCAAATACTTCCTTTTTGTATACGTTAAAACTAATGTCATCCACTGCTCTGACTGTTAGTTTGTTTTTACCGAAACCCACTTTAAAGTGTTGTTTTAGGTTTTTGACTTCTAGAATTTTCTTTGTGTAATCTACGACATTACTCATTTGTTTTTACCTCTGTTCTTTTGCACTTGAAGGACAGCATCTGGCAGTGTCACTTTCGGCGCATCTGGATGTAATAACCAGGTGGCAGCAGAGTGAGTTTCTGATACTTCAAACATCGGTGGTTCAAGTTCTAAATCGAGTTTTAACGCATATTTATTACGAGGTGCAAACGCATCTCCTTTAGGTGGATAAATCATATTAGGTGGGGTACCACCGATGGCATCTAGTTTTTCACTGGTTGCTAAGCTAGGCATACTAGATAATAAAGCCCATGTATATGGATGTCTTGGGTCATAGAAAATATCGTCTGCAGTACCGATTTCAACAATCTTTCCTGCATACATCACACCAATTCTATCGGCAACATTTGCCACAACACCTAAGTCATGCGTAATGAAAATAATCGATAGATTCTTTTCTTTTTTCAATTTATTGATTAAGTCTAGAATTTGTGCCTGAATGGTCACATCCAGTGCAGTCGTTGGCTCATCACAAATTAAGATTTCTGCATTGTTCGCTAATGCAATCGCAATGACGATTCTTTGTCTCATCCCACCTGAAAATTGGAAAGGATATTGGTGATATCTTTTCTCAGGTTCTGGAATACCAACTTCGCGCATGAGTTCAATTGCACGTTCTTGTGCAATCTTTCTAGGCATATTCATTTTAAAGATAAGTGTTTCAGTGATTTGCTTACCAATTTTGACAATTGGGTTTAAGCTGCTCATTGGATCTTGGAAAATCATAGAGATTTTGGACCCTCTGATTTCATGGAACAATTCTTCTGGAATTTGAAGTAAGTCTCTATTTTGATACATGATTTGACCATCTTCAACAATTGAATTACCTGCTAATAAGCCCATAATTGCTTTTGATGTGACGCTCTTACCACTACCTGATTCACCAACGATTGCTAACGTTTCACCCTTTTTGAGTTCGAATGATACGCCTCTAATTGCTTGTAAGATACCATACTGTGTTTTAAATGAAATTTTTAAATCACTAACGGATAATAATGTTTGTTTGTCCATTATTCAGTACCTCTCAAACTTGGGTTAAAGGCATCGCGTAAACCGTTACCAAATAAGTTAAATGTAATCATTAAGATTGCAATATAAAACGATGGGAAAATTAACATGTGTGGGTCTGTGCCCATGACTTGTTGTCCTTGTTCCAATAACATACCCACGCTAATTGCATTTGAGTAGTTAATGATACCTAAATAAGCATAACTTGCCTCTGTAAATACAAAGCTAGGAATCGCAAGGGCAAAACTGGTTACCATATACCCAAGTGCATTTGGGAAGATATGTTTAAACATGATTCTAGAGTCCGATGCTGCAAGGGTTCTTGCTGCAAGAATGTATTCTCTATTCTTAAAACGATAAAATTGCATTCTGGCCATACTATAGGAACCCATCCAACCGGTAATCGTAAATGCAAAGATGATGACACCCATGGCAGAACCAAAACGAATGATTAATAGCGTTAATACAGCCATAAATGGAATCCCACCTAGTATTTCGACGAACCGGTCAAACAATAAGTCAAATGTCCCACCATAATACCCGGCAATCGCACCAATGGTTAAACCAACAATCGCATTAATGATGACAACGCTAATCGCCATGATTAAAGAGATTCTTGCGCCGTCCCATAACAATGTAAATAGGTCTCTGCCGTCTCTATCTGTACCAAACCAAAAATAAGTATCTTCTGGTGTTTGATTTAAAGCATATTTAAAGAAGTCTACACGGACTGTGTATGTATTTCCATCCGGAGACACACTAATGATATCGATGATTAAGTTATCTGCCAAAGCAGCTTCAAATTGTTCTTTAGAAAAAATTTTCTTAACACTTGTATCTGTATTACTTTCGTCCAGATAGCTGGTGATGTAGTTAACATACTTATACATGTCTACTTTAACTTCAAGTTCGTAAACTTCATCATAAAGATAGTCATTTGAAGGATCATTATCAATCAATTCTTCTGGCATACCGCTCAGGATGATGCCTTCACCAAATGGTGAATTATATAACGTTAATAAGAAGTTCTTACCCTTTTTAATGGTCTTTGATCCATCCATAAAACCTAACTTTTCTAGGAAAGGTACTTTTGGTGGCAAATAACCAATTTTTGAACTATCTGCAGGATTAGCTGGCTTCGTATATATCTTCATATGTGGTCCAACTAATACAAAGAAAAACAGAATACATATAATCACGAATGCGACCAATGATACTGGATTCTTTTTAAAGCGATTCCATGCATCTTGGTAATATCCAATTTCTTTCGTCTCTAAGGCGACATCACTAATGACAACATCGTCTTCGTTAACTAGAACTAATTTACTTTTGTCTATGTTGTTTAGGCTCATGATGACTTCCCGCTTCCTATTCTCATTCTAGGATCCATTAACGTATAACTTAAGTCTGCAAAGATGCTTGCTAGAAGGCCAATGAATTCATAGAAAATCATATTTAATAATAACAATGGATAATCCTTGTTGTTAAAGGCATAAAGATACACCTTACCGACACCGTCGACTCTAAAGATACGTTCCAGAATAATTGAACCCGATAATAAGCTCAAGAACCCAAGGAAAATGGCTGGTGCGAATGGCACAAGCGCATTCTTTAAGCCATGTCTAAAGGTCGCTTGTCTTTGGCTTAACCCTTTAGATCTCGCTAGTAACATATAATCTTGTGTTAACTGTTCGGTTAACTCAGCTCTAATGCTTCTTGCCCAACCTGCAATACCGCCTAGAATCATAACGATACTTGGTAGGATATAGGTAGCTAAACTACCCCAAAAGTCGTTTGCAAACTCACTAGGTGTTGCAACAAATGGGGGCGTAGGCACCCAATGTAATCGCCATGCAAAATAAAGCTGTGCAAGTACTGCAACTACAAACGTTGGCACAGAAATCAATACCATGACGCCAATAGAGATCACGTTATCTGCAAGTTTGTTCTTGTGTAATGCGGCAACTACACCTAAAAAGATACCTAGTGGTACAGTGATTAAATATGGTACCAATTGGAACATGATGGTGGTTGGGATTTTGCTGAACATGATGTGGCTAACGTCCATGCGTTGTGTTTGTGAATAACCAAAGCTACCTGTTTGAATGATGTTTCTAACCCAAATAAAAAATTGGATTGGAATTGGTTTATCGCGACCTTCTCTGTAATATTGGATCCAGTAGTTTGCATCGTCGCCATTAATTGGTGGCTTATGAAAGTCTGGTAGTAAGTGAACGAATAGGAAAAATAAAAAAACAACCAGTACGAACGTGACCAGCATTAATCCTAATCTTTTTAAAAAGTATCTTAGCATATACTCGTTTCCTTTCAATTATAAATCGTTTTTATATAGATATAAAAAATATACCATATTTCATACTATTTTTAAATCTTAAAAAGCACGACATTTCATAATATCCTCATTATATTGGATGCTTTTACTATGTAATTTATGATTAAGTTGACGTAGTAAAAGCATTCATTAACTTTAGGCATATACGAATAGATAGAAAAATGAAGAGGCAGTGTTTGGCTGCCTCTAACATAAATCTATTTAGTATTAAAGCATGAATGATGTTTAATTATTGAAAATCAGCATCAGTGTTTAAATACCAGTATCTTGATGCGCCCCATTCCATGATGTTATGGTAAGCTGGCCATACGTTTACAACATTGTCTGCATAAACGATTGCACTTGCTCTACCAGCAGTTGGAACTAGTGGTGCGTATTCTAAAATGATTCTGTCGAATGCACGTGTTACTGTGTTTCTATCTTCAACGTCACCATCATATTGTGGTGCTAGACCAGCCCAAATGAATGTACATTCAAGACCGAAGTCGAATAGAACGCTTAAGTTACCAACAAAGTAACCTTCGTTCGCTTCTAGGATTAACCATAGTGCCCATAGAGTACCTGCATCAGTTGTTTCGTCGAAACGATCTGTTACTGTCTTTAAGTAGTTCCATGTTGCTCTTAAGTCAATCTTGTTTTCTTCAGTGATATCAAATTCAGAAGCAGGAATTGCTAAATCTTCAATTGTATTGAACCCGAATTGATCACCATAAGTTTCTTGGAAGAATAATCCGATGATTGGTAACATGACGCTTAAGTTAGTAACTGAACCAGTACCAACACCTGTTAATGTAATATCAAATTCGTGTGCATCTTGCTTATCGCTTGATACTTCTGAAGTATAAGAATTCTTAACAAACGCAATCTTATCTGACCCAAATAATTCTGTGAAGTGGCTAATGATGTAGTTGTCTAATCTTTCTGTTTCTGCACCATCTGAAGTTAGATAGTTAAGTGTGATCTTACCTGTGTTACCAAGTGCAATCCATGCTGCATAAGCTTCATCAAATAATGCTTTAGCCTTAACTGGATCATAACCGTATGTGTCATTATCGATACCTAAATCATCAAGCATTGCTAGATATTCAGGTGTATTAATGTACCATGATGGGTCATTATCATATTGTGTTGAGTTATTACCATATACCAATAGTGATGGTACGTTTGGTGCATAAATTGTTGTTGCATACTCAATTCTGTTGAATCCGAAGAAGAATGCTTGTCTAAAGTCTTTGTCTTGTAAGGCACTGACATTAGCCGTATTTTGTCCTTCATAAGCAACTGTATTGAACATTAAATATTGTGGATAACCATTATAGTAATCCTTCTTATTTGGATTTTCTGCATAGTCATTATAATAAGTTTGGTTCAAACCAGTATTACTTAGGAAACCTTGTTCGAATGCTTCCATACGTAATGCGACGTTTGAATAGAACTCAAATGAAATTGCTTTATAGTTGAAGTATTGGTGCATGAAGGTACCATAATTCTTGTTAAATACCATCTTCGCGCCAGTATCCCAGCTCTTAAGTACGAATGGTCCATAGCTTAATGGCTTAGTAGCACTTGTACCGTAAGTTGAGTTGGTACCATTTGAATCAAGTGACGCTTCGTAAGTTGCAGGGTGTACTAATGTGAAGTCTGCAGCTGACATAGCGGATACGTGAGAAATTGGTACTTCAAAAGTCATTTCAAATGTATAGTCATCGATGACTTTGAAACCGACTTGTTCTTCTGTGAATGCAGGCCAATCTGTGCCTTTTTCACCAGCATAGTATGGGTTAAGTTTGAATGCACCTTGAATGTCAAGTTCTGCTAATTCTTCATCGGTCCAACCTAATGCTCTTAAGTCATCATTTAGTTCAGTTGGGAAATCATATGATTGTCCATCTGCGAAACCAAATTGAGTCACTTGTGCTTCAGTTAGATAAACTGTCTTCGGATACGCACCAAACCATAATCCTGCATTCGCACCAACTGGTCCAAAGTATGTATTATCTGGTCCAATGGATCTTGAAATTTGTGCATAAGAATAGTCTCCGCCAAGTGGGTTAGATGATGACTCACCTAAGCCAATTTCAGAACCTTGTAGGAAGTAGTTTCTAGCGCCTACAACACGTAAGCCTGAGCTTCTTGATGCATTTGGATAGTAAGATGATGCTCTAAAGTTATTTTGAACTGGATCAATGTATTGGAAATAAGTATAGTAGTAATCGTCTGCGGTTACATTTGTACCATCTTCCCAATAAATGTCTTGTCTTAATGTATAACGATATGTTGTTGCAGAAATCTCTCTCGAGATAGCTTCTGAGTATTTACCATATTGGTCAACCCCATTTTCACCATCAAAATCTCCACCAACTGCAATTGGGAAATCAGCTGCGCCATATTTAACATTTTCTCTTAATAAACCACCAATATTTTGGTCGCTAATCTTTGAGAAATCGCCTTTAAAGTCTGCAAGTCCATCTTCAATTGCTTGATCCCAGTTAACGTCAGTACCAAATAAAGGTGTTGATAAGTAGGTCATTAGACTGCTTTCATGGCTCCAGTGGTATGTTAATGGGTTTAGAATTGGATCACTGTCTAATTCAGTGAATGAATTCTTGTAAGTCTCTCCTGCTGACCAAGTCACTTCTTTCGAACTAACTGGTACCCAGAATGCATAGAATTGAGTTGCCTCAGTTACTGTGACTGGGAATTGTACTGCTTGTGGTTCTAACCATGTTTGACCTGGTTTACCGTAGTACCAACCACCAAACACAAAGCCTTCTCTAGTTGGTGCTGTTGGTGCAGACACACTACCACCTGCAACAGGTAAGTATTGTGATTCAACTGATGATGTTGTCTTAGTGTTAAATCTAACGACTAATTGTTGAGTCCAACCTGCATACAAAGTAATATCCTCTGTAATTTTGGTTGAGAATTCAAATCTAGTATCTTCAGTTGCGGCTGCAGATGTATACCATCCAGTAAAGTTCCAAGCAGATTCTTCATCGCTTGATGGCTTACTTGGATCGTCCGGTTCTTCAATTAACGAACCTTCTTCAACAGTGACAGCCGTGACAGCTGTTCCGCCTTGAGAATCAAATGTTACAGTTACTTTTGCCTTTTGACATGCTGCTAAAAGCACGACAGCTGAGGCTAGAATAACTAAACCTAATAGTTTTTTAAACATATTTTGTTCCTCTCTCTCCATTTTTTAACATTATATCACACTATGAATTAATAAAATATCTATTATTTATGTTGAAATCGTTTTCATTACGACATCAAGCAGTTTTGAGTATTTTTAGTACCAATTTATAATAAATATAGACTAGATTACTTAAGTTTATATAACCGTTTGCCCTTTATATTTGAACCCAAAGTTGTGAAAATAATGCAAAAAGACTGAAAAAAACAAAAAAAGAAGGCTGAATTTTCAGTCTTCTTTTTGAATTGTTATTGCCAAAGAAACATCAATAGTAACATGAATAAAGCCATGGCACCAAACATGATTAATACAAAGGGAATCAATTGCGAATAGACAGCAAAGATCAATGCGCGACGTTCTTTTGGTGTCATTTTTAATTCCGCAATCTCTTGATGCCTTTTTTTGTAATCAATCTTCGGTCTTACTGCTCTACCACGATATCTACTACCAATTTCATCAAAGTCCATACTAGCTACAGTTCTGCCGTCATCCTCGAATTGGTTTTTAGGCATTATTGTTTTGGTTCCTCTACTTTAACTTCTACTTTGCCATGTTCAGCTTCATATGCTGCCACTTTTGCATCAATGTTTGGATCATACAAGTGACATGATACGAAATGATTCTTTTCTTTTTCAAGCATTTCTGGCACAATAAATGAACAGGATGGCATAGCTTTAGGACAGCGTGTATGGAATTTACAGCCTTTAGGTGGGTTAGCTGGGCTAGGAATTGACCCTTTTAGAATGATTCTATTGATCTTTCTATCTGGATCCGGTACTGGTACCGCTGAGAATAATGCCTCAGTATATGGATGTAATGGGTTTTTGAATAAAATTTCTTTAGACCCAGTTTCAACCATATCACCTAGATACATGACACCGACTTTATCAGAGATATATTCGACAACTGATAAGTCATGTGAAATGAATAGGTATGTAAAGTTGTACTTAGATTGTAAGTCTTTTAATAAGTTAATGATTTGTGCTTGGATGGAAACGTCTAGCGCAGATACTGGTTCATCACAAACGATGAATCTAGGTTTAAGTGCTAACGCTCTCGCAATACAAATTCTTTGACGTTGTCCACCTGAGAACTCATGTGGGTAACGGTTGACGTGATGGGCTTGTAAGCCACAGTCTGTCATGATTTTTGCAATATAGTCATTGTATTCTTCTTGAGGTACAATTTTATGTTGTCTAACTGCTTCACCAATGATTTCACCAACTGGTAGTCTTGGTGGCAATGATGAATATGGATCTTGGAAAATTAATTGGATTTGAGGTCTAATCTTTCTTAGGTCTCTCTTCTTCATTTTCAAGATATCCATGCCGTCAAATACGACACTACCTTCGGTTGCTTCATTCAGTCTTAGTATGGTTCTACCTACGGTTGTTTTACCGCAACCAGATTCACCAACTAGACCCATGGTTTCGCCTTCATTGATGGTAAATGAGATACCATCTACTGCTTTGACATGCCCAACAACGGATTGGAATACACCAGAACGGATTGGGAAGTACTTCTTAAGGTCTTTGACCACTAAGATTGGTTTAATATTTTCCATTATTTGTCTACCCCCACATTCTTATGATTGTAGCAGGCAGTGATGTGTCCTTTATCCACTTCGTAGAAATCAGGGTACGCACCTTCACAAACAGCGGTTGCTTTGTTACATCTGTCTTTGAAGTAACAATGTCTTGGCATATTGATTGGGTTTGGTACTTGTCCAGGAATGGAATATAATTTTTCGCCTTCAACTAGTGCATTTGGTCTAGATTTGATTAGACCAACTGTATAAGGGTGTTTTGGATTCTTAAAGATATCACGAACTGTACCATTTTCGATGATACGTCCTGCATACATCACGTTCACAAATTCAGCCATTTCTGCAATAACACCTAAATCATGTGTGATTAAGATGATGGATGCGGAAATTTTGTCTTTTAAGTTTCTTAATAAGTCTAAAATTTGGGCTTGAATGGTCACGTCAAGTGCAGTAGTTGGTTCATCGGCGATGATTAATTTAGGATCACATGCTAGTGCCATAGCGATCATTGCACGTTGTCTCATCCCACCTGATAATTCATGTGGATAAGCGTGATAAATACCTTCAGGACGTGAAATACCAACGATGGTTAACATTTCAATTGAGCGATTTCTCACTTGTTCTTTTGTCCATTCAGGGTTATGTAATTTAATAACTTCATCAATTTGGAATCCAATTGTAAATACTGGATTCATCGATGTCATTGGTTCTTGGAAAATCATTGCGATATCATTACCGCGGACTTTTCTCATCACTTCGATTGGTGCTTTAGCGATATCCAGTGCTTTACCATCACCCATGTTGAAACGGATTGACCCTTCAACGATTTGTCCGCTTGGTCCTTGAACTAAGCGCATGATGGATAAAGAAGTTACGGATTTACCACAACCAGATTCACCAACTAAACCCATGGTTTGGCCTTTACCAACTGAGAAGGTAATACCATCTACGGCTTTAACAGCGCCCATGTCAGTAAAGAAGTGTGTTTTTAAGCCTTCTACTTCTAAGATATTATTAGGATCTTTCATCGTTGTCATATACTCTTCTTCAGGTATATTTCTACGATTCTTCAGATTTTCATATTTTCTGATTTGTTGCGCACTTTCACGTGCAGCTTCTTTTAATTTTTGATTGCCTAAACGGCGAATTTCTTTTTTATCCATATTAACTACCTCTTCATCTTCGGATCGAACGCATCTCTTAAGCCGTCGCCGACAAAGTTAAACGCCAATACGGTAATAAAAATTAATAAACCGGCTGGGACCCATGTAAATAGATATGTTTTTAAGATAAATGGTTCATTAACTGCATTGATCATATTACCCCAGCTTGGTACTGGATATCTAACACCAAACCCTAAGAAGGATAGTGCTGCTTCAGTTAAGATGATACCACCTAAACCAAGTGTCGCAATAACAATCAATTGTGGAATAACGTTTGGAATTAAGTGTCTAAAAATACGTCTTGAGATACTTAAACCAGTCGCTTCAGTTGCAACCATAAATTCTTGTTCACGTAAGGATAAAATTTGACCTCTGACCATACGTGCGATACCTGTCCAACCGAGTAACCCCAGAACAAGCATTAATATATAAATGTTCTTTGTTTTATCAATGTTTAATTCATCGACAATCGCACCAATGATTAATACAACTGGTAAGAATGGAATCGAGTTGATGATATCAACGAAACGCATGATAAGTGCATCCACAAAGCCACCATAGTAGCCTGCAAGTCCACCTAGAATGATACCGATTAATAATTCAACTGTGACAACGACAAAACCAATGGTTAGTGAGATTCTACCACCATGCATTAGGCGTGTCATGATATCCATACCATTGCCGTCTGTACCCATCCAGTGAATAGCACTTGGTCTTAAATACATAGCAATTTCATCTGCCGCAATATCATAGAACACTTCTTCTGGTGTATAACCTGTGAAGAATGGTCCAATAAATGCGAATAAGAACATGGATACTAAAATAACGATCCCAATAATCGATAATCTATTTCTTAAAAATCTCTTTAAGACAAGTTGTCCCGGTGTAATCACTTTTTCTAAGTTAAGTTCTAAAGCTTGAGCACCAAGATCTTCTTGTTCTTGAACTTTTTTTTCTTTTTCGTTCATCTTGTTACCCTCCTTTAAGATAATCTTACGCGTGGGTCAACCACCGCATAAGTTACGTCAGCAATTAGGGTACCAAGTAGCGTTAACACAGCTAGGAACATATTGTATGCCATTATATAAGGAATATCCCCTAATGTAATTGCATTAAGACCAGCACGTCCTAAGCCAGGAATCGCAAAAATGGTTTCCGTAATCATTGCGCCAGCAAACAATCCAGGTAATGAACCACCAAGAATTGTTACCAGTGGAATCATTGTATTTCTAAATGCATGCTTATAAATAACAGTATTTTCACTCAATCCTTTAGCTCTCGCCGTACGGATATAGTCTGCATTTAATACCTCAAGCATATTGGTTCTACTATAACGCATTAATCCCCCAATTGAGGTCATAACTAATACGGTCATTGGTAAAATCATATGTAGCAAGATATCCATCATTTGTTGAAATTGGTTCATAAATTGATGGTTTCTAGCTGTAACCATACCTTGAAGCGGTAGCCACTGTAAATAAATCGCGAAAATCAACTGTAACGTAATCGCGAAAAAGAATCCTGGTAAAGAGATACCCATTAAGGATACAACTGTGACAGAATAGTCAGTAGCGGAATATTGTTTTGTTGCCGCAATAACACCTAATGGCACTGCGATTAAAACTTGTAAAACCATGGCAATAAAAGCAATCCAGAATG
Source organism: uncultured Acholeplasmatales bacterium (assembly GCA_927433595.1). Classification (GTDB taxonomy): domain Bacteria; phylum Bacillota_I; class Bacilli_A; order Acholeplasmatales; family UBA5453; genus Paracholeplasma. Next base: position 27,879 of record CAKMJY010000001.1, on the reverse strand, counting down.
AAATCCACATCTTCGATGCGATATCATCAATGACTGGCTTACCTGAGATAAATGAATTACCAAAATCACCAGTAATGGCTTTTGCTACCCATTTGAAATAGCCTTCGAAAATACCGTCATTTAATCCATAAAGTTCTTTCATGTCGTTAATTCTGTCTGGTGTAATCATTGGATTACCACGCATGATCGAGTCAATATAGTTTGCAGGCATTAAACGAATTAAAGCATAGAGTGCGACTGAAACACCAGCAAGAATAATTGCACTAATTAACAGTCTTCGAATAATATATTGTTTCATTAAATCCACCTCCACTCATGAATAACAACCCGACTCAGTTTTTGAAGGCTGCGCCGGGTTATATTCTTTGAGTATTATTTGTTTATTTTAGTTAAAATCTATTACCCTATTAATTCATTTCAAGAGTTTCGATTTCAGCCATCCAACCCCAGTATGTAGTAATATCTGGTGTTACTGATGAAATGTCAACACGTTCAGCAGAAAGTAGAATAATGTTTTGTCTTTGATAAGTTGGAACTTCAACTGCCCAGTCAAGAACGATATCAAGCGCTTGCTTGTAAGTAGTCTTTCTGAAATCTTGGTCAGCTGATGTTCTAGCTGCTACGATTAGATTGTCAAGTTGAGCTGATCTGATGTAGTAGTGGTTTGAACCAGATGTGTTAGGTTCGCCGATTACGTTACCAGAGTGGTAAACTTGATACATATCAGGGTCAATTGTAGAACCCCATGCAGCTGCCCACATTTCTTGTTCTAATGCGTCTAATGTATCCCAAAGTACGTTTGAGTTAGCTGGGTCATTGACTTCAATAGTGATACCAAGTTCAGCCATGATTTGTGCGAACACTGTCACGATACCGAATGATGGGTGATTACCTTGACCGCCTGCAGGAATAATGAATTCATATGTAGTCTTAGCGCCTTCAGGTGCTGTAGCTGTCCATAATTGTCCACCGAATGATGCAGTACCGGCTTTAGATGCAAATGTATAACCCGCTTCTTCTAACCATAATTTAGCGGCTGCTTTAGCTTCTGCTGATCTAACATCATTGGTTAATGTTGAAGGATCTGCAGCTGAGTATACAGCTGAACCATCAGGTTTCTTAGCGAATGCGAATTGGTAACCAGTATCACCAGGTTTTGGTGCTGCCCATGATGTATTTGAAATTGGATATTCAATTACGTTAGCGGCTTCACCGTAGTATGATTTGATTACTGTGTATCTTTGTGATGCAACAACTGTTGCGAATGCAGTTCTTAATGCTTTAGATTCATCAGAACCGATTGTTGCTTCTTCTGTACCAACTTGGATGTTAAGTGCATTGATACCTACATAACCATAACCTAAGTTATCGATTGAGTAAGTTTCCATTTGTTCACCATAAGATGCGATTTCTTCGAATCTTACTTTAGAACCAGATGGGTTAGAAGCGTCAATTTCGCCTGTAGCGATTGCAGAAACTTTATTGGCTTCAGCAACTACTTGGAAGTTAACATACTTAGTCTTTGGTTCACCTTTGTAGTAATTTTCATTAGCTTCAAAGTAAACAACGTTATTTTCATATTTAACAAACTTGTAAGGACCAGCGCCCATTGGTGCTGAAGTCTTAGCTTGCATTGGTTCCATTGCTGTTTCAGTTCTGCTATCAAAACCGAATTTATTTGCTGCATAGTCATACTTAGCAGGTACACCATAATAGTGCATAGGTGCTACTGTAATACCAGCAACTTGATATACGGCAGCTGCGTCAAAGCCATTAACTTTAACTTCAACTTCGTATTGTGATTTCTTTGTAATACCTGAAATGTTTGCAACTGGTTGACCAGGATTTTCAGCTAGATAAGCTGCAACTAGTGAATCAACGATTACGCCTTTAACATCTTCTAAGAAGTATGTTGCAGAACCACCATAGTTTGCACCAAGTGTTTCATAGTCTGCACCGTATTGTGCTTGTACTTCTGCAAGTACTGTTGCAATAGTTTTACCTACAGCTGAATATTCAGCTTCTAATGCATAGAAGAATGCGAATGTTCCAGGAACTGATTTAGCGGCTGCACCGTCAGCTTCTGTCCATGCTGAACCATCTTCTTTACGAACATAGCCTGCACCGATATATGCTGCGTTATCCATGATAGATTCAACCCAACCTACTTCGTCAGCAAGTACGCCTGCAACGAATTCAGCTACAGCTGCTTCTTCATCTGGATTACCAGGTAAGTCTGCTAATACACCATCTAATAAACTTTGAGCACTTTCAGCAGCTGCTGTTGCAGATGAGTCATTTGCTACATAGTCTCTGTATCCAACGATATCAACTGAGTTAAGAGTCGATGAACCTGAGAAGTATGGGTCTAATAGTGTGTAATATGTGAATATTACGTCATCAGCGTCTAATGTTTCACCGTCTGAGAATTTAACGCCTTGTTTTAATGTGATTGTATATGTTGTAACATCTGTTGTTTCATTATATACAACTTCAAGGTCAGTTAAGCCTGTATAGAAGTGATCAACGCCACCACGAGTAACCGTTTCTCCTTCGATAGCACCGTAAACGATACCACCATCTCGGTCAGTCGTAAGTAAGCCTACGCTTGTCATACCAACTACGTCTTGGTCATATGCAGTATCAGCGAAGAATGGACTAAACTTTTCACTGAACGGATCATAACCAACGACTAAAACTTTATCAACACTGCTGCCGCCGCCACACGCTGCTAATACAACGCCTGCAACCGCAAGGAGTGCTAATGTCATCAATTTTTTCATATAATTCTCTCCTTTTTATATGGTTTGAAATAAGTTTACAATATTTTACCCCACGTGTCAACAACAAACTCTTATTATTTTTTACAATAAATCGCGTTATAGTCGAAAAAACCCATATTTTGCGTATGAGAACGCTTTCCAAGGTGCTTTTTTATAAAAATTATCTTATAGACGTTAGCCTTTGTTTTAAATATAAGATGCGTGCGTACACGTGAGGATAAAAATAAGAAGCATGCTTTTGAGGGCATGCTTCATGTTTACGTCATTAATCTTGTTTTGAATAATCCATAGCTTTATAACGTTGATACATTGACCAACGATTCTTAGCATCGTTTAAGTTTTGTTTCAATAGTTCTTCAGCGTGGTCTGGATTAATTTGTGATAATTGTGCATAACGAGATTCAGATAATAAGTAGTCTTGATATTTATCCCAGACTGGTGGCTTAGAATCGATTTGGAATGGATTCTTACCTTGTTCTACTAATCTTGGGTCATATCTGAACGTTGGCCAGTATCCACATTCAGTTGCAAGCTTAGCTTGTGCAGCAGATTGTGTTAGACCACCCTTAATACCGTGTTCGATACATGGTGAGTAAGCAATGACTAGAGATGGACCGTTATAAGATTCAGCTTCTTTTAATGTCTTGATTACTTGTGCTGGTGAAGCACCATGTGAAATTTGTGCAACATACACGTGGCCGTAGCTCATTGCGATTGCTGCTAAGTCTTTCTTCTTAGTCTTCTTACCGGATGCAGCAAACTTAGCGATTGCAGCACTTGGTGCAGATTTAGATGATTGACCACCAGTGTTTGAATATACTTCAGTGTCTAGGACTAAGATATTAACGTCTTCGTTATTTGCGATAACATGGTCGATACCGCCATAACCGATGTCATATGCCCATCCGTCACCACCCATGATCCATTGGCTAACACGCACAAAGTAATCTTTGAGTTCAAGTAATTCTTTTGCATAAGGTGCATTTACTTTTTCAAGTTCAGCTTCTAATTTAGGTGCTAAGTCTTGAGTGTATTGGCCTTCTGCTCTGTGTTCTAACCATTCTTGTGCTAAGCCTTTTAGTGTTTCAGGCATTTCATTTAAATGATTGACGAACAAGTTATGGATTCTGTCTCTCATGGTTTCATAAGCGATTCTCATACCGAAACCGAATTCAGCATTGTCTTCGAATAATGAGTTAGCCCATGCTGGACCTCTACCGTTTGGTAGTGTTGTATATGGTGTAGCAGGATATGATGCACCATAAATAGATGTACAACCTGTTGCATTCGCTAAGATCATACGTTCACCGAATAATTGAGTGATGGCTTTGATGTATGGTGTTTCACCACAACCAGCGCACGCACCAGAGAATTCGAATAATGGTTTGTTAAAGTTAACGTTCTTCACGTTGTCGTTACCGATGTTCTTATAAGTAACTTCATTGAAGAAGTAGTCAGCGATTTGTTGAGAACCAGCGGATAATTCAGGCCCGATTGGGGTCATGAATAATGCCTTACCTGGCGCAGGACATACTTCAACGCACACACCACATTCTGTACAGTCAAGTGTTGAAACTTGGATGGTGTATTTGTATTGGTCAAGCCCTTTACCTTTACCTGGTAATAACTTAGTGCCTTCAGGTGCTTTTGCAGCTTCTTCTTCAGTTGCTAAGAATGCGCGGATAACCGCATGTGGACATGCGAATACGCATTGGTTACATTGGATGCAGTTTTCTGCTCTCCAACCTGGTACGAAGTTTGCAATACCGCGTTTTTCATATGCAGCAGCGCCGTTATCCATATGACCATCTTCATAGCCTAGGAATGCAGATACTGGTAATGAATCCCCTTCAATTGCGTTAACGATATCAGCGATATTCTTAACGAATGATGGACGGTTTGTTTCTTCTTTGACTTCATCTTCTAAGAATGCCCATTCAGGTTTAACTTCAACTTCAACTAAATGTTTGTATCCAGCTTCGATGGCCGCATAGTTCATTTGAAGGACAGCTTCACCCTTACGTCCGTAAGATTTTTCAGCATACTTCTTCATGTAATCTTCTGCTTTTTCGAATGGCATTAAGTGGTCAAGTAAACGTAATTGCGCACTTTGCATGATGGTGTTAGTACGTCTACCTAAGCCAATTTCATACGCTAGATCAACCGCGTTGATGATATAGAACTTAGCTGCTTTTTGAGCTAGTTGACGTTTCACTTTATTAGGTAAGAATGCTTCAATTTCATCCTTAGTAACTTGTGTATTTAATAAGAATTTACCACCTTGACGTAATCCTTTGATCATGTCATATTTTTGCAAGTAAGTATCTGCAGAACATGACACCATGTGTGGATTGTTAACTAGGTAAGTAGATTTGATGGTGTATGGGCTGAAACGTAAGTGCATACGTGTAACCCCACCCGCTTTTTTAGAGTCATAAGCTGCATAAGCTTGTGAGTAAAGTGCTGTGTTATCACCAATGATTTTAACGATATTCTTAGACGCACCAACGGTACCGTCAGAACCTAAACCGAAGAATAATAATTCAGTTGTTTCTTTGTCAGTAACATCGACATTTTCTGAGAAATCAATAGAAGTATGTGTGACGTCATCGTTAATACCAACTGTGAAGTGGTCTTTTTGTTCACCTGCTAAGTTTTTGAAGATAGCATTGATCATGTTAGGAGTTGTATCTTTTGAAGATAACCCGTAAATACCACCAATGATGGTTGGTTGTGATTCTCTTCCGTAGAACATAGATCTAACATCTAGGTATAAAGGTTCGCCTGTTGAGCCTGGTTCAATGGTTCTATCCATAACCGCAATTCTCTTAACTGTCTTTGGCATTGCTGCAAAGAAGTATTTTTCTGAGAATGGTCTGAATAAGTGAACTGATACCATACCAACTTTTCTACCCTGTCTAACAAGATAGTCAATCGTTTCTTTCGCTGTTTCTACAACAGAACCCATTGCAACGATAACATCTGTTGCTTCAGGATCACCATAGTAGTTAAATGGTGCGTATTGACGACCTGTGACTTTAGAGATTTCTTGCATGTAGTCATTCACGATATCTGGAATGGCATCATACTGTGAGGCTTGTAAAGTACGTGTTTGGAAATAAATGTCATCATTTTGAGCCGTACCACGTGTTTTTGGATGAGCTGGATTTAATGCGCCTGCTCTAAATTTAGCAAGTGCTTCTCTATCTAATAACTTATCGAATACTTCATAATCGATGACTTCAATGGTATTAACTTCGTGTGACGTTCTAAAACCATCAAAGAAGTGTAAGAAAGGTAGAGACCCTCTGATGGCAGCTAGATGGGCAATACCACCTAAGTCCATTACTTCTTGTACTGAGTTGGATGCTAACATAGCCCAACCAGTTTGTCTTGCAGCCATCACGTCTTGGTGGTCACCGAAGATGGATAGTGCTTGTGCTGCGATTGAACGTGCAGCAACATGGATAACCCCTGGCAATAATTGACCAGCGATCTTGTACATATTTGGCAATTTTAATAGTAGCCCTTGAGATGCTGTAAATGATGTGGTTAGTAAACCGGTTTGTAGTGAACCGTGTACTGTACCTGCAGCCCCCGCTTCACTTTGCATTTCAACGACCTTAACTGGCATACCAAAAAGGTTTTTCTTACCTTGAGATGCCCATAAGTCAACATTTTGTCCGATTGGTGTAGATGGTGTAATTGGATATATACCCGCTACTTCGGTAAATGCATAAGCGACATAAGATGACGCTTCTGCTCCGTCCATTGACTTAATAACTTTTTTATCAGCCATTTTTATCCTCCTTTTGCTTATTCTTTTAGAATAACCCGCGATGTAATTATAACGTAAAACGATATTTAATGCAACCCGATAAAGGCTTAAAACTGAATAATTTTTTATAATGAAAAAATTCTAATTTAGGCCTTGATATAGGCTAAAACGGATGAAGCGTTTGTTTTTGCGGACGCTCTTTTGAAAACTTTTTCAATGACACCGTTTTCATTGATGATAAAGGTTGATCTAATCATCCCAACCACGATTTTACCGTACATATTTTTTTCGCCATATGACCCGAAATAGGTCGATACCGTTTTATCTGTATCTGACAATAAGATAAATGGTAAATCAAAATCTTCAATGAATTTCTTATGACTCATGGCATCATCTGTGCTGATGCCTATCAAAATAACATTCGACTGCTTTAAATCATGGTGAATGTCTTTGAATGTACAAGCTTGTGTTGTACAGCCCGGTGTATGGTCTTGTGGGTAAAAATATAACACCACTTTCTTGCCTTTATAATCACTCAGACGATGACTTTTTCCATACCCATCTAAGAGCGTAAAGTCTTTTACTTTCGTACCTACTTCTAACATGATATCCTCCTTATTTCCTTAGTAATCTCAAGCTGTTTAAGATAACCAAAATAGTTGAACCCTCATGGGCAACCACACCAATAGGTAATAAGATGATCCCAAATAAGTTACTGATTAACAGCATCGTAATGACACTAATTGAAAATATGATATTTTGACCAGATATGCGTTTCATACGCTTCGCCAACAATATCGATTTTTCAATGTTTTCAATGCGGTTGTTCATAAAGACAACATCTGCAGTCTCTAAAGAAACATCCGTACCTGACCCCATCGCAACCCCAACATCGGCGATTGCTAAAGCAGGTGCATCGTTGATGCCATCGCCTACCATCATGACGTTTTTACCACTCTTTTTCAGTGATTCAACGTGTCTATGCTTATCTTCTGGTAATAGTTCACTTAATACATACTCAATGCCAACTTCTTTGGCAATGCTGCCTGCAGCATAACGGTTATCACCGGTCATTAAAATGGTTCTAATATTCATGGCTTTTAGATTTGTAATGGCTTGTTTCACATTTGGTCTAATCTTATCCATCAAGGATATAAAGCCAATTAATTCACCATTTTTTGAGACAAATACAGTTGTATATCCTGCTTTATGGGCTTGATTGACCGCTTCTTCTAATGTCTTGTTTATCTTGACATCGAATTTACCGACTTGCCATAAAGACCCTTCAAATTCACCTTCAATGCCTTTGCCTGGTGTTTCTTTGGATTGCATTGAAACGGTGTCAGTGTCTTTAAGATAATCCACCACTGCTTGAGCAAGTGGGTGTGTGGATTGTTTTTCTAGTGTATAAATAATCTTGCAGACATCATCTTTGTTATCGACTTTGCAATAGATTTCTTTGACTTCAGGTTTACCTTCTGTCACAGTTCCTGTTTTATCTAACATAACTGCGTTAATCTTCGCTAGCGCCTCTAAGTGTTTCCCACCTTTAATTAAGATACCTGCGCGTGATGCGTTGGATAACGAGGACAAGACAGCTGGTGAAACGGATGCTACTAGGGCACAAGGTGACCCAACGACTAATACGACAATCCCTCTATATAACGCTTCACTTTGAGTCCACCAACCAACCCAAGCTGGTACAGTCATGGTGAGTATCGCAAGCAAGATAACGACATATACATAATAGCGTTCAAACTTATCAATGAATGTTTCAGTTTCCGTTTTATTGTCATGTGCTTCATTGACGAAATCAATGATTTTTTGAACCATTGATTCTTTCATATCTTTTTCCACTACCATCGTAAAGGCAGATGATTGGTTTAATGTGCCTGAAAATACTGGATCATTCACCTGTTTATCTACTGGGACAAATTCGCCAGTGATCATCGATTCATTGATAGACGTTGAGCCATTAATAATCTTGCCATCGGCGGGAACTTGAGAACCCACTTTAACAACCACTTTATCACCAATCTTCAAATCCTTGGCATCGATGGTAATCTCTTTACCATCTTTAATGATGATCGCCTTTTCAGGTGCTAGATTTAGTAAGCTCGTAAATGCTTTTTCACTTTTATCATTGGCATAGTCTTCCAGTAAACCAGATAATGCAAATATGAATATTAAAATCGCACCTTCGGCATAGTTCTTTAATACAAATGCCCCTAGTGCAGCTAGAATCATCAATATTTCAACATTGAGTGCCTTGTTTTTAATGGTTTCTAAAACACCTTCTTTTGCTTTATAATAACCACCAATTAAAAATGATAATCCGTATAGAATCATTTCAATTTGGTCACCAAGCATTCGACCAAATATGGTTGCTGTTAGAATTAAAACAATAGAGGTGACTGTAAATACCAACTCAATCTTTAAGTTATTCTTCATGTATAAATCCTCCATGTGACTATTGTATCATAAGCAACCTAGCGTCTTATAAATAATGCGCATATTTATTATAAATAATAGTCTTTTTTATATTAATTATGAGTTAATTAGGTTTTTATCCTTGCTTATACCCTTTTTGTTTAAGAGATTTAAATTGTATTTATATGTTTATAAGCGTAAATATAGCTATAAAACCACTAAAACACCCTCGATTTCACCCATTTATAACTTCTACCAAGTTTTCTAAACAATCACCAAAACGTGATAAAATAGAATTAATAATCAAGTACGAGGTGTTTTTATGAGTGAACTTTCTTTACAAGCATTAACAACAGATAACCTATTGGTTGTTATTAAACTAAGTGACACATTAACAGATTATCAAAAAAGTTGTGTTGCGCCAAATATGTACTCTATCGCAGAAGCTTATGTTAACCCAGGTAATGCATGGCCAAGAGCCATCTATTTAGATGATATACCAATTGGGTTTGTGATGCTTAGTTTAGTACCGGATGAAGTCGAAGAACCGGACAAATCATATTACCTTTGGCGATACATGATTGCACTTGACTATCAAAACAAGGGTTATGGCAAATCAATCTTAGACTTGATTGTCGATAAGTGTAGAGCAGACAACAAAGATTATTTATATACATCCTGTGAAATGCACGGCGACATGCCTTACCAGTTTTACTTAAAGTATGGCTTCATCGATACCGGTATGGTTGCCTATGGTGAACAAGTATTAAAACTAGCTATCCGAACAAAGTAATTCTAGATGCCCAATTTTAACGAAATTAATTCATAATGATATAAAAGGTTTGATATAGAAGCGTTACATTGTGCGCTTGAAATATCAAACCTTTTTCTATCTTATTAGGTTGTGTCATTTTGAAATACACTTCTTATTGTTTTATGATGGCCGATGATAATTTATTTTACGTTCTCGCCTTGCAGAACTGGTAAAAAAGAATAAGACAATGATTTTTATCATATTGAGGACTGTATATATAATCAAGACTTGTTGAACTTTGAGGACTGCTTGAAATATCGGTGCTCTATACATTTTTGGTACATATTTTCCTGTCGATGAGGCTGTAATCAATGTCAGACTTTGAATCGTTGGTTCTTGATCGCGTGGAAATGGCCTAAAATAACTTGAAAGTGTTGTTTGCTCATAATCCGTCAGATATATTTCCGCTGATGTGACGCCTTTAAATGTCTCTACATCAACATTATTGATCATTTCCAATTTTATGTCATAAGTGCCTGCAGGTATGACGTATCTATTTTCCTCATTATAGAAAATTTCGTTATCATCTAAATACATTTTATCGATTAAGCCATATTGGTCGTCGATGTAAACCGTATAATCCGCTGCAGTCGTAATATTTGCATATACCTCATACCTCAAATTACTATCTTGAAAATCAATGAGATGCACATGAACGTCACTGATGTCTTCAACAGAATTATAGATGCTGACATCAAGCGGCATACCCACTTGATTTGATGCTCGCCACATGCTTAGACCAGATAATAAGATGATTAATGTGAAAAAAAGTATATAACCACCCATTGTGATAAAAAACAATAACACATGGATGATATTTAGAGCGAGGTTGATTTTAGATTTTCTAAATTGTAGTAGTTTTCTTTGCCTATCGATATTCATACTTAGACACCTTCTATCGTTATATAGATTATACCATTATATTTACTAGTTAATAAACTAAGTTACGAAAAATGGGTCTTAGGTAATTAATTATGATTAAGTGAATTTATGCCACATCTATTATGCCTTCTTTTTTAAGCATCACTTATCAAAACAATGCCTTTGAAAAAGAAAAAAACGGCTCATAAATAGCCGTTATCATTTCAAGTGGTGCCATTGGTAGAGTTCATCCGAACATTCAGGCGACCGTAGATCCTAGTAAATACATATATATCACATCGACATTCATGTTAAACTAGTTGTTTTTACTCTAAATCAAGTAACTTGCTTAATACTTCGTCTTTCTTTATGACTTCTAAAATACCATCAAAGAATCTAATGAGATCCATTTCAGGATCTTCCTCTTGAGATTCATCTATCTTATTACTAACTTCTAAATCCGTATCTTTTCTACATTTGGTATTATCCATCATATAACCACCCCTAATAATATTATACACAAAAATAAAAAAAGTTTCATTAAATGCTTGACAACGTAAAGCGATAATGCTATAATATATATGTAGGGTGGTTAAGGAGTACAAATGAGAAAGGAGGTAAAAATTATGAAACTAGTCCCAGTACATGGCGAAGTTGAAAGCAAAAAAGTTAATGGCAAACAACTAATAATGGTAACTCAAGTGTTCATCGTTCTTGAAGATGATGAAGAAGTTGAAGTTGCAATGGTTGAATTAAACCAAACAAACAAAAATAATAAAGGTAACTAAAACCTCATAACCGACCAAAGTTAAAAAGTCTTAACCACCTTACCTTTATTATATAGCAGTTCATTTAATAAATCAAACAGACATCACACACAAGGAGAGAATAACATGACTAAATTATACAAAGCAATCCAAGGTAAGAAAGTAAACCTAATTGGAGAAGGATCTACACTTATAGAAGCAATCAACGATGCAGATATCATTTTCTATGATGACGTTCAAACTGATGAAGATAAAGAAAGCTACGTAAAGAGTGCAGTTCAAGACTATGTAGTCGAAGTCGTAAATGCATAAAATGACATTTTTAGAACAGCTCAATAGAATAGAAACTGAATCATCAAAGGTGCTCGGCAAATTTCCTACAGAGATTCTTCTTCTGAATTCTGATAGTAAAGTAATTGCTGCAGCTTTCATGCCAGAAGACAATGTGATTCTTGTTAATTCGATTTATACAGAACTCACACCAACCGTATTAGGCTTTTTAGCCCATGAAACACGTCATGCGTACCAACACCAGGTAATCACTGGTGACATTGCTCCAAAGCCTTCAGATAATCCAGTTCTATGGAAGAAAGAGTTTGATAATCATATAAAACCTTCAGAAGACAACATGGTTGATTACGCTACTCAAGCCATCGAAGTTGATGCAATTGCATACTCAGAGATCTTCATTAGTAAAATGTTAAAAAGAAAATTGAAGATTGACGTTCCTGGATATCTTCGCCCTCTCATCGAAGAGAGAAAATCTATTATTGAAAAGGAGTTGAACTTTGATGAATCAAGTAAAGAAGCATTTATTGTTAGCATATAAAGAGTTATATCCTGAACTAACCTTTGATGCATTAATTATTAAAGTGAATAGAGAGTTCTTAAAAGGGTCTCTAAAAGATATCAGCAACATGATTGGAGTTACTAAGCAATCGGTTGGCCAATGGGAAACTGGTGTTAGGGGAATATCAGATAAAACCCGATTGAAGATAGCTGAAGCATTAAATTTTGATGTGAATGAATTTAAACCCGAGTACTGGGACTAACAAAAAAAGCCATGGACCTTTCCCATGGCTTTTATATTAATATTTTGCATTAAGAATCAAATCTTTAATTGCATCATATGATGTAGATTTATCTAGAAGTTCATCATATTCTTCTTTTGAGATTTGAACAAAGTCTTCAGCATCATCAGGTTCATCATCCTGATTAACGCCAGGTTCACCTTCTATGACATCGATAACTTCTTCATTAGAGATGTTCAATGTATCTGCTTCCTTCACTTCTACAGGTTCGATTACATCAGGTGCTACTTCTGTAGATTCGAATGGAATATTTAATGCATCAATCGAAGGTTCTTCAACAACAGGATCTGGGAATACATATTTTCCTCTTGAAGAGATAATTAGATCCATCTCCTCATGCGTGGCCTGAAGCAATTCTTGAGCCTTTTCTCGAGTTATTTGAAATATACTCGAGTTCTTATTCAGAGTGAATAAATTCCCACCATCAGATACGCCTACAGCTTGTTGATTCGCTTCTAACCTTGATTGAATCATTTTCAAATCTGCTTCACATTTGATGTTACCGTATGACTTAATCATTTTGAACCTCTTGAAGCTGCTTGATTTCCAGTTTATATCCTTCAATCAAATCTACAAACACTTGACGCTGACTCTGATGATTGTCATGCTCTAATGCCTGTTCGCCAGTCAATGGCGTGTTATATAAAGTATGTCTTTGAATGTAAGGTTTGAGCCAAGCATATTCGGCATCAATCTTATCCAGTTCTTTTTTGGCAACTTTAATCTTTGCATTTGCTGCTTTGATGGCGTTCATTCTTTCTATACTAGATCTAAACTGCTCACCTAAATCTTTACCATGCGACATAATACCAGGAGTCGCAGTGATACCAGCCATGACCATGACCAATGCAATGTTTTCTGCGACGATAGATAGTTCTGGATAAAATGCTGATGCAGCACTTAATCCCAATAACAATAATGTGGCAACGAGAGATAGAATCTGCACGATACCGAGTGATGCGAATTTTGCTTTCACGATTTTTCCTCCTTTTTGGAATAAGTGAAATGTCTCAACTATTACTTCGCCCTTCTTGGAAGGGTTTTTTGCTAAATCAACAATCTTTTTGGCCTGTTGAGTACCAGCCATTTGCTCCATGATTCTCTTTCTTCTTTTGCTCTTTGCTCTTCTCCTAAACAGCACCTGTATGATACCTATGCAGATTAAGACTATTGATAGCAAATAGAAAGTCTTTTGGAGCCTTAGAAGCTCTACGTTATCTAGCCATTCCAATAGCCAAGCTACTATTGGTAGAATAGAACCCGAGAATAATGATAAATACCCTTTTAAAATCTTCATAAAGTAATCCAGCCTTTTATCAGATTTTCAAACCATCGGACCGTGTGACCAACTGGGTCTAATCCGTACCAAAACTGTGCTACTAAGACACTGCCTACAAACATCACGAATATTACCCACACTGTAGTCCAGTAGTTCCGTTTCTCGAACATGAACTCGCCTACCTTTTGGATAGATTCTAAGAGCCATCTAAGGAAGCGATATAGAACGTATATCGCCGTTGCCCATAAGATGATGTAGTAAGCAATCTTTAGCGGTTTTGGCAAATGGTCAGCCAATCTGTAGGCTAATCGTTTTGAAACTAAACTTTGCACTGTCTGTTCCATTTCTGCCTCTTCCCGCGCTACTATTGCGCTTCATATAAATATACTGTACACACTGAACGGTTTGAGAACCGGTCAACGTAATAACCATAAACTTTGCAAGTGTCGCCTATACCGTACAAACTAACATCTGGTAGGAGTGCTACTGTTGCTGCTTGAGTTAAACACGCAGCTGGCCATACTTTGTCTGGGTAGATAATTGATTCATTTGTTGTTGTATAAGGGAACCCAGTTCCTGTGTAAACCCATGATGTAGGTACTGCGCCGCCTTGGCTTGCTACTATTCCTAGGATCATGCTTTTAGTGCTCCTATAATTGCCCATGTGTCAGTTAGTATCTTCTTGACTGTTACTGCTGCGTATTGCGCTGCTATCTTGCGTTTATTACCATCTGATACAAGCGTTACGCCTGAAGCTGGTGTTATTGTTACATCTCCAGTACCATATCGCATGATGTGCAGCTCTGTTCCGATTGGGAAAGCCACTGATGTATTTGTAGGGATGTATGCTAGCAAGCTAGATGATGAATTAAAATATGTGAAGTTATCTGCATCTGCTAGTGAAAATGTATATGAACCTGTTTTTTGAACAACAGATCCTAAAGTCGCTACTTTCTTGCCTCGTGAATAAATATCTAAGGTTGCGGATAATCCGCCATATATTTCGAATGCTCCTTGACCTGAAGGGCCACAAATAAGTGATGGTAAGGATTCATCTCCCAATGTCAAAACATCAGAGTAACTTTGAAGAACAACGAAATTCTTTTGAAGCTTCACAGTGTTTGAATCTGGTAGTGTAATTCGTGCATCCAAGTATCCTTTGTTGATTGCATCGCCAGCATTGAATGGATCGCTTACGTTCATTAGAACTGCACCGTTGAAATTGAGACTATCTAATGCACTAAAGACTAGGGACCCTCCATCATTTGTGATGGTATCAACATACAATGTGTTTAGAACTATTGATTGATTAAATGACACAATATCGTTGAATGTAATTGCGCCATTGATTATGCTTCCACCAACAGGCTGAGTCAACGGTAAGTAGTTTGATGGATTAAAGTTACCTGTGTGATACAGCTCTATCCAGTCTGTCCATACACCACCGCTGTGTGTTCTAGTAAATGTCCTACCTACTTGAACAGTCATGCCAGTAGCAATTTGCACACCATACGAAGTTCCATCACTTGCGCCACCTCTATGCCTGATGTTTTGTAATAGATACCACCCATTTACGTTATTAGGTGCGCTTGTATGAACGCTGACAGATCCTATCCAATTCTTGCTAAGATATACTGTGCCACTTAAATTACCATCTATTGTTTGCTCATTATAGAAAAGGCTTTGCGCTTTTGCCCACGAAGGAACGTCAGAGGATGGTACTGTTATGTTTGCTGATCCGTCGAAACTGACACCGTTTATAGTTCTAGCGGTTGATAACTTTTTGGCCCATTCAACATCTAAATATGAATGTGTTGATTGCGCTTCTGGATGAATAAAGAATATTTCACTTAATCCCCATCTTCTAAAGCCATTTGTGCCTACTGCACCATTACTATCATAGATTGTTATTCTAAATTTAGTAAGAGCACCACTAAATGTTGGGAAGATTGGTATTACTAAATCTTTAGTAGTTACTCCGGTTTGTTCATCAACAAGTGTTTTCCATACTCCACCCGCGTATTGGTCATACGCTTCCACTTTATACTTGGTTGGATTCCAATACCTCGAAGTCCATCCGAAGACTGCTCCAGTTTGAGTATGTACATTTGGAAGCCCTTCAATAAGTAATATAAACGGGTCCGCTGGATTTATTCCATCAGGACTATATCGAGGTTCTAATTTACCGTCACACAGTTCTGCTGGGTTCGCAATCTGTCCAGTTCCGCTTTGCGTAAATGTATATCCTTTTTTACTCGCGTTTAATAAGACATTGTATTCAAAGCCAATAGCCGTTGATGCAGTTGTAATTGCGTAAGGGAATAAACCGGTTGTGTCAACTATACCTCCACTTTTTAAAATGCCAGACCGCTTATCTATCTTTCCATCCAACGCACTTGTCAGTCCATCAACCATATCCATGGTAGTTTTGAAGTAGTGTACATCCCAAGTTATCCCATTAAAGCGATAATACTCGGATTTAATTGTCGCCATAAACTACCTCCTATGCTAATGTCTTGAAATATAAATCGCCGATTTTGTATGTATTTGCGTCTGCGACTGGCGTAGCGCTATTTACATAAGTTTTAATCTTTGTATTAGCTAGTGCATATGCGCCTGCAATTGTTTCGGTGTTGTTTGTATTGTATAATGACGTACCTCTTAATCGCCTAATCGCCGCATAGATATTCCACGTATGTTGTCCTATCGATGCGGAGGACTCATCTGCCAGACCTGTCCATGATTCATTGTCTGTATAACTTTCCGCGCCATAGTTGCTTATCTTTGATACTTCGAGAGCACCATCTTCAAACATAGCACTGATAATACCTCCAACACCATCATCAGTGATATTTTTAATTCTAAGTGTAGTACCAGCTTTGACTAACCCCACGCCTGCTTTGATTGTGTCTGGTCTGCTGTGGTCGATCCATGTTCCAGCGTTGTCTTGACAATGGAAGAACCAGTCATTATAAAGTGTTCCGTTTTCTACGAATACGAATGCACCTTGTTTACTATCTGCTGCTACTTTTGTCCAAGCACCGGATGAAGCGGTATAAATACCGTTTTGGCTTGGTGTATTTTGCTTCCATACAAGAATACGGTCGCCAGCCACTAATGTGTAACCATCATGAGTAGTTAACCCAGATAGTGTTACGTTTCCGGTGGTTGCTACTTTTACTGCAGCTACTGGTCGCATACCTGCAGCAACCAACCCATCAACATATTCTTTTGTTGCGGCATCGCTTGCGTTGTATGGCGCGCCTACGTTAATAAGTGGTACGCCATTAAAGTTAATGGAATCTAAGCCACTACTAAATTGGATTGATGCATTGTCGCTTCCCACAGTTCCGTTGATGAACATAGTGCCACCCACGATTAAATTACCACTAAGCGATAAAATGGTACCGTTAACTTGTCCTGTTAATGATCCGCCAGAGAGTGGTAGATACCCCAGTGAAGGGATAATGCCTACTGGTAGCTTACCATTGGATTGTACCTTTGCTAATAAGTCTACATCGTTAAATGTTGTTAGATAGTCTGCAATCGCTTGACGTTCTAAATCAGTCATGACCTTCTTCGTTTGTGTTTCAACGATTAGGTCTGCACTAGTTTTAAAATAGTGTAAATCCCAAGTTAACCCATTAAAGCGATAATACTCGGACTTAATTGTTGCCATGTTAGCTCACCGCCTCTTTGGATGGTTCTTCTACAGGCTTAGCCCATATAATCTGGCCATCTTTAAATATCAGTTGATCGACTATTGTTTCTTTTGGAAGTCTTACATGCATTGTTGCTTTCTCAGCTTCTACTTCAGTTAGCTTCCCCTGGTCTTCAGCAAAGTGGAATAATTTCAGCTTGGCCAAATGCTGCTTTACTTCAGACTCATCATAAATCGTAGGAACGCCTCTGTAGTTGCCATATAAAACTGGTTTAGAATAAGTCTTCCCGAAGTCCACAACGGCTAACGGAAGGTCTGCGAACACATGTTTTTGCTCCATGATTTCAACGTATGGAAACTCTTCGAGGGTTTCCTTTTTTGGTTCATAATTAATTAGTTTTTTCATACTGCCTCCTAAGTTATCTCGGTTGGCTCCGAGTCTAGACCGTTATCCGGTTCTATGGTGCTTGGTTCTGTATACACTTCAGTTGTACTCATCATTTGCACTTCTTCAGTACCTTCGATTGGTTTGAACCATGTATTGTATTGGTTAGGGTCTGGTGCTACCTCGCCCTGGTAAATTTCGAATTGTTGAACGGTTGTGCCACCGCCACCACTGCTCGTAACTGATTTCACTACGCCTTGGGTTCCGATTTCGTTTTTAATGATTTCAGTCAGCAAGGTTTTCTTGAAGCCTAGCTTCACATCCGTATACTTTTCGTTGGCCTTCCATACGAAGGTTTTTTCCGAGATTGGGATGTCTTTATAAAAGCCGTTATCATCGTAGACTCGCACTGGTGTGTAAAGTTCTATTGATTCTAGGTCAATTGGGCTTACAAGGTTGTTTTGCTTAATGATGATATTTTCTACGTACCTGTTATTTACAAGCTCGTAGACAGCATTTAATTGAGCTTCGGATAGGTAGGTTGCTTCAAACACCTTAGTCACGATTGGATAGATTCTTTTATCTTCCGGTGCATACCCACTATAGATTTCGTTGTCATTCCCAAGCGTATATATCTTCTCAGGTAGATTCGGCCTTGGTCTAAACGTTACATCGCTTCTCTTGTGATACGTTGCTGATGTAGGCACTACTTTGATGAACGTAGCCTGTGGACATGATTCGCCTGTTGCTGCAATTCTGTAGACTACTCTAATCACTGTGTTTTCAGTTCTTAGGTTTGGATCTCCTGCAGCTGCTACAGCTGAACTGTAACTAGGTGCTGTGTAGCACACGTTCACGCCGTATTGAGGAATACCGATTGCAGTCCTGTTACCTGATGACCAGTATTCACCTTCTGTGATACTTTGATACTGATGACCAGCTACTTTTCTTAACGCGAATCCTGTTGGATATCCGTTTGGATCTGGTAGGTCTGTAGCTATCATGGAAGCCTTATTTGAAGAAAGTTCAGCGTTATAGTAAGCACTATCGCTATTCTCCCATGAAGCTGTATCTTCGATTGTATTATGCGATATCGTTGCAATTGTTTTATTCACTTTGATATCTGCAGTTGTTTTCTCGTGTACGAAATCTTTAAGCTTAATACTGATTATTTCACTGCTCATCTTCTTAAATTCAAAGATAAGGCTGTCTTGCACGATATCGTAGTAGTCTGCAATGTAATAGTTAAAGTATGATAGATAGACTTTCATAAACTCTTTAGCGTTGACTACCATGTACTGTTTAGAATAATCAGCAATGACTTTTGTATCTGTCGAGTCGGTTGGAATGATAAACTCTAAATCCAATGTAGATATAAATGGATCCTTGGTTTGTCTAATTTCTTCAGTAACCTTTGCCATAAGTCCGCTCCATGTAAAATCAGGCACTGCATCGTTTGTGAAGTCTAGGATAATTTCTGTATCAAGCACCTTTTTGAAATCCTCGCCATCGAACTCTACTTTCTCCGACTTGTCATCTTGCTTAATGTTCTTCAAAAAGCCAGAAAACTTTTGACGTCCGTGTTCATCGTTGATTACATAAAGCAGTGGTCTTTCAATTTTAAATGTACACTTACCTGTTACTTTAGCACTTCCGAAGTCGAATACGCGCTTTGAGGTTGTGTGTTCAAGGTTCGTAGCATTTCCTAGGTGTTTTCTTCTACCATCTTGATAATCGTATCCATAAATTGCTGCATACATTAATCAATCACCCATTTCTTAAAACTATAGGTTACTGTACCTGTACCTGCGTATATTGATAAACCATGGGCTCCAGAAGGCACTACTATAAAAGTGTCTTTCGAATGATCGATGAGATTATATCCATTGCTTTCGATTCCTGAATTAATGAGCTTAACATTCTTGTTATCTGCATCAATCTCTAGAACATGATCTAAAGTTAAAACTACATTTAACTTAATCTCTGATAGTACAGTAGATCCATATATAAGAGCTACTTTGAACGTGTCGCTTGTTGGACCACTGACTGTTAGATTAACCAGGATATCTTCCATCACACCATTTTCAATATTTATCACAGATGGATATGTAGGAAGTACACCACTTTCAATTTGATACCAGTAAGTTAATCTTACAAACTCTAGCTTCTCAGCTAAAATATTGAATGTTGTTTTTTGGGACTTTGGTATGCTCTTAATCCATACATCACAATAAACTGTTCTTCCATTAACTGCATATTCAAGGATCAGATTCTTTCTACCATTCGAAGCAATAAAATTAGCAAATTCATTGAATGATGTATACGCATTGGATTTGATTCCAAAGTTGGCCAACAGAGTTATATTCTCAAATTTACTTTCATAATCGACTACGGCTCTGTTGACTAAAGATACATTAAATCCTAATCCCATTCCGGAGACATCGGTAATGATGCATCCATTTGTTGCAAAGTCGAATGCCTGGGTCTTTGATGCATTCCATAACTTGAATTGTCTCATGCCGAAGCACCTCCTCTACATTTGTTTTGCCATTTCGATGTTGACACGTCTAGCAATATCCTTAACATCAAGTTCGTCCGCATAATTTTGGACATTCACGTTAATTACGATATCTTTGTTTGAGTAGTCGTTTGTAGTATTGACAGTTGTGTTGTTGATATTTGATGCAGTATATTCCGATTTTGTAATAGCTGAATCAGATTTTTTCTTATCGGATACCACAGTAGTTGATTCGGGTTTTTCACTAGACTTGCCTATACCCATCTTATCTACAAAACTTGTATCAATAGAAATATCCTCAAGCTTGTCAATCGAGAACCCAACTACTTTTCCTAAAGTATTTATCTTATCAATCATTCTATTAATAAAATCGAATATTAAGTTGACATTATACTCAATACCTTTTAAAGCGTTTTTAAATGCTGTTGGTAGGCTCTTTATAAATGCGTCAAACCCTTCAGCTAGTTTATCCATAACTGGTACTACATATTTGTCGATAACACTAGCAAGCCATGTCCATCCATCCACTAGTAATTTAATTGCTGGTAACATGAACTGAATATTTCGCATTAATACATTTACTAGGATATCTACAAGAGGTCCTAGTGCTGTAGTTAATACTTTGATTATGGGTGCTAGATAGTTACCTAAGGTATCAACAAGTGGCATCAATTGACTTGATATATCCTTAAATGCATCGCCTAATAGTTCTAGTATCGGTTGAAACTTTGACCCTAACTCAGACACTAATCCGTTAACTGATTCTCTGAATTTCTCATTACTTGAATACAAGTAAATCATGACTGCTGCAACTGCCAATAATGCTGCAACAATAGGATGTGCAGCAAGTAATGTAAATGCGCCTTGTAGTCCTTGTACACCTTTAATAAGCATACCTATTCCACTTGTCATTTTCCCGACAACTAGAAGCATGGGCGCTAATGCTGCAACAAAGGTTGTAATACCTAGTAGCATCTCTTTTTGTCCAGTAGACAGGTTCGAAAACCAGTTGGCCAAACTTCTGATAGCTGGAACAACTTTTGAATCTACGAAATCTGTGAGTGTTTGCATTATAGGTAAAAGAGACACTGTCAATTCATCACGAACACTTTTGAGTGACGCTTTAATTTTGGTCCATTGATCGTCATAATCAGCAAATGCTTGTACTTGCTCGTTGGTCATGTAACCCAGTTCTTCAAACTCTGCCGATAGCTTTGCTAGTCCTTCAGCACCACCGTTTAAAAGTGGAATTATCTTTGAGCCAAGCCTATCTCCAAACAACTCATTAACAAGAAATGCTTGTTCAGATGCATCTCTCACTTCTGATAGCTTAAGAACCATTTGTTCAAAATTAACATTCATTCCTTTAGCTGCTTCTTCAGCACTAAAGCCTAAAGCTATTAATGCATCGCTCGCAGGTGATACTTCACCTTTAGATAGATCGGCAAACGCAGCTTGAGTCTTTGCAAGCGAGGTTTGAAGTGTTGAGTTATCCAAACCTAATTGCAATGCTACATATCGCCATTTTTGAAGTGCTTCAGCACTTAGATTTACTGCTTGAGACATGTCGTCAATTTCTGCAGCAGTCTTAACTGTGTCTGAAGTTAACTTACCCAAAGATGCAATAACTGCAGTAGCAGCTAAACTGACACCCATTAACGATTGGCCAACTTTGCTAATCTTGTCACCGGCATTCTTGAAACTGTTTGCTAAGCGATCAACCTTCATTTGATTAACTTCATCAAGTTTTTTCTTAAGCTTTGTAGCCTCATCCCCGGTTTTAATTAATTCTGTTTGAAGTTTTTGATATGATGCACTCGAAGTGTCTACACCTTTTGCTTCCATTTTGGCCATCTCGGCACGAAGTTCCTTCGCTTTCATTTCAGTCTTCGATATAGCTTCTTGAGATAGTTTTTGAGCTTGAGTAAATTTCGATGCATCCCATTTCAACTCTAGTGATTTTTGAAGGGCTTTAACTTGCTTATCAGTGGCATTTATTTCTGAAGTAGAATCTTTGATTTTCTTCTTAAACTCAGAATTATCAAACCCCAACTTTATAGTCAAACCTTTTGTTTTTTCTGCCATGATTTCCCTCCTAACTTAAACCATGTAATCGAGCTATTTCTTCATCCGTAGCTTTTCTTCGATTAATGCCTTTGGACTCCAATCGATCTTTTTCTCTACGTTGAATCTCTAACTCAAAATCACGGATTGTATACTCTATTATCATTGCTTTTAAGTCTTCATAATTTAATCGTTCCATAAGTCCGTAACTGATATTGTAGTCAATTGCTCTTTGGATCGTTTTAAATACTGAAGGCACATGCTCCTCACTCTTTGTTTCACTATCACCATAGAGCGAGTGATGTAAATCTAATAAGTGCGAAGCACGTGCCTCTATTTTTTTGCTATAGTCTTGCCTGTTTCAGCAAGTACCTTGCCAATCTTTTCAATTACCTCTAACGCATTTTCAGGTTCAAGTATTCCTACAAAATCAGAAAATGTTGGAAGTTGATCTGTGTTGATGTAACAGTACAACACTCTAAGCATATCAGACATGTGTAAAGCTGCTTTTTTAGCATCTTTTACCCATCCGGATACCTTAGCAGTCATTTCAGTTAAATCAATGCCTTTTTGGGATTGAAATTGCTCTTCCCATTTTAAATGAGCTTTGAAGCTGGTATCAATCTCAACCTTAAGATCTTCTCTTGTTACTGTAGTAGTCTCAGTTTGTTCATCGTAAGTCTTCTTGACAGTTGGAAGTGTGATAATCATAAATTATCACCTACGCTAATGCTTTCGGAATTGGAACTGCATCACCAAATGTAGCGTAACCAGCATCTCCTGGTTTGGACACAATCTTAGTGACTTTCAATGTATTTCCATTGGCATCAACATAGTCTGCAGTACCTAAATTTGTCTTAAGAGTCTCACCCAGTATAGTTAGAGAAATTTCGATGTTATTAATCGTAGGATTCTCTTTTGTTTGAGTGAGTGTTTCAGATGGACGTCCTGACGTTACATTTAATAACCAGGCTTTAATCGTTTTCTTTGAACCGTTTGCTACTACTTCGAACTCGTAGTAGATCGCATGTTCAACATCATCTAGTTGAGTGACATCAGCCAATCCACCGTCAATTTCCATTTTACGTTTCATATCAATTTCATATTGATTCGCTAATTGAACAAGTGTAAGTGTTCCGGTCATACCCTTATCTGAGGATAGTGTTGCAATAATTTGGCCATCGCCATATTGTTGTTGTGAACTGAACGTAGCTTCTAGTGCTAATTGCTCAGCAAACGCCAAGTCTTCTGGATTGCCATATGTTCCCAATACGGAATCTTTAACTGCGTATTTCACATTTTTGATACTGAATTGTAATTCATTTGTTTTCATGAATGATTCCTCCTATTTTTTAATTCTACTAACCATTCTCTTGTATAAACTTTCACTTATAGAATTGAAAGTTCTTTGAATGAATCCTTTATGCGGACTAGCTTCTGAATACTCTAATATGTTTGATAAAGGAATGTTCTTACCAGATTGGTCAGATACAGTTTTTGTATTACCAACATAACGTACTTTCTTATATTGGTTCTTTATAACCCACGAGTCCTTAAAATGGCTCTGACCTTCAGCATCGTATCTGCTGATAGGACTGTTTTGTTCGAGCGCATTTTTTAGATCGATTGCAGCGAGTGTTAACCCTTCTTCAATGTCTTCTCTAAGTTCCTTAGAATACTCCTGAGCAATCTCTATAAACTGCTCTTCAAGTGATTTATTTGCCATAATAATATTCTCCCATTATCAAAATGGAGAACCTCTTTGAAAACGGGTCAATTGTTGGTCCATATCGATTGTATGTCATGTCATTCGCATCTAGAATTGCTTCATATAATTTAGCAAGAACAACGCCATCGCTTGACTTCGATGTATGAATTCTTACATTAAACTCTATAGTTCTAAGTAATACTTTTCCATCACCGTTAATTGTTGGCACATCTTGTACTGGCTCTATCACTACGTATGTCTCCTGATTACCTGGATCTGTCATAGCATTCATATAGATAGGTGCATGTGTGCCTAAATCTTTAAATAACTTATATAAGAAGTCTGGATCATCAAACAAGAGAATCAACTCCTTCGATGCTTTCTTTTGTTATCTGGACGTTCAGCTTACGATACTCAGAAGTCTTACCTTTAACGGTACTCTTTATCTCATAAACATTCATTGATCCATCAACCTTGAATGCAACGTATGCTTCACCTTTATACATCTTTTCTCTCAGTTCGATTTGATTGCTGTATACAGTACCTAACGATACAGCATTCATTTGAATATTCGAACCAACGTTTGTAACATCTGCTAACAGTTTTCTTTGTCCAGTAATGGTCTTTGTACGATACCCATTTGTTGGATTTTGTACATCTTCTACTCGTAGAAGCAAAATCATTCTTGTTGTACATACACTCATGTTGTAACACTCGTGCTTTCTACTACTCTGGATATTAGTCTAAGTTTTTGAACGTTAGCGATGTAAATAGGTGAGCTTGTAGCAACGCCAGAAGATAACGGTAAGTTATCCTTAACGTATAAACAAATGGTGATGAAACTGAGCTTATTACTTGTCAAAACTTGTTCTGAGACACCTGCAGCAATCATATCTTCAATGCCAGACTCAATAAACCCACGCAGAATTGCCATGGAGTCTAAATCATTACTGTCATATCCGATAGTAAGTGCGATGTTGTTGATATTATCATCTATGTATGTTTCTAGTACTGTACTCATATTTCATCACCTTTGCTTATGGATTTAAATGTTATACTGCTTTCTTAAAGAAAACAAATGGTTTTGGATCTAATACTTTACCATCGCCCAATAGGGTGATTTTGTCCACAATCTCATCAGTTTCTTCATCCACATACTTGCGATAAGTCATGACTAAGTTACTGTTGAAATCATATTCTGATAGATCTCCAAAGATTACGAAAAGATCATTTGCTACTGCAGTATCTGCAGTTGGTAATGAGTTTTCAAATAGTACTTCGTGACCCAACAAGATGTGTTTAGGTTTTCCATCGATACCTTGAATTGTACGAGCAACTGGTTGTCCTGTTGTGTCCGTAAGACTGATTACGTACTTGAAGAATGTATCTTGGTGCATTAACCAAACCAAGTCTCTATCTAGGTAAGCTGCAGGAATTTTCCCGTAACGTTCTACCCACCCGGCATAGTTTAATTGTGCAATTGTTGTTGCAACTTTTTGTGCTGCAGCAATTCTTGAGTCTACAACTAAACCTGTTGGTGTGCCTAAACCTGTACCAGAGATAACAGCCGTTTCAATAGCTTTAATAATTGCCTTGACAATCTTATCTGCTACGAGTTTTTCGAAGATTTCAAGTGAGTTTGTTGCAGTTTCTAAAGATGTTGCAACTCTAACTTGAAGCTTATAAGACCCGAACTCAACATAAGTATTTAATGTCATCTTTTGTCTGTCTGATTTCGCATTTTCAGCTACCCATGTAGCGGTTGGGTTCACAGAGTTGATCGGGAATCTAGTACCTGACGGTAAATTCGTTTTTGAGATTCTAGCATAGATTCTGCCGCTCACAGTTAGAGTATCAATTACTCTATTTTGAATTTGGGTTGGAATTACCGCTGATACATCTGATTGTAATGTTGATGCATCTGCTCTCATTTCATCCAGAGCAACTGATCGCTTTCCGGTTTGAATATATGTCATGAACGCCTTACGATATTCAAGACTTGACTCTTGAGGATTTGTATTCCCTCCACCTAAATCAGCAGCTCTGAATGGTGATTTAGTGACTTCAATAGGTTTGATTTCTGCAATCTTAAGTAAGCTTGCTCTTTCTTCCTTCTTCGCGTTGTACTCTTTTTCGAGTTCATCTAGTTTAGATCTACTCTCTTCTTTTGAAGTGTCTAATCCAGTTAGTTCTTTGTGAATTTCATTCATTCTTAATTCAATTTTGTTAATCATTTCAAGTAAGTTCATGTTATCCTCCTATAATCTATTTTGAACTTTGAACATCAATTGTTTTCTTTTTGCTTCAGCAATATCTGCAGCATTATCCAATTCTGTTGACCTGGCATTCTCCAACGCCTTCTTGTCGTTATCCAACGTGTCTTTATTGCTTCTAGCATATATTTCAGTATTTTCGTACGCAGGCCAATTAACGGCACTGATTTCGAAAATCTTAGATATCTCTGTAATACGTCTTTTTGGGGTTTCAGTGTTTAAGTCAGACCATTCATCTTTATTGACTCTCATCCAAAATGACATGCCGTCCACGTCCCCACGTTTAATAGCTGAATACAATGCGGCTGCCTCTGTGTTATTTTCTATATCCAGCTTAGTTCTGAAGTAAAGACCTCTTTCATCTACTTTAAGTTGAAGTGAGCTATTTGCATTGTTTCTTCTTGATCTCGCTAACGAAATCTTTGATGAATCATGGTTTACAAAGAATAACACGTCATCAAGTGCATCATCTTTAATTGCGCCTCTTGAAATCGTTTCTAGGAAGTAATCTCCTATTTTTGTTGGTTGTTCAAATAGGACTGCATATCCTTCCACAACATGTTCATTGTTTTCATCTGAGGTTCTTAACTCAGTGATGACTGCAGCTCTTAAGATCTTTTCATCATTTCTTGGTATTGACATCTTCTTCAGCTCCTTTATTTGATTTCTGATAGTTGTTTTGATTCTCACTATCAACATAGTTTAGCGATATTTGTTCTTTACCACCGTCTGGTTCATAACCTGCAAGTTCTCTTTGTTCTGATCTCGATAAATAACCTCGAGGTCCTAATTCTTTTATTAGGTTTAATCTTGTTGACATACTCAGATGTTGAACTTTTCTATCATAGATCTTAATCCGATTCCCGTGATTAAACTCGTTAACTGTGAATAAGACCGATGATGCAGCTTGTTCAAGAGCATCCTGTATTGGTTCGATACATTTTTGATAAAATGAAGCCCATTTATTTTCATCCGCGTTGCCTTGGATAATCGATAAATCAACTCCAAATTCACTTATAATTTGAAGATCCATATAACTTAAAGTATCTTTGTCAATAACCTTTGGATCTATCTGAACTGGCGTAAATGTGCCTGCTACATCTAGCACACCCAGTGCTTTATCACTTGAATTAAGTGTTTGTTCAAATTCTTCTTTAAATGCTTTTAAACCTTCAAGATCTGCTTGTGATTTAGCTGTTAAGATACCTTTAATTTGCATCGAAGCTTTTATTGCTTTCGGTAATAGAGATTTAATATCTTTCATTACTCCTAGTGTCTCCAGTAACTCTGTTCTATTCTTACTACCGAAATAGTAATCTGAAGTTCCGAAGTGCTTTCACACATGTGATGTATTTCGTTCCTTCATCAAAAGCTGAAAGCAATAGCAACACGAATCCTGAGAATAAAGACTATATCCAACTTCAAACAGAAGGACTAGTTAGAATTATCGATGGCAATGAAGTCAAC